>DATNIO010000147.1:0-19603 GCA_035604385.1 Verrucomicrobiia bacterium | reverse complement strand
CGCATGCTCGAGGAATCGATCGAGTTCGCCGAACAGGATTTTTCGGAGCGCCAGTTGATCGAAGCGCGCAACGAAGCCGAAAGCATACTGCAACTCACGGAAAAAGCCCTGGCGCGCGAGCGGGCGGAAGCCCCGGGCGAGCTTCCCGAAGAAGAGCGCCGCGCAATCGACGACGCCATCGCGGCGCTGCGCGAAGCGCTCGCCGGCACGGATTACAAGCGCGTCCGCGCGTTCGTGGACGTGTTGAATCAAGCGTCCACGCCGCTCGCAGAACGCATGATGAATCGTGCGTTAGGAGCAGCGCTCGAAGGCAAGAAGCTGGGGGACGTGTAGCGCCCGCCTTCAGGCGGGCATGTGCTCGCAGCAACAGTGCCCGCCTGAAGGCGGGCGCTACAAAAACTTAAATCTTTGCCACAAAGCAACGAGCAGTTTAGAAGGAGAACACAATGGGCGGCAGCAACCCCTACATCGAACAAGTCAAATACACGCCCGCGACGAAAAAATTCAAGGTGACCTTTGTCCACGAGGGCAAAACGGTCGAAGTGGATCCGGAAAAAATTCCGTACGCGCGCGAGGGTCTCCCTGGGAGCATCCTGGACATCGCCACGGGATTTCACATGGGCCTCGACCACGCCTGCGGCGGCGTGTGCGCGTGCTCGACGTGCCACGTCATCGTGCGCGAAGGCCTTGAGTCCTGCAACGAACCGACGGACGCCGAACTCGACCAGCTGGACGATGCGCCCGGACTGGAAGTAAAGTCGCGGCTTGGTTGCCAGTGCGTGCCCGACGGAACGCGCGACCTGGTCGTCGAAATTCCGGAGTGGAATAAAAATTTTGCCAAGGAAGCGGAACATTAGGCTTAAGTAGCACAGCCACTCCTGGCTGTGCGGGTTTTGCAATCATATAGAATTGGCGCTGTACATGCGGCTCACAAAATCACACAGCCAAGAGTGGCTGTGCTACTCGGAGAAACAGATGCCCGCCACATTTGATTGGGACGACGCGGAAGAAATCGGAATTCAACTGGCGGAAAAATATCCGGACGCCGACCCGCTCTCGGTGCGCTACACGGACCTGCACAAATGGGTTACAACTCTTGATGGATTCATGGGCGATCCCAAGCAGTCCAACGAGGGCAAGCTGGAAGCGATCCAGATGGCCTGGCTCGAGGAGCATAATGAGAGGAAGGCGTGACTGGTGACTGGTGAATAGTGACTGGTGAAAACCATTCGCCGAACGCATAACTCATAGCTTGTAACTCTCAACTCCTACCTCTCGACTGTGAACTTCTTCCCGAAGCACCGATGCCGTGCGAGCGAGTGTGCTAGAATTCTAGAACGCCAGGCTCGCCTCGCGTGCTTCCTTGTGGCCCGGTAGAGTAATGGTTAACTCGTCGCCCTTTCAAGGCGAAGATTACGGGTTCGACCCCCGTCCGGGCTACCAATTCCAGCAAAAGAATATAATTTAAATCATTTTCAAGAAACCGCTGACGGTCCACCGGGCGCAATTAAATCGGCAGTATCCAATAGAGATGTTCCGCATCAAATCCCTCTGGCGTCCATTGGGAGAGGGTATCCTCGTACGTTGCTATTCCCGGTGAAGACACAAATGATCCGTACCTAGCCGTCGAGAAAGCGAGGAACGGAGCGCCATGCTAGCGGTTTGCATTCTTGAACCGCCGGTTGTATGTTGCCAATCGGCTGAAAAATGAGAGAGGTGCGGGGCGTGATTCTCCCGGGAGATCACGGCGATTGAAGGCGGTAGCGAGTGCCCACGACGGTACGTCTGTAGTCTTCGTAATTTTATTTACGCTGGAATTTCACTGGCGCATCCCTTAAGGTCCGACGACGGAAGCGCCGAAGAATACTCCAAAGGAAAATAAGATATGGCTGACGAGCATCCATCTGGTTTTACAGTTGACGCCGGCAGGGAATCCGCGACATCTCCACCGCCTTCACGCTACACGCGCTCGAATAAACGCAGAAATATTTTAGTAATCATTGTGATTGGCGCGGTCGTGCTCGTGGGCGGCCTGTTCTTGTGGCGCTACTTGGGCAGTTATGAATCTACCGACGATGCCCAGGTGGATGCGCATCTCTATCCGGTGAGCAGCCGCATTTCCGGGTACGTGACTAAAGTGAATGTGGACGACAACCAGTACGTGCAGAAGGGCGCGGTGCTCGTCGAAATCGATCCGAAAGATTACGAGGTCGCTGTCGAAGAGGCCAGGGCCAATCTCGCGAGCGCGGAAGCAACCGCCCAATCGCTGAACATCAATGTTCCGATTACTTCCGTGAATACCACGAGCCAATTGAATTTCGCCACCTCAGGCGTGGAGGATGCGGGCGCCGCGATCGCTAACGCCGAAAATCAAGTCGCCGCTGCGCATGCACAATTGGAAGTTGCCCAGGCAAATGATGTGAAGGCGCAAGACGATCTTCGCCGCTACAAAGCCCTGCTCGACAAACAGGAAGTGGCCGCTCAAGTGTACGATCAGGCGGTGGCAACCGCAAAAGCCAGCACAGCCTCCGTGGCGGCGGCGCGTGACAATGAGGCTGCGGCTCAACAAGCCGTGCAGCAGGCGCGTAGCCGTCTCGGACAATCCGAAGCGAACCAGCGATACGCCGAAACGGGCCCGCAACAAGTGTCGTCGGTGCGAGCCCGCGCGCGCGCCGCTGTCGCCGATGTGCAACAGAAGCGCTCCGCTCTGGAAAAGGCGGAGTTGAACCTGCAATACACCCACATCGTGGCGCCCATCAGCGGCGAAGTGAACAAGACGGTCGTCGTCGGGTTGAATGTTCAACCGGGGCAGCAATTGCTCACCATCGTTCCCCTGGATGAAATCTGGATCACCGCCAATTTCAAAGAGACGCAACTGAGGCAAATGAAAGTTGGACAGAAAGCCGACATTCATGTGGACTCGAGCGGCCGGACATTCAAAGGCCGCGTGGAAAGCATTGCCGGGGCCACTGGCCCGCTCTTCAGCCTGCTCCCGCCGGAAAACGCCACGGGCAACTACGTAAAAATCGTTCAGCGCATCCCCGTGAAAATCGTTCTCGATCCGGGAGAAAACCAGGATCATCAGCTTCGTCCCGGCATGAACGTTGTGCCCGACGTATACATCCGATGAGCACCGCCGCAACTCTCACGGCCGATCAGGACATCTGGCGGCCGAAATTCAATCCCTGGCTGATCGCCGTGGTCGTGGCCATGGCCGCGTTCATGGAGGTCCTCGACACAAGCATTGCCAACGTAGCCTTGCCGTATATGGCCGGCAATCTCGGAGCGAGCAACGACCAAAGCACGTGGGTGTTGACTTCTTACCTCGTCTCGAACGCGATTGTCCTGCCGATCAGCGGCTGGCTCGCCGGCGCCATCGGACGAAAACGATTTTTCACGATTTGCCTTTTCATGTTTACGACGAGCTCGTTGCTCTGCGGCATCGCGCCAAGCCTGGGCCTGCTGCTTTTCTTCCGCGTGCTGCAAGGCGCGGGCGGCGGCGGTCTCCAACCCATGGCGCAGGCCATTCTGGCGGACACGTTTCCGCCGCAACAGCGAGGCTTGGCCTTTGCGCTCTACGGCATCACGGCTGTCACGGCGCCGACGATCGGTCCCACTCTTGGCGGTTGGATCACGTTCAACTATTCCTGGCGATGGATTTTTTTCATCAATCTGCCGGTGGGTTTGCTTACTCTCCTTCTGGTCTATCGCTTTGTCGAAGATCCGCCCTACTTGGCCAAGATCAAAGCCGCCGGAGTCAAGCTGGACTACATTGGGATCGCATTGCTGGCCTTGGGTGTTGGAGCGCTGCAAATATTGCTCGACAAGGGGCAAGAGGACGATTGGTTCGGATCGCGTTTCATTACGACGTTAGTCGTCACGGCCGCGGTTTGCCTGATCGCTCTGGTGATCTGGGAGTGGCACCAAAAAGCGCCCATCGTCGACGTGCGCTTATTCAAGAATTTCAACTTCGCCAGTGCCAACCTGATGATGTTCATGCTCGGGATCATGTTGTTCAGCAGCCTGGTTCTGATGCCACTGTTCCTCCAGACTTTGGCGGGATACACGGCCCAGGTTGCGGGGCTGGCGATTTCCGCGGGAGGTGTGTGTCTGCTCATCGAAATGCCCATCATGGGCACGCTGACGACGAAGATTCAGGCGCGGCACCTGATCGCCTTCGGCTGGCTCTGCCTGGCCCTGGCGATGTTCTATTCCACAAAACAGATTGACTTGACCATGAGTTTCAAGACCGCGCTGTGGCTCCGCGTCGATCAGGTCTTTGGAATGGGGTTCCTATTCGTGCCGATTACGCTGGCGGCATACATAGGAATTCCTCCGGAGAAAAATAATTCGGTTTCAGGGTTGGTCAACTTCATGCGCAATATGGGCAGCAGTGTCGGAACCTCGATTGTGACGACCTTGCTCGCGCGGCGCGCCCAATTTCATCAGGAGATTCTCGTTGGCCACATTCGCGAAGGCAATCCCCGTTTTCAAGGAGCGATCGATAGTCTTTCTCAACACCTGGCCCAGTCCGGATTGGACAAGCACGGAGCGCAGATTGCGGCTTACGCCAGAATTTATCAGTCCATCCAGGCGCAGGCGAGCGCTGCGGCCTATATTGACACTTTCATGGTTCTTGCCGTAGGGTCTGGCATCATGTTCTTTCTCGCTTTCATTTTGAAGAAGAATGATCCCGGCGGCGGAGGCCATGTAGTGGCGGAGTAAATGCAGTGTCATCGTTAGCGCCTGTGCGAGTCGCTGCGGGCGCACTGGAGACGGCATGCTCAAGATCGTCACAGTGGAACGGGAATATGGATGCGGCGGCGGTGAAATCGCTCAGCGGCTTGCCGAGCGTCTTGGCTGGAAACTTTGGGATCAGTTGCTTACGGAGGAAATCGCCCGCCTCGCGCATTGTCCGCAGGCGGTCGTGGAGCAGCGAGAGGAGCGAACCGACCCGCTTTACTACCGGCTTTTCAAATCATTCTTGCGCGGAAGTTACGAGGGCAGTCTCAACGCGCCCAAACTGAATCTGGTGGACAGCGAAAATATTTTGAAGATCACGCAGCGCGTCGTCCTGCACGCCGCGAGCAAGGGAGAGTGCGTCATTGTCGGAAGGGGATCGCAGCTTTTTCTCAGCAGCCGCCCGGACGCTTTTCGCGCGTTTCTCTACGCTCCGAGGGAAGACAAGGTGCGCCGCCTGTTGTCCCGCGGTAAAAGTGAGAGAGAAGCGCAGGAGCTTGTGGATACCGTCGATCGCGAACGCGCGGGTTTCCTCGAAAAATATTTTCACGTGGTGTGGCCCGACCGCGCCGTGTACCACGTCATGATCAACACGGCGGTCGGCGACGAAGCCGTCGTACAAACTGTCGTGAGCTGCATGAAATCCTTCGATTCAAAATTCAACGATTTAAGAGGCAATACTCCGTAGCACACGCTTCCCAAGCTGCAGAAATGATAATTCATTTTGTCATTCCGAAGTCGCCGCGGCGACTGAGGAATCTCTCTTTGGTCTAAACACAGGAACATAGAGATTCCTCGGCGCGCAGCGCGCCTCGGTTCACCGCGAACGGAATGACAAAGATTTGAGTTTTTCCGCTGCCGGTATCTATTTGAAACTAAAGAAAATGAAATGATCTGCCGATCACCTGATCGAGTGGGAGGATTTTGGCCAAATCCCTTTGTATTTTCACAGAGAGAGCCGGACTCGATTTGTATCGTTTCTACTCATCGGCTCCTGGGAGGGGTTTCTCACATGTCTTTTGATTGGCCATAAAGTGTGCATTATCAGTTGGTTGTGAGGCAATTGAATCTTGGCTGAGGAGTTGCTCTACCATAAGCGACTCCTCTCGAGAACTTTCAAAGAGGGTTAAGCCAAGCGAAGGACGTCAGCGATGACGCAAGCCCAAGAAGATAGAACAAGTGGAAAATTGGGAGCAAGGAGTCCGCGGCATGTGAGCGGATTCTCGATGATCGAGGTGCTTTTTGTGCTCTTGATCTCCATTATCCTCGCGGCGATTGCGATTCCAGGGGTCGGTTCGGTCGTGAATTATTATCATTTGCAGGGCGCAGTGGCCAGCGCGACTTGGGCCGTTCAATCCACTCGCTATCAGGCTTTGATGGCGGGTTATCCGTATCAAGTGGTCTTCTCGAAAGCGAATAGCAACTATCAAATCCAGGATTTACCTACCGGTGCGGGCTCTTATGCCAATGTCGGCGGGACGGTCCCACTTTCGGGCCAAGTCATTTCTCTGAATCAGGATACGACGTTGAGGTTCTCGCCTAATGGGTCGGTGTCGGCACCCACGGGCGCTCTCACTTTTACGATTACGTACAACGGCACTACGAAAACCATTACGGTGTCCACTTATGGAAACGTCAAAGTTACGCCTTAGGCGAAACCCCTCACGGGGCTTCACCCTGATCGAAACCCTGGTCGCGATGATCATCCTGTCCGTCGGGCTGGTGGCGTTGGGCAGCTTGGCGGCACAAACGCTGAGCGGCACGTCGCGAACGCATTTTTCCGCCCTGGCGGCGGACCTGGCGTCGGAAAAACTAGAGGACTTGAGCCGCTGGCCCAGCTTCGATCCGAACATTTATGCCGCCTCGGGCACGACTGTGGGTGACCTCACTTCCGATCAGTCGGCGAACGTCACTTCGGGCGGAATTCCCACGGAGCTGGTGAACTATTACGACGACGTAGAAATATCCGATTCCAAAGGGGCGATTGAAGAAACCGTGAGCCAGGTTTCCGGGGGAGTGACTACCTTCAAGACGACCTCTCACAATCCAGATGGAACGATCACGACTTCCAGCAGTTCGACCGCAACGACCGCGGACATATCCGCTTTTTCGTTTCACCGCCGCTGGACCATTGAAATGGACCAGCCCGTCACGGGTTTGCGGCGCGTCACCGTCCTGGTGACGCTTAATAACGGGTATGTACAACCCCCCGTTGCCGTTCAGATAACGATGGTGCGCCCATGAAAACAATGACTCGCAATCGCCGGGAATGCGGCTTCACGCTTCTGGAAATGCTTATAGCCGTTGCTGTATTTGTGGTCATCAGCGGATCCGCTTTCGTTCTTCTTGCGAAGCATCAGCCGATTTTCAACCAGCAGCAGAATATGGGCGCCCTGAACATCCAGATTCGGAATGCCGTGTCACAATTGCAGCTCGACGCGATCAATGCGGGGACCGGATACTATCAGGGAACCAATGTACCCGAATTACCTCTCGGCCTGACCATTCAGAACAACACCACTACGCCTTGCAATACCCCGGCGACGTTTACGTACGGCCCCAATTGCTTCGATCAGATCAACATCATCAGCGCTGACCAATCCACGCCGGCGTCGCATCCATCGAATGGCGCCGGCGGTTGCGCCCTCACGACCGCCTCTCCTATGTATGCGACCCCCGTGGCTCCGACGACCGCCGCGCAACTTGCCGCGGATTTCCATACTGGAGATCAAATTCTCCTGATCAATTCAGCTAGCTCCCAGGTGAACACCGTCATACTTACCCAGAATGGGTCGGTCTCAGGCGCGAATGTTCAACTGACTTACACTGCGACCGCCGCAAACGGAACGAACGCCTTAGACCCGGCCTTCATCGCAGTGCAGCTAAACAACAAACTGGGCACGTCTTTTTGCAACACGGATTGGGTCTTGAAAATCCTGCCAATCTCTTACAAGGTGGACACGTCCACGCCGTCAGACCCAAAACTGATCCGAGAGCAGCCCAGCGGAAACGCCGCCAACGACGTGGTCGTGTCCGAACAGGTCATCGGATTCAAGATCGGCGCGATGAATTGGAACTCGTGCACTCTGGGGTGCACTCCGGATGATGAAACCACTTACAATTTCGATTCCAGCACGTATACCACATGTTGCAGCACCCCAGGCGTGCTGATACCACAACCCTATAACTTCTCGTTAGTTCGTTCAATTCAGATGGAATTGATCGGGCGGACCAACCCGAATCCGGATCCCAGCTACGTGTACCGCAACGGGTTCGACGGAGGGCCGTATCAGATTCAAAGCGTTTCCGTCGTGGTGAATCCGCGCAACTTGACGATGAACAACCACTAAGGAAGCCGACAATGAGGATAACCAATATGACGCGCTACTCCAACAGCCTAAAAAACACACGCATTCGCGGCACTGACTCGCGCGGCGTCGCCCTGATCACCACCATGCTTCTGCTCACAGTGATGATCGCCATGACGCTCGCGATGGTCATCGCCCTCACCTCCGACACCCTGATTACGGGCTATTACAAGACGTACCGCTCTTCGTTCTACGCGGGAGATTCCGGGGTGAACGTCGTGCGGCAGTACATGCTCAACCAGTTGGTGTCCAACGCGACCGTGGCCGTCGGCACGGTGTTTAACCCGGCCTCGCCGCCGCCTCTTTCAGCCACGGACGCTTCCACCACCTTGACGAACACGTTGAACCAATACAGCTCCACCGCATCGGCTTCCAATCTGCAAATCAATAGCGGAAAGGGAGCGACTTCCTGGCCGGGCAATTTCTACATTGTGAGTTCTCAGGCGGGCACGCCGGGCACCACGCTTGCAGCGCCGAACTGCACGCCGGTCTTCACGCCTCCCAATGCCGGCACCGGAACCGTATCGCCCGCCGCCGGCCCTTATGATTGCGGCGCAAATTATCCGAAGTGCACAGGCGCATGCACAAACTTCGCAATCACGGATTTCCAATACCAGTTCCCGTACTCGATCACCGCGTTAGGCCAGTCGTCCGGAAACGGACAGCAGCTCGTGGAAGACTCCGGACAGCTGGTCCTGAATATTCATGTCGCACCCTCGGGCGGAGTGAAGCAGAATTTCGCGGGGTATGGCATGTTCATCGACCAATACACCGAGTGCGACGGCTCCACCCTCGTTCCCGGTACGATTTCCGGCCCGGTCTTTACCAACGGGGCGTGGAACTTCGGCACCAGCGGCTCGTACATTTTCACCGACAAGGTTGGCAGTGTCTCGTCTACCTTCGGCTACCAGTTCAGCGGCTCATGTGCTGAGTCTGCTGCCACAAGCGACAAATCGGGCAACACGACCATCTCTCCGACCTTTCAGTCCGGCGTCAACCTTGGGGCGAATGCAGTTCCGTTGCCGACAGACAGCTTCAACCAAAAGGAAGCTGTGGTCGACGGGCAGGGAACGGGCTGCGCCGGCGTAGCGGGTTGTCCAACCAAAGCTACGCTGAATGCCAATTTGCGGGACATCAATACGACGGCCTACCCCTCGGCTGGCGCCGCCAGCGGCGTGTTTCTTGGCTATACTTCGACGACCTCTGGCGGGGTCACCACGAACACGATGACGGGGGGTGGAATACTGGTCGAGGGCAACGCTGCCGTTACACTCACCGCGACCACTTCCGGCGCCGACGCTGTTGAAGTTTACACAATTGTCAACAACGGGACGACGACAACGGTGACGGTCGACAACAGTGCCAACACCACCACGGTTCATTCCGGCGCGAAGACAACCGTCATCACCGGCGTGCCCGCGAACCGCGCCGGCGCAACCGCCTCTCCGGCAACCATGCTCTACGTGGACGGCAGTATCAGTTCACTCTCCGGCCCATCCAGCGGCGCAGCGGTCCAGGACGGCTATGCCAGCACGGTGACGGCGGCCAGCAGCATTACCATCACCGGAAACATCCTTTACAAAACCGAGCCCGTCACCTTGACGCAGAACCAGATCCCAAACACTCCCGCGGACACGCTGATCCCGGGCAACAACAACGGGCAGGTCCTCGGTATCTTCACCGCGGGCGGAAACATCAACTTGAGTGTACCGTCTTCCGGGCAGAATCTTGAGATTGACGCCTCCATTGCGACCATCTCACAGGGCGGCAGCGGCGGGCTCGTCAACACCGGCAATGCGATCAACACCCTCAACATCGTGGGCGGACGTATTCAGAACACCATCCAGAATATCAATTCCACCACGCGAAACGTGCTCTTCGATCGAAGATTTGCGCAGGGTAACTTCGCGCCGCCGTGGTTCCCTTCCACGACGATTACAGGAGCCCCGTCGGACTCCGTTACTTCCGTCGTTCCCTCCGTGCAGCGAACGCAGTGGATCACTCCGAACAGCTGAAGCTCGGAATCGGCTCCTTCACGCTTGACATATCAACCAATCGGGGCGGCATGGGCCGCCCCGATTGGTTTTCATTCTTCAACCGCTGGACCCGCCTTCCCGCCCCATTCACCGGACCCTGCTGACATCACGGCCCCGGCCGAATCCGCGCGGAAAAAGGCGCCGCGGATGCTGGAACCGTGCACGCATACTGCGCCGGCCAGCCGGGATCGGTCGTCGAATTCCGGCACAGCGAATTCAAATTGTAAATAACGTTCCCCAGGACCACCGGCCCATCCAGCGGCTCCGCATAAATCTGATAACTCTGCGACGTCCCGACCGGCAATCGTTGCAGGGAAAACGCGCCGTCAAATTGCGCCGGGCCGGGGTCGCTGCAACTCCAGCCGGCCATCACGGCGGCGGTCACCGTACCGGTTGCGTTATCCAGAGCCACGACCTGCGCGGGAAAGATGCCGGTCACTCCGGCAGGAGAAACGGGCAGAGCGAGGGGATTCGCGGGCAGCACGTGGCCGCTGATCGCGCCGATGTGCGCGGAGTCGCTTGGGTCGGGATAGAGCATGCGCAGGCCCGTGCGATCGTCGTCTGAAAGCGGCGCATCGGGAGACTGCGCCGTGGGCCTCGTCCCCGTCATTTGGCCCGGCGGAGGAGAGAAGGGAAACATCATCGCGCCCCACACGCCCGAATGATTGAATCCGAAGGAGTGGCCGAGTTCGTGGGTAACGATGGATTCCATGTCGTATGCGTTCGGATTCGAGGGGAGCGCGGCGGGAGTGGCGAATGTGGAGTTGGCGTCGCCGGGCAGGAGCAGAACATCCGCATCCAGGATCTCACCGACGAACGTGGAGGGCGCGGTGCTCGTAGAAAGCTGCTCGCCAATCGCGTCCGCGGAAACGACGCGTGTGAACGCCAGAACACCGAGAGCGAACCCCGCATCGTTCTGATTGAAGCAGATGGAATTGAGTCCATCCGAGGACGTGCAGGCCGCGGTCATCGCGGTGCGGTTTAGCGTGGCGAGCGCGGACGGCGCGAGCAAGGTGCCGGAAACGCCCGTCCACACCGATAGCGATTGTTGAACGACCGCCTCGATTTCGTTCAGCCGGCCCGCCGGGGTCTGATCCGCTGTGAGGATCGTGACGGGGTTCGCGCCGAGCGAAGTGCTCCACTGGCGATTGATCGAGCCGGGCGTGGAAATGTCGAAGCGCGTGAGTTGCGGGCAGGAGGTGCCACCCGACGCAGACGACGCCTGGCGCATGTCTGCCACCGTCGTTCCCAGATCGTACGCTCCGGTGTACACAGCGGTGATTTGCAAGAGGAACAGGCAAGCCACGGCAAGGGAAATCGTGCTGCGGAACTTACGGCGGCGATTTGCGCTCATTTGGATTTCTCCATGCTGCGGGCGACCGCGGCGGCAATTCGCGCGCGAAATTCTCCGATCGGCATCCGGCGAATGCCTTCGGCGCGAAACGCGCGAGTCGCCGTGTCGAATACGGCGAAGGCGCTCGAATCCTGCGTCACGGTTTCGGTGCCGGTTCGCGGATCGCGCAAAATTCGGAACGTTCCCTCGACCCAGCCGGCAACCGTGAATCCTCCCGCGGGCGAACGTTCCAGAAACACGACGGCTTCGTCTCCCGGCTTAAATTTGGGCGTACCGTCGACGGTGGCGATCAGATGCCCGACGCGCCCGCCCGGCAATCGCACCGCAATTTCGCGAGGCAGATTTCCCTTCATGGCCTCGACGACCTCGAGCGTCGCCACCGTCCAGATCGAGCCGTTCTCCCAGCGCGATTCGGCGCCCGCGCACCGCACGCGCGCCACGGCATCGGATCCCTCGGCCAGTTGATCGAGGCTGAGCCGCGCGAGCGTGGTGGCTCGAAGGACCGGGAGAAATAGGATTGCAGGCAAAAGCGAAATGACGATTCGCATTCTGGTTCGCATCAACGCACCTCGATGGCGCCCGTTCCGGCGGCCTTGTCCTTTTCTGGATTTTCAACGAACAAAGTTCGCGGGCCCGGGGCGGCCGTAGCAGGGACTTGCAGCGTCAAGTGCAGGATTCCCAGGCCCAGAGGTTCGCGATTGCTGACGGTGATGTCGGGCGTAGGCGGGCCGCTGATCGTATAGTTGAAAGACGGATCGAGGGCGCTCACGGAAAAGACGCAGAGGTCCGCGGTTCCCTTTCCCGAAGCAGGCCGCTGAATGACGACCGGACTTCCGCCGAGCACGCAGGAGGATGTCGCCACGGAGTAGGCTCCAATCGCGCCGATGTTCAGGGTTACGTTTCCAGCGGCGCCCGATCCACCGTTGGTGCTGAGTTCCACGACGACGATGTCATTGCCTGTGCTCGTGGGCGCGCTCGGCGTCAGAGGGATCCCGCCTCCCCCTGCGCCTGGCGCCAGCACGACGAATGCTTGCGTATTGGAAAGTAATCCGTTGGGATTCTCCAGTTGCACCGGAAGATTTTCCGCGGATTGCAAGTCGGACGGTTCCAGCGACGTAATGCATTGGATACTCGATGCGCAAGAGGTAGCTCGCGCGGCGCCGGCCACCAGGATCGTGGAACCGGGTCCGGGATTAGACGGAGAGAAGTTGTTCCCGGAAACCAGCAAGGTAAAGCCGCCTGCCGAGCCCGCGTAGGCGCTCGCCGGAGAGAGAGAAAAAATGCCCGGGCCATTGTTAATCGTAACGAATGCCGTTCCCGATTGGGTGGTGTCTTCCAAACTCGTGGCGACCACATTAATCAGGACGGGCAAGGGCGGCGCCGTGAACAGCCCGGTGGAATCAATGGACCCGCAGACCCCCGGATTGGCGCACCCTATGCCCGTGACTGACCAGATTACCTGTTGATTGCTGGTGCCCGTAACGGTGGCGGCAAATCTCATTTGCCCTGCGCTTGCTATCGTCACGCTTCCCGGCTGAACGCTGACGACAACGTGGGGCAGAACCGTGACGCTTGCTGAAGCGCTTGGTGCGCCGATCGCCTGGCTCGTGGCCGTGATGTTCACCGGGTCGGGAGATGGCACGCCGGCCGGTGCAACATAATCGACGCTCCCGCCGGCGCTGGCTGAAACCGGCTGGCACGGGTTGGATGCCTGCACGCAAATTTGGCCCATCACCGAATTCCCGCCTGAGATTCCGTTGACCAGCCAGGCCACGTTTTGATTGGGAGTGTTGTTGACCAGGGCGGCAAAGGTTTGCCTGTGGCTGACAGCAAGCGTCGCGCTCACCGGCATTAGAGTTACGCTGACGGCAGACGAGAAAGTGATCGTCGCGCTTGCGGAGACGTTTGGGTTGGCGTTGCTGCGCGCGTTCACGGTCACCGATCCGCCCGCCGGCATGGTCTGCGGGGCGTTGTACGTTGTGATGTTCGGCGCGATTTGCGAATTGAGAATCGATCCGGCCGTTGGGTTGCCATCGACCGCTCCGTTGACGTCCCAGGTGACCGTCATATCCTGCGCTCCGGTCACGGTGGCTTGAAAAGTTTGTGCACCGCCGAGCGCTACCGTCGCGGCGGAAGGCGAGACCGAAACGCTGACGGCGGGAAGAATGAATAGGGAAACAGAAGTTGTCTTCAACGGATTGGCGAGCGGCGTGGCGACGATTTGCACGGTGGCAGGAGAAGGAGGAATCGAAGGGGTGGCATACGCGCCGCTTGAAGAAATCGTTCCGCAGGCCGCGCCGGTGCAACCCGTCCCCGAGACGCTCCAGAAAATCACGAGGCTTGGATTCGAGTTGGGGGCCGGCGTAAGCTTCGCCGCGTAGGTGGCGGTGCTGCCCGTGGTGAGCGTCGACGGCCCGGAGACGGACAGGGAAAAGGAACTCGTGACGTTGATTGTCGCAGTGCCGCTTCTGGAAGGATCGGCCACGCTGACGGCGGTCAGGGAAACAACCGGCGGCGAAATGGAAATTTGCGGCGCCGTATACGTCCCGGAAGAATCCACGGTTCCGCACGCGGCCCCCGCGCATCCGCTGCCGGAAAGCGCCCAGGTGACGGACCGATTGGGATTGCCCGCGGAATTCACCGTGGCCGTGAACGGCCGCGTGGCTCCCAGCTCGACCGGGATCGACCCGGGAGAAACCGAAACGGAAATGTCGCTCGTAATCGTTACCATCGAGGCGGAAGTCTTGGAGCTGTCCGCCGTGCTCGCGGCCTGCACGGAAACGGAAGCGGGCGACGGGAGAATCGCCGGAGCCGTGTAGACGCCGCCCGCGTCGACCGTTCCGACCGTCACATTTCCGCCGGGAATTCCATTCACGCTCCAGCTCACCGCTGTGCTTGCCGCATTGCTGACCGTCGCGGTAAAAGTCTGCGGCTCTCCGAGCGGAACGGACGCGCTCGCAGGTGCGACCGTCACCGTAACTGCTGGAGGGGGCGGTGGCGGGCCTGAACCTACCAGTCCGCCACAGCCCAGGAATGACGCGACGAGAAGCAACGCGGGACGCCAGTGAGACGGGGCGAGAGTCAGAGTGCAGCGTCCGCGAACTTTCGTGCTCCTTTCCATTGCAGCGGCAATTGCACGCGTTGTGCCAGCGCGGTGCATCGGGCGGAATGTCCTCCCTGCGAGGGTTGTCGCTCAGGTTTGAAACGAGAAGAAATTCGCGCAAAGCTCGCGCCATCACGGTGTTGCTGATCTTTCGTTCCGGGGATTCCATGAGCCGAGGGGAAATTTTCGCGGCGGTAGTTAATCCGAGTGGATACGGGCTTCGTGCCGAGTTGGGAAAAGCAATCGGGAAGTGGGATTCAATTTGGGGCAGGTTGCGGTTTCACGGCTTGCCGAATCGAGGCCAAGAGCCGCCGGTAGATCCTCGGTTGACATGTCTGTCCTCGGCTTGAATAATCCTTGCATGCCTCGTCCTGAAGCCGCGCATCGCGTCAAAAGTTATTCCGCAGCGACGGGCTACGTGTACCAATATTATTTCTACGAAGTGGAGAAATCAAAGCGCGGCGCGGCGGAGGGAACCGAGTACGTGTACATGGCCTCCGTCGACAGGAAGCATGTTTTTCCGGTGCGGATTTTCGTGAAGAAAGACGCGCTGGAAAAATGTTCCGCGCGTACCGGCCGGGAATTCACCGGAACGGAAGAGTACGCGGTCGCCAAGATGCGCCTGTTTCAGGCTTTTGACGAAGTGGAAGGACTTTCCGCGAAGACTCCCGACCTCCTGGTCGATGAGTCGAACCTCGACTCACTCTTATCTCAATTAGATCTGTGAGATTGGCGCTCGATCTGTTGTGGCGCCGGCGTCCCGCCGGCGCTACGAAGAGCCCGCGTTCTTGGCCCTATTCGATGGTATGCGGCGTGATGCGGTTGGATCAGATTGGCGCGGCACAATTCTACTGCATAAAAGAATAACATAGTCACGTTTGATGTCAATTGGATTCCGACAAATTCGCAGCGCTGTATGAGGATTTAGTGGAATTCCTTTCGAATAAATCAGGTCCCAGAGGTGTCATTTTCGGAACACTTCCGCGAGTGCGTCTTCGAGGCTGGGCTGCAAGAAAGAGTATCCCGAATCCGCAAGCTTGGACGGCGCCACCTTTTGACTGACAAGAAGCAATGCGTCCGCCATTTCTCCGAGCGCCAGCCGAAGCGCGAACGCAGGCGCGGGAAACAGGGCCGGCCGATGCAGTGTTTTTGCCAGGACGCCTGTGAATTCGCTGTTTCGAACGGGATTTGGCCCGACGGCGTTGACAGGTCCGGTGAGCCCTGAGGTCGCAAGGGCGAATTGGATGATCCTGACGGCTTCCTTCAGAGTCAGCCAGGACATCCATTGCCGGCCATCGCCAAGACGCCCGCCCGCGCCAAATTTGAACGGCATCGCCATCCGCGGGAGAGCCCCTCCGTGAGCCGCGAGGATGATTCCGAAACGCAGGTTCACCACGCGCGCGTCGAATTCGGCTCCGCGCGACGTTTCCGCTTCCCATTCCTGGCAGAGCCCGGCAAGGAAATCGTTCCCCGGGGCGCTCGCCTCGGTGAGCGTTTCATCGCCACGATTGCCGTAGTAACCGATGGCCGATGCCGCGACAATCACGCGCGGCGGCCGCTGCAATTTTGCGAGGGCTCCCATCAGGTGCCGCGTGGCGTCGATGCGGCTTGTCCGCAAAAGTTTCTTGCGCGAGGCGTTCCAGCGTCCTCCGGCAATGGACGCGCCCGCGAGATGAATGAGCGCGTCCGCGCCCTCGGCTCCGGGCGCCTCGAATTTCCCCGCAACCGGATCCCATAAAACGCTTTCTGCGCGAACTCCCGCAGCGCTTTTCTGAGAAGTCTCGGGTCGCACGAGGCGCGCGACGGTATGACCTTGCCCCTCCAGCGTTTCCACCAGCGCCGTGCCCAGAAATCCCGTCGAGCCCGAAACCAGAATGCGCATGTGCAAGGTCTCCCCGAAAACCCACAGGCTGAAGCCTGTGCTACTGTTCCCACGCTACGGCGCGGGCGCCGGCAAGGTCAATTGAATTTCGGAAATGTCAGCTCCGACTTCTTCGTATTATTTGAAGGAGTCAAATTTTCAGAATCGGGCCGAATCTCACTAAACAGCTTGCGGAAAAACTCAAATTTTTGTCATTCCGAGGCGCGCTGCGCGCCGAGGAATCTCTCTTTTCCTGCGTTTAAATCAAAGAGAGATTCCTCACTTCGTTCGGAATGACAAAATAAATTGCTTTTTCCGCGGCCTGTAAAGCATGCGAGAGGTTAACCAGGAGGCGGTATGGCTTTCGTGAGCCGCCGCCACCATGTTAGGATTCCGCGGGGGGAACGTATGGGACATCAACGAAACGTCAACATTCTGAAAGCGGCCAGCGCGGGAATCCTGAGCCGTCGGGGCTTGCTGCAATGCGCGGGGTGGAGCGTCGCGGCCGCGGCGCTTCCCAGCGGATTGTTTGCCGCAGAGACCGTCAGCCCCGTCATGGCCAAGCTCAGCGCGTATATGAGCGAGGCCGGCGGCCGCGCCCTGCCGGATGAAGTGGTCGAGAAGGCGAAGCATCACATCCTCGACACGTTTGCCGCCATGATTTCCGGTTCGGACCTGCCACCGGCGCGCGCGGCTTTCACGTACGCCCGCGACTTTACGACCGACAAGACCGCGACGATCGTGGCCTCGAAAATGACCTCAAGCCCTCCCGAGGCGGCGTTCATCAACGGCATGCTGGCGCATTCCGATGAGACCGACGACTCCAACGAGTTCTCGCAATCGCATCCCGGATGCGCGGTCGTTCCCGCCACTCTGGCGGCCGGGGAAAAATTCGGCATCGACGGAACGCGCTTTTTGCGCGCCGTGACGCTGGGTTACGACGTCGGGCCGCGCATGACCATCAGCTTTGGCGCGATCGATTTTCGGAACAATAGCCACAAGAGCACGCACTCCATCTCGAGCGTTTTCGGAGCGGCGGCCGCGGCAGGCTGCGCCGCGAACTTGAATGCGCAGCAGATGCGCTGGCTGCTCGATTACACGGCCCAGCAATCCTCGGGCATCGGCGCATGGAATCGCGATACCGAGCACATCGAAAAAGCATTCGTCTTCGCCGGCATGAACGCGCGCAACGGAGTCACCTCCGCGATGGTGGTCCACGCCGGATTTAACGGCCTCGACGACATTTTTTCGGGCGTCGACAACTACTACCAGGCCTACGCCCCCAATGCCCATCCGGAGGAGCTGGTCTCGCAACTCGGCGAGCGCTACGAGATTGCCCGGACGAACATCAAGAAATGGACCGTGGGATCGCCGATCCAGGCGCCGCTCGATGCCATGAACGACATTTTGAAAAAGCGCCCCGTGAATCCCGACGAAGTGAAGTCCATCGTTGTGCGCCTTGCCAACACCGAGGCCCGCGTCGTCGACAATCGCGAGATGCCGGATATCTGCCTCCAGCATATGGTCTCTGTCATGCTCCTCGATAAAACCGCTTCCTTCCATGCGGCGCACGACAAGCCTCGCATGAAGGACCCGGCCGTCCTAGGCGTTCGCGCCAAGGTGCAGCTCGTTCCGAGCGAAGAGCTGGAGAAGCTGGAACCGGCGCGGCAGGCCATCGTGGAGATCACCCTGAACGACGGAACCGTCCTGTCCGACCGCGTGACGGACGTGCGCGGCACGGTGGATAATCCGATGACTCGCGAAGAGGTGGCGCAGAAATGCCGCGACCTGGTGGAACCAGTACTCGGCAAAGCGAACTGCACGGCTCTGATCGATAAAATATTCGGAATCGAAAAAGTGGCGGACGTCCGCGAGCTGCGCGGAGTGCTGCAAAAGGGCTGATCGAATAACGCCGCGTTACGCGCCGCGCTTTAAGTCCTTAATGAACGAGAGAACGTTCGATACGCATTCGTCGGGCTTGACGACGGCGAGGTGATAGGCGTCGCTCGGAAGCACGAGAAGGCGCGAGTTCGGAATTTTTTGTTGGTAGCGCAGAACGGTTTCCACGGATTGCAGCGAGCTGCGGTCGGATGTGATTACCAGGGTTGGCGCGGCAATGCGCGGCAAAACGCTCTCCATATTGAGTCCTTCTTCCACTTTGGCCATGCCGGCTTTTGTTTGCGGCCCCGTCGAACCCATCAGCGTGTTCCAGTATTCCACCATTTCTTTCGAGGCCGCGGAACCAAGCCGTCTTTGCTGGGCGGAAGAAGACGCGGCGGTGAACGGAATGTTTGCGGCTACGCGTGAGGCCGGTCCGCTCACGACCGTGAGCGTGCGCGTTTGCCGCGGATAGTCCGCCGCAAACTGCATCGCGATCGCGCCTCCCATTTTGGCGCCGATGATATGCGCCGAGTCCACTCCGAGGCGGTCGAGAAGCCGCGCCAGGGTGGTGGCCAGGCTTGGCATGGACCATTCAAAATTTTGCGGGATCGGGGAATTTCCAAATCCAGGCAGGTCAGGCCGGACGAGGCGAAACTCCTGAGCCATTCGAGGAATCCATCCGAACCAGGAAACGCTGGATTCGTCGTTGCCGTGGATGAGCAGGGCGGCTTCAGGCTTCACCCAGGGCGCGCCGAGCCAGTCGTCCCTGTAAAAGAGTTCATTTCCCGGCCCGGCGGGCGCGGCCGTCTGCGGATTGCCGGCGCTGCTTTCCGGCTCGCGTGGCGCGAGAGTACTCATCGCGCTGAGTTCCGTCGCCAACGTCGAGATGCCCAGCGCTCCCGCCGTTCCGGCTGTCAAGTGCAACAAACCTCGCCTTGAAACTGTGGTCATTTTTGTTCCACCTCCTGGTGGATTCTTTCTCCGCAAGCAAGGACAGGGTCTACTTCGGCAGAAATGTACCCCGATCCGCTCCCAAAAACCAGCGGCCCCGTGCGAGTGTGCGTGAGAACTCGGTTTTGATTCGTGTAGCGCCCGCCTTCAGGCGGGCATCTGCCTGATTCCAAAGTGCCCGCCTGAAGTGTAAAGTGCCAAGACATCATTTACAGTCGTTGCCAGGACATCCTTTACACTGGGTCTTTCGATTCCTTGGGTGTTTCTTGCGCGGAGGACGCGGAGGGAGCCCGGAGGGCGACCGGAGCG
>DATNIO010000146.1:0-9407 GCA_035604385.1 Verrucomicrobiia bacterium | reverse complement strand
GAAGGCCGCGATCGATCCTGAACAGTGGCTGTTCCTCGACACCGAAACGACCGGCCTCGCGGGCGGCACCGGCACGTATGCGTTCATGGTCGGCATCGCGTGGTGGGATGCGGGAGGTTTGCTGGTCGAGCAATTCTTTCTGCGCGATCTCGATGAAGAACATTCGCTGCTGCTCGAACTCTCCGAGCGCATGAAAAAACGGCCCGTCCTCGTGACTTTTAACGGAAAGAGTTTTGACTGGCCCCTGCTCGAGACGCGCTATCGCATGACGCGATCCGTCCCGGCCTTCTCTCCCAAGCTGCATCTGGATCTGCTGCACCCGGCGCGCCAGCTCTGGCGTCTGCGGCTTGGTTCCGTGCGTCTCAAGGACCTCGAGCGGCATGTCCTGGGCCGCGATGGCCTCTCCCTCGATTGGTCCCGCCGCGACGACATCGATTCCTCGCTGATTCCGCAAATGTATTTCGACTATCTCCGCGGAGGGCCGGCCGAACCGCTCGTGGGAATTTTCCGTCACAACCAGATGGACTTGCGCGGCCTGGCGGCGCTGGCGGGAAAAATTCTAGCGCTGCTCGACAGCGGAAATGGATTCGCGAACGCATTGAAAGCCGAGACCCACGACGCGATCGATGTCCTGGGTCTCTCTCGCCTGCTGCGCAAGCGTGGCGATTCCACGCGCGCGCGCGAACTCTACGAAACCGCCCTGCGTTTTGGCCTGCCGCGTTCCGTGGAACATATTGCGCAGCGCGAACTGGCTCAGCTTGCGAAACGGGAACTTGACTATACGCGCGCCATTTCGCTCTGGGATGCGCTGCGCCAAGCGCCCATCCCAAGCAAACGCAACGAATCACCCCTGCTCGCGGAAGACGCGCAGAAAGCGCTCGAATCCGCCATCGAGGCCGCCGAGCAACTTGCGATTTACTACGAACACCGCGTGAAGCAGCCGTCGCGCGCACTCGAATTGATACGCGCCGCGATCGATGAATTACAGGAAGCTCATCGCGCGGGAAGATTCACTAAGGATTGTGCAGGAAAAATCGAAGCGCGTCTCACCCGCCGCCTCACGCGGTTAGAGCGCCGCTGCACAGGCGCGCCACCCGGGAAAGCCAATCTCCCCGCCGCGGCGGGCGGCCTGCAAGACGCCATTCAGGAGAATGGCGTTCCCAGGAAACATCGCCAGCATATTCTTCGCCCACACTGAACGGGCGATTTGCAAGGAGTCAAAAAAGAGGGAGGCAGCATGTTCCTCGGCCATTTTGGAGTAGCATTTGCCGCGAAAAAAGCGGCCCCGAATACTTCCCTGGGCACATTGGTGTTTGCCGCGCAATTCGCGGATATGCTGTGGCCGGTCCTGTTGCTCCTTGGTGTTGAACACGTACGCATAGTGCCCGGCCTTCTCCCTGCCTCGCCGTTCGATTTCACCTCGTACCCAATTTCCCACAGCCTTGTCGCACAGTTGGGATGGGGAGCACTTCTGGGTCTCATTTATTTTGCGATCAAGCGCGATGGCAGGAACGCGCTGCTCGTCGGAGGCCTGGTGCCCACGCACTGGGTGCTCGATTTCGTCGCGCATCGGCCAGATATGCCGATTTATCCCGGCGGCCCCAGGTACGGACTCGGGATGTGGAATTCCATTCCCTTGACGATTTCAGTGGAGTACGTTCTGTTTGCGGCGGGGATCGCGCTTTACCTCAGCGCGACTCGCGCGAAAAATACAACCGGAAAATTAGCTTTGTGGTCGCTCGTCGGTTTGCTAGGCGTTCTCTACCCTGCGTCTTTGTTCGGGCCTCCGCCTCCTAGCGTGCACGCGCTTGCATGGAGCGCGATCGCCATCTGGCTCACGGTGCCATGGGCTGCGTGGGCCGACCGGCATCGGCAATCAAGCTCGGATAAACCGGAAACGCCGTCTCGTTGACATGCCGTTCACTCGGGTTTACCGGCGCGACTGGTCCGGCCGGCCATCCCATTTCCATCGTCAGGCGATCGAACATCGCGCGGCTGCCGCCTTCGAGAACGAAACAGTCGGAGTCCACGCAACGAAGGAAGACGCCGTCCTCCGGCGTGTCGAACGAAAAGAAATTCGGGCGGCGCATTAAATTGGTCCGTGGGTCGTACTTCATTTCCAATAGTTCGCTATAGGCGCCGAAAAAGCGGGCCGCGGCGGCATCGCTCGCCAGGCGAACGCGAAACAGAAGCATCGTCCGCTTATTTTTTTGATTCTCGAAGATCTCATAGCGATCGCCTGCCCATGTTGCGGCCAGCACGGTGGAGCGGTTTTTGGGCAGGAACTGTTTGAGAATTTCTTGCACCCCGAATTCCCCCATGTCATTTTCGTCCAGCTTTTTCCAGTCGGAGGAAACCACGCCCTTGGTCGACGGCAGTTCAATCCTGGCGGGCACGACGCCCTGCAAGTACAAATCGGGATGCATGACTTGCTGCGTCGATACCGGCGGCTTATCGAACACTTTATAGAAATCGGGCCACCCGTTCCCTGCCTTGAGCAGGCGCTGCGTGAACGAGATCCCCGCGAGATACGGAAACAACAGCTCATCCTGCAGCACCTTCGGGGCTTTGGCGAGTTCGGGGCTGCTGTCCAAATCGCCCATCAGCAGGGCGGGATCGAAATCGCCCAGGTCCCGGATACCCCCTTTCCCGCCAAGCTGGTAATCGAGCATGGCGGCCATGGCCGAGCCTTCGATCACAGCGTCCCGGGCAAGTTCCCCGTCATCGTTGGGCTTCGCCGCGTTCGTCCATTTGTCGATGTGAAAATGTTGGTCCTGCAAAGCGTGCGTCAGCTCGTGCGACATGACCGGGCGTTCCTCGGCGGGGGACGTCCAGTCCGCGATGAAAAACTCCTGGCTGTCGGGATCGTAGAGTCCGGCGATCTGTTCGGTCAGCACTTTGACGAGTACCTGTTCGAGGGGATAGTCCTTGGGGATCAGGCCGAATTTCTCCATGGTTTTCTGGTCCGCGTATCGTTTGTCGGCGTCCTTGTCTCCCTTCATTTTCTGCAGGAGGTAGGCGCGAATTTCTTCCCGGGAGCGGAGGCTCTTTTTCAGCGGGGAAAGAATCGGCAGGGAGATCAGCTTGCTCATTTCCGCCAGCACTTCATCGGCCGCCTGCAGGAATTCCTGGTTTTGTGCGGACGCGGGGGGCGCCAAAGAAGCGGGTGGAGCGATTTTTTGCGCCGCTGCTCCAAATGCCAGAATAAGTACGGCGAGGATGCCGGCAAAGATTCGTTTCACGCGATCCGTCCCTTCCGTTGCGAGAACCAGATTAACATTTTGATGTGATTTTTAGACGAATGGATGTCGGCGGAGGGGAAGACTTGATAACCCTTGTGACGGCTATTTAGAACAACGATTATTTCGTCGCTGGGGGTGGCGGCAGATCGGCCGTCTCGATGCGCTTCCATTCTCCGGCCTGAAAACGATACAGGTCGCGCGACATCTTGAGGCACTGTGACGGACGATCGTCATCCACCTGGGAACAGTACGCCAGGCGAAAACCCGTTTCTTCAGCCTCATAACTCGATTGCTGCAGCAAATCCGAATTCCACAGCGCGACCAGGCGATGTCCATCAAACTGCCAGGCCGAAAACATACCAGTGGACAAATCGTCCGTCCGGCCGGAAATAGTGACAAATACCGGTTCGGAGTTCGAGGCGGGCACCAGTTCCAGGTCGCTATCGAAAAAATCCTTCTGAACGAAATGGTCAATCTTCGCCGCCAAAGCGTAGTGCCCGGCGCCGCCCGCATAGATTCGCACGGCTGCCGGCCCGCCGAGGCCGAAATTGATCACCATGGCGTAGGCCGCGGGAGTGCCGCCGAGTTTCACGAGGCGGTAATTCTCTCCCACCGGGGGAGTATGGGAAGTCAGCTCCGCCAGGCCCCGATTCGCCCCGTCCAGATTCGGCCCCGCCGGAACATTCAAATCGGAAACCGCGATGGAATCCAAAAAGGCGAGAGCTTTCTCCATCTGCGCTTCATTTTCGTCCCCGCCGCTCAGCCGGGCCGCGGAAAGCTCATCGGAAATTCGTTTGAATTCCGCGGTGGCATCGCCGGCGGTCTGCGCACCCGCCCACGTTGCAAACGGAGTGGCACTGAAAATGACAAGGCCGACGACCATTGAGGCCCTGGCCATCAGGAGCCGAGCCACCGGACGAATTTTTCGATAACCAGAAAAAATAGAGTTCATTTGGGCCTCGACTCTAATACACTCTTTGCTCGGGGCGCAATAAGCGGGGGGATCCAGGCACGAAACGCTTCTTCACATATTCATTTTACTGTTTTGATTGTACATGAGCACGCGAGCACGAGGTCTATTTCGAGATTTTTCTGTAGTGCGGCCGATTGCCTGGAATCCTGATTCTAGTCGAGGGGATCTCTTTCCTCCTCGTTGCCCTTTGCCAAAATCGCAAACTGCGTAGGAATTCTTTTCTCATGCGCCAAGAGGACTAACTGCCGTAGAGGCGGTTGTTCTGGAAACATAACAGAAAGGTAGCTTGCACCATGGCGATTCGGAGTTTGAGCCACCCGGGAGAACTTCCCGCTCCTGACATGCAGCCGGGCACCAGGCTTCGCAGGTCCCGCGAACGTCTCGGCCTGACGTATCGCGATGTGGAGCGAGCGAGCTATGAATTGGCATGCCAGCGTGGGCGTCCCGATTTTATCGTCCATCTGAGCCGCCTGGCGGACATCGAAAATCGGGATGTAACTCCCAGTCTCTACAAGCTTTATGCTCTGGCGGTGATCTATCACCTGGATCCGAAAGAGGTTTGCGAGTGGTATGAGGTTCCCTTTGAGGGACACTTTTCCGACGGTACCCAACTCAGCGCTCCGAACACGCATCTTGCCGCGGCACCGGCCAAGTTACGGGTCCCAATACGTTTTGATCCAGCCTTCGACCCGCGCCGCACGGAATTCCTAACGCGCATGGTCGAGCGGTGGGGAGATCTGGAAGGCACATTCTTCAACCAGCCCTCGAGATACCTGTATGGATATGTAGGAGCGGACGATAGGAGAATGCACCCTCTTCTTCGCCCGGGGAGTCTGGTACTCGTAGATCCCAAACTCACGCAGATCAAAAACTCCGGATGGACGAACGAGTATGAGCGCCCAATTTACTTCCTAGAGCTGCACGGGCAGTTTCGATGCTGTTGGTGCCAGTGTGAGGGCGGGAAGGTAATCCTGACCCCTCACCCTTTATCTTCTTGTGCGCCTGAGGTTTACCGTTATCCCGAGGAAGCGGAAGTCGTCGGCCAAGTTGTGGGAGTCGCGATGCGGTTGGGTCCTAGTTAGATTTTCTCGAAGAAAATATGGCTAGTAGGGCGCCCATATTCGAACAAAACAAGTCCTGCAGATAATCTGGCAAGCCCTCCGGGCACATGTTCTGGAAATAGCGATTCTCACGCCAGTTCTCTACTACATCCCAATACTTGTCACCCGCCGAAGCCAGGCACGCGGATAAGTCACGCTCCTGGTCTCTCAATGGCGTTTCCAAAATCCTGGAAAACAGCTCTTCGTGGCAGTGCGAAAGGGCGGCCTGGACAGCGCTCTCGGGATAGAGGCTCGTAAGGCCGTCGTGCTCATACCGGCCCGAGCTCGAGTCCTTCAGCGAACTGACGTAATAGAGGCGCCCAAAAACACTGGAGATGGCCGCCAGCGTTTGAGAGGAAAAATCCTCGACGACGGCACGACTCTGCTGAAAACGCTCCAATGACTCCACAAGACCACCCGTTCTGATTTCTGAACTCTTTTGTCTAAACCGACCTCAATGCAGAGCCTTCAGTGTATCAAAGTGACGACTCTGGAGGGTCATCCACAATGAAAAAATTAATGAGCGCGTCGTTTCTTGCAGCCTTTGCCTTGACCATGCTACTCCCTGTTACACGGCAAGTCAACGCTGCATCGGTTAATCATTCCGTTCTGCGCCAAGGTGGCGTGCCCTTGCCGGGAAGCAATGGCGGCGGCCACTACCAGGGCGGGGTCCCCCTGCCGGGAAGCAATGGCGGCGGCCACTATCAAGGCGGTGTCCCCCTACCGGGGAGTAATGGCGGCGGCCACTAAGAATTTCGAGTCCGGGCCGAGCTGTCTCACGAAGAGTATTAACCCTGTATAGCGAAATCTTCGTGTTATGATAGGTCCGTTCGGTTCGGACTCATGAATCATTTTCAAACCGTACTGACATCGCTAACATTAGGAATTGAGACGGTTCTCTGTGTCATCGTGTTTGCAAGAAGAGTGCAGAGAGCTCTACCCTTTTTTGTAATTTACGCATCCGTTCTTTTGGCCCATACGATTGGCATGTGGATCGTATACCAAACTTTCGGATTTCATGCGTTGACTGGTTATTATTGCTATTGGATTTCACTCTTATTGAACGCAGGGGCGCGCAGCCTTGCCATCGCGGAATTATGCCGGTACAAGTTGCGCGTGTATCAGGGAATCTGGGGGCTGGTCTGGCGCTTGTTAGCCGGCGTCTCGATGCTCTTTCTCTTACACGCGGCCATTGACACCTGGGGGCAACCGAACCGGCTGGCGATTTATTCACTTACTCTCGATCGTGACTTGGACGTCGCTTCTGTGGCAATCCTTGCCGCCCTTTTGCTGGTCCACAATTATTACGGACTTTCTCTAGAACCACTGCAAAGGAAAATAGCCGCAGGTATTTGCCTCATCTGTGGTGTCGACGTGATTGGTAACACCATTCTGTTAAGTCTATTCACGGGTTACCTGTTCCCTTTATTCGGGGCTAACCGCACGCCACTTTGGTCTACCTTGGAGCCTCAAATCGTGCGAGCGAAAGATATTTGGAGCACGATCCACCTGTTCTGTTTCATGGCTGCGATGGGTATCTGGTGCTACGCGCTTCGAAAGCCGATTCCAGCGCGCATCGAGACGCCGGAGATGCTCCCTGCCGAGGTTTACCGGGAACTGTCGCCAGCAATCAATTTGCGACTGAGCGCATTTAATAACAGGCTGACGGAGCTTTTGAAGCCATGAATGATCTAAGCTTCGTCATTCTCCTTGCGATTGCCCTCTCGGGGGTTCTCGTGTGGCTTCTGATCCCCAGGCACAAATCATCAAGAACGGCCTCCGCGTCCTTTCATCCGGAGGCGATCAACTCGCTTCCCACCGCAAGGCATTACGGGTATTTCCCCCAGGTCCGCCAGGCACTTTCCGCGGCAGACTCTCAATACCTTATGGAAAACGCGCCTCCGCAGGTGGCAAAACAGGCGCTTCGCGAACGGCGCGCGGTTGCCCGGCGCTTTCTCAAGGGACTGCACGAAGATTTTTCAAACCTCGCGAAGCTCGGCCGGATGATTGCGGCGATGTCTCCGGAAGTCAGCCGCGAGCAAGAAACAGAACGGCTGATTCTGAGCCTGAAATTTCAAATTCTGTACGCCCTTGTGTGGCTGCGGCTTTCCACCGGCAATTTGCCTCTTCAACAGCTTGAGCATCTGACGGGATTAGTGGGAAGGCTTGCCACGCGCATGGATGAGGCCATGGCAAAGATTAGCGCGCTATCGGCGCGACCGCTTGCCGGCGGACTTGGCGCTTAAGGAACATACTTGCTGGATTTCAACTGGCGCAGCTTCCGAGTCGATTTTTCAGGGCACGCTGAATCTCGTAATTCGCAAATTCCGGAATGACTCGCAACCCCAATCCCGCAATTCATTTGCTGAGAAATCCCTAGTTACAAATTTAGCACTTCATTTCTTAATTCGACACTTGGGCGTTGGGGGAGACGCGCCCTACCGTATAATAAACTTCTTTGAGGCTTTGGGTGGCCAAAACCAAATTACTGATCGTTGACGACGAAGAGGCGATTCGAGAAGTCGTTTCCACTCTCCTCGAAGCGCTGGGCTACGAGTGCTCTGCCGTCAGCAATGGGCGCCTGGCTAAGGAATTCCTGCTCCAACATCCGGTCGACCTGGTCCTGAGCGACATGGTGATGCCGGAAATGGACGGCCTCAGCCTGGTGGAATGGCTACGCAAGGCCGAACCTGACATTCCGGTCATCATGGTTACGGCCATGCACGATCTATCAACCGCGCTGGAGGCCATCCGGCGAGGGGCCTACGACTACATCCTGAAACCCTTTGAAAAAGATCAGCTCTATCTGAGCGTGCGGCGCGCTCTCGAGCACCGGCGCCTGGTCCTCGAGAATCGGAACTATCAGCGCAATCTCGAAAAGCTGGTCGAAGAGCGGACCGCGCAGCTCCAAGGCGCTCTCGAGCAGCTCGAGCGATCCTATGACGACACGCTGGAAGCCCTCGGCGGCGCGCTGGACTTGAAGGACGCCGAAACCGAAGGCCACTGCAAGCGCGTGACGGCCTTCACCATTGCGATTGCGAAGGCGATGGACGTGGAACCGGCGCTACTCCCGCAAATTGCCAGGGCCGCATTTCTCCACGACATCGGAAAAATGGCCATCCCGGACCATATCTTGCGCAAGCCCGGCCCACTCACTCCCGAAGAACGCGACATCATGCGCACGCACTGCGAAATCGGATACAACATGGTGAAGCGGATTCCCTTCCTGAGAGAGGCGGCTGAGATTGTCCTTTCGCACCAGGAATACTTCGACGGCACCGGTTATCCCCGCGGCTTAAGCGGAGAAGACATTCCCCTCGGCGCGAGAATTTTCGCGGTAGCCGACGCTCTGGACGCCATGATTTCCGACCGCGTGTATCGCAAAGCCTTGCCGATCCGGCATGCGCAAGAGGAAATTGAGCGATGCTCGGGCACGCAGTTCGATCCAAAAGTGGTCGAAGTGTTTCTCAAGATGCATTCCACGCTTTGGACCGAGTTGCGGGAAAACATCGGCACGCCATACCGCCTTTCCCAACTGAAAGCCGTTTAGGCTCACTCGCACACATTTAGAATTCCGTCTCAGGTCTTGCGCAAATTGCGTGGCGCTTGTAGTATTCTGCAGAAAAGGACAAACACAATGGCTCTGGTGCCGATCAAGACGGCTTCTACGACGGGATATTGCGACTGCATTCACGGCTGCTACGAACTGGCCAGCCTGCGCGATGAAGACACAGGAAAATCCTTTTGTCCTCGCTGCGCCAAAGAACATCTCGAAATGAACGTGGGGATTGGCTTGCCGCAACCGTCGCCATCAAAGGTCTCCGCAAATTCGGGCTCGCTCGCGGCGACGCCCCAAATCCCTCCCTCGGCCGATCCTCCGGGCCGGCTCCGATAGAAGCATTTTGGTTTATGTAGCGCCCGCCTTCAGGCGGACATCTGCCTACCTCCAAGGTGCCCGCCTGAAGTGTACGGTGCCATGACATACTTTACAGTTTTTTGCGGACGTTGCCAGGACATCCTTTACACCTCGGTTAGAGTTTTGGCCGAGGAGGCTGGAGACGATGCCCTGGAGAACGACCGGCGTGAAAGAAC
>DATNIO010000145.1:0-25619 GCA_035604385.1 Verrucomicrobiia bacterium | reverse complement strand
GCCGGTCGTTCTCCAGGGCATCGTCTCCAGCCTCCTCGGCCAAAACTCTAACCGAGGTGTAAAGGATGTCCTGGCAACGTCCGCAAAAAACTGTAAAGTATGTCATGGCACCGTACACTGAAGGCGGGCGCTACAAAAACGCGCGGATCTTGAGTTCTCACTCAGACTGTTTAAGCAGGGCACGGCCGCCATTCAGGGAAGAGGGATGGGAGATAGGGGGCGCCAGATTCTGGAGCGGGGCGTCTCCCCATTTGCGCTGAACGCCGGAGCCTTGCCGGGGCTCGAAGTTCGCCCGAGAATACGGCCGAAAGTTCAGCCATCGCCGGAAATATAGTTGAAACATATCCATCCCGGCGGACGTTTAAAATACTTAGCTCCCGCAAACGGTTTTGAACGCCGGAGGAAGAAAAGCGGAACACTGTTCGGAGAGGATAACTCAACATGATTGGAAGGTTTTGCCGTGTATCTTTTGCCCTATTTTTGGCCGTGCTGATAGCTTTGGCGCCCGCCGCGCCCGTTTTCGCCCAACAGCAGGGTGAATCCACGCCGCCCGCGCAGCCTCAGCCGTCGAGTCTGACCATCCAGGTGTCAAATCAGAACTACACCTACGGCCAGCGATGGTTCCCCAGTATCACAGCGCCCTATACCCAGGCGGCGGTGCCTGAACCTATCTTGACGAATGCGCCGCGTATCGAGCAGATGGTCAAAGACGGCAAGCTGAGCATCAGCCTGCAGGACGCCGTGGACCTCGCGCTCCAGAACAATTTGGCCATTGTGATCTCGCGATATACTCCGTGGCTCGCCGAAGCCAGCATCCTTCATACCTTAAGTGGTGGCGCCCCTACTTCGGGGCCGGTAGGCGCTCTCGGGACCATCCCGGCGCTGAGCTTCGATCCGCTGCTCACTTCCACCCTCAGCATGGACCAGAAATTGATTCTTGCGAATAACGGCCTGACCGCAGGCACCGGCACGGGCACGGGGGTTCTTGCCCAACTGAATACGCATACGACAACCGGCAACTTCGGTTATACCCAAGGGTTTCACACGGGCACCTCCTTTTCAGCCACATTCGATAACGTGCGCGGTTCCTCCTCCAGCGCCAATACCTTCTTCAGCCCGTTCGTGCAATCCAACTTCATCTTTGTCGCCAGCCAGCAGTTACTGAACGGTTTCGGGCTTCTTGCCAATGAGCATTTCATCCGCATTGCAAAGGTGAACAAAAACATAGCCGACCAGACCCTGGTGCAGCAGGTGATCACTTCCATCACTGCGGTTGGCAACGCCTATTGGGAACTCGTATTCGCGCGCGGCAATGTAGAAGTGGCGCGGGAGGAAATTGCTCTAGCGGACAAAACATACAGCGACAACAAAAAGCAGGTGGATGTCGGAACTCTTGCCCCCTTGGAGATCGTCCAGGCCGAGGCGCAGCTCGCCACAGCTCAACAGGCTCTAATCGTAGCGCAAACCACAGTCCTTCAGGATCAACTCACACTCTTGAACTTGATCGCCAAGGACCCGAATTCTCCCATTTTGCGCACGGTCGAAATTATCCCCACGGACACAGCGGACGTGGCGCCGCCCGAAGTGGAAAAAATCCCATTGGAAGACTTGATCAAGGAAGCCACTACGAAGCGCCCTGACGTGTTGGAGGCGGGGCTCCAAATCAAGGGAGATGACATCAACGTTCGCGCGACGAAAAATGCGCTGCTTCCCGTTCTGACTTTATCCGGAGAATATGCCACGGAAGGACTTTCGGGCAACACCAAGAAGCAGACAACTTGCACGCCCATTCCACCCCAGACTACATGTACCCCTCCCCCGCAAATTTTCACGGGGCTGGCAACCGCCCTGAATCAGGAGCTCACCGGAGCCTATCCCGAATACAACGCGGCGATCAATCTTACGATTCCGATTCGCAATCGCGCGGCGCAAGCCAACAACATCATCGCGACATTGACTGCGCGTTCGGACCATGCCAACTATCAACAAATCGTGAATAACGCCGCCATCGATGTTCACAACGCGCAAATTACTCTGGAGCAAGCCCGCATCACCCTGGCCGCGGCGATCAAGACGCGCGACCTCGATCAGCAAACGCTCGATGCCGAACAGAAGAAATATCAGGTCGGCGCTTCCACGCTCTTCAATATCGTGTCTGATCAAAACACTCTGGCTGCCGCGGAATCCGCCGAGGTCCGTGCGCGCGTCAACCTTGTCGAAGGCAAAGTGAACTTCGACCGCGCCATGGCCCGCACTCTCGAGGTCTATAACATCACAATTTCCGACGCCAAGTCCGGCCATGCCGCAAAGGACACGATGATCCCGGGCACTTCGGCCACCGGCCAATTATTCGTCGATTCAGTCAAGCAGTCCGGCGCGAGTGCAGCGGCATCGGCCCGTCCTTCCGGCGTTGGCAGCGGGCAGTAGATTCGTCAGGCGACCAAACCCGGGAACGCCAATCTCCCGATTCGCGATTTTCGCTGCGCCAATCGGGAGATTGGCGTTCCCGGGAAAACCGTCAAGCAGGGCTAACTCCATAGTTGAACCGCCTTGTCCTGTCCCGCCGCTTCGCCTAGAATCAATCTGCGCTTAGGCATAGTTTTTCTGTGTGTAGTGTTGAGTGCTTGACCGGCTCACCCATGACATCCGATCGCCCATCGACACCGCGCCGCGCTGCGGGCGAGAAATCACCCGAGCGCGCTTCCGAATTCACCACGGTTTCCGGGTACCCAATTCGGAAACTCTACTCCCCCAGCGACCTATCCGGTTGGGATGCGGACCGCGACCTGGGCTTGCCTGGGGCGCCTCCCTACACACGCGGAATTCACCCGGCGATGTACCGAAGCCGCCTTTGGACGATGCGCCAGTTCGCAGGCTTCGGTTCGGCGAAAGATACCAACGAGCGATTCCGCTATCTGCTTTCGCAAGGGCAAGCGGGCCTTTCCGTCGCATTCGATCTTCCGACCCTCATGGGTTATGACTCCGACCATTCCCTTGCCGAGGGAGAAGTCGGCAAATGCGGAGTGGCGATCAGTTCACTCGCCGACATGGAAGCGCTCTTCGACCAGATTCCTCTAGGGAACGTTTCCACGTCGATGACCATCAATTCTCCCGCCGCAATCCTCTGGGCCATGTACTTGGCCGTCGCCGAAAAGCAGGGCGTCGATTGGAAACATCTCACCGGGACATTGCAAAACGACATCCTCAAGGAATACATCGCGCAAAAGGAATACATCTATCCGCCCAAGCCGTCGATGCGCCTGGTGATCGACACATTTGAATTCGGCGTGCGCCACACGCCCAAGTTCAACCCGATTTCCATCAGCGGCTACCACATTCGCGAAGCGGGATCGACGGCGATTCAGGAATTGGCATTTACCCTGCGCGATGGGATCGAGTACGTTGAGTGGGGCATCCGCCGGGGCCTCGCCGTGGATGAATTCGCGCCAGCTTTGTCGTTCTTCTTCAACGCGCACAACGATTTCTTTGAAGAAATCGCGAAATATCGCGCCGCGCGCCGCATCTGGTACAAAACGATGACCGAGCGCTTCGGCGCAAAACTGGCGCGTTCCTCGGCGCTCCGCTTTCACGCGCAAACGGCCGGCTGTTCTCTCACCGCGCAGCAGCCCTACAACAATGTTGTCCGGACCGCCTTGCAGGCCCTTGCGGCCGTGATGGGCGGCGCGCAGTCCTTGCATACCAATTCACTTGACGAAGCCTGGGCGCTGCCGACCGAGTTCGCTGCGACGCTCGCGTTGCGAACGCAACAGATTCTCGCGCATGAAACAGGCGTCGCGAATACGGTCGATCCTCTCGGCGGCTCGTATTTCGTCGAGACGCTCACCAATGAAATGGAAGAAGCTGCCTGGAAATACATCCGCAAGATCGACGATATGGGAGGAATGATCCCGGCCATCGAACGTGGATACCCGCAACGGGAAATTGCCGACGCATCGTATCGCTATCAAGTGTCGGTGGACCGCAAAGAGAAAATCATCGTCGGAGTGAATGACTTTACGGGCGAAGAGACTCCCATCGAAATCCTGCGCATCGGTGAATCTGTGCGCGCGCAGCAGTCCAAGCAGCTACGGAAATTGCGCTCCGAGCGGTCAAGCGAAGAAGTCGCGCGCCAGCTCACGGCCTTGCGCAACGCAGCACAAGGAACCGAAAACCTGATGCCCCATATCTATGCCGCCGTAAAGTCGTACGCAACGCTCGGAGAAATCTGCGACTCCCTGCGCGAAGTCTTCGGCACGCACGAAGAAGCGTCCATAACTTAGAACCGCAGCTATTTTGGAGGCGAATGCCTGAGAAGAGAATACGAGTGCTGATTGCAAAACCCGGGCTCGACGGCCACGACCGGGGGGCGAAGATTATTGCCCGCGCCCTGCGCGACGCCGGAATGGAAGTGATTTACACCGGCCTGCGGCAGACGCCGGAAATGATCGCCTCCGCCGCAGTCCAGGAAGATGTCGATGTGATCGGCCTGTCGATTCTTTCCGGCGCGCACAACACGCTCGTTCCGCAGTTGCTCGATCTGCTCAAACAAAAAGGAATGAGCGATGTCACCGTACTCCTCGGCGGAACGATTCCGGAAGCTGACATCGCAGGCCTGAAAAAGGCGGGCGTGGCCGAAATTTTTCTCCCCGGCACATCTACGCAAAACATTGTGGACTTTGTTCGACAACGCGCCACAAGGAAGATTTAGTAGCACAGACTTCTGGGGTGAACCCCTCAGCTGAGACAATTTAAGACTAGCACACTCGCCGTTCACTGGATTTTGCTTGCTATCAGCCGTTCTTGTTTTTTCTGCCGGCATCGCTGGAGGAGGTGGAAACCGATTGTGTGCTAGCTCATCGGACTGATAGATCTCCTTATGCCTCATAAACTCAACGCAGATTCGGCAGTGAGTTTCGCTAGCCAGTTGCCATAGTCTCACGATGTCGCATCCAATGGGCGACTCCCTCATCTAACTGTTCGCTGCAAAGTGTGCTAGTTCCGTTTGTCTCAAAATAGGGGTTCACTCCACTTCAGTCTGTGCTATTTAAGACCCTACTTCACGACATTGCCGTCAGCGTCTCGAATTTCAACGCTGCCGAGGTCAAGCTTCACGAGCTCCGGCTCGATTTTGGCGCGATCGCCAACGCATACCAAAATCAGCTGGTCGGGATGCAGGTACTTCTTCGCGACAGCCTCGGCGTCCTCCGCCGTGACCGCATTCAACCGTTCCGGCAAAGTAGAGAAATAGTCGCGCGCCAGGTTGTACATAAAAATTTCCGAGAGCGCGCCCGCTTCCTCGCTATTCGTTTCAAAAATTCCGGGCAAGGAACGCGATTGGGAATCCTTCGCCAGGCTCAGTTCATCGGGCTTCATCGCCGTGTCAATCATCCTATGAATTTCCTTCAAGATTTCCGTGACCGCGGGCGCGGTCGCGTCGGTCCGGACGCCCCCGCCGGCGCCAAAATATCCGACCGCCCGCCGGTAAACAAAAAAGGAAGCCGCCCCATACGTATAACCATGCTCCTCGCGAAGGTTCAGATTGATGCGGCTGGAGAAGAGGCCGCCGAGCTCGGAATTCATCACTTCCAGCGCGGGATAATCGGGCGTCGCGCGGTCGACTCCGAGTTGCAGCAATCGCACCATGGTCTGCTGCGCGCCGGGCCGGTCCACGATGACGATTTTCGCTTTCGTGGTTTCCGGCGTCCCGATCGGCGGCACCGACAACTCGCCGCTCTTCCACGCGCCAAACTTGCTCTCAGCCAGTGCTTTCAAGTCGTCGGCAGGAATATTTCCGGAAACGACCAGGGCCGCGTTGTTCGGCACGTAGTTGGCCTTCCAGAAATTCATCATGTCCTCGCGCGTCATCGCCTTGATCGACGGTTCCGTCCCCGAATTGTCGTACCCGAAGGGATTGTGCGGCCCGAAGAGAGCGGATACTCCGGTGCGGGCCACGATCGTCTCAGGGTCGGAGCGCTCGTCCGTAAAGGCAGCCAGACGCGACGCGCGCCGCCGCTCCACTTCGTCCGGCGGAAACGTCGGATGCAAAACGATGTCCGAAATCAGATCGAGCACTCCAGGGAAATTCTTCGTGAGCGAACTCGCGCCTACGCTGGACGAATCCATGTTCGCGCCGGAAGAAAGCGCCGTACCGAGCAGCGCCGATTCATCGGCAATCTGTATGGCGTTCCGCTTTTCCGTTCCCTGCTGCAACATATTTGCGGTGAAGCTCGCGAGGCCCGGCTTATCGACGGGATTCGCTCCGCTTCCCGTATTGAAAACAAGATCTGCCGCCGCCACGGGAAGTCCGGCGCGGTAGTGGTAATAGACAGTCAACCCGTTTGAAAGCTTGAAAATATCCGGCACGGGAAGATTCAGCGCGTGCATGGGACCAGGCTTTGGAGGATTCTCGCGCCACGCCGCGTCGGCATTGACCGATTCCCCGCCCGTGCTCTGGCCCTTCTGCTGATTTTTCGGCGTCGGCACATCCGGACCAAGATCCGGCTTGCCGGGGATTCCATACACAACGACGCGCGCGGTCGGTTTCAGTTGCGCTTCGGCAAAAGCGCGGATCGAATCCGTTGTAGCCGATTGGTAGCGGCGCACGTCCTGCGGGAAGTAGCCGGGATTTCCAAGATAGTGGTTGTACTCATTCAAGCGGTCGGCCACACCTCCGAATCCGCCTAGCTGCTCGAGGCCTTGAATCATTCCCGTTTCGGTTCCATTCCGCGCCCGCTCCAGTTCGGCGGCGGTGGGTCCATTCTTCCGGAAGGCAGCCAGCTCTTCGTCAACCGCTTTCTCCATCTCGCCGGCCGTGTGTCCGGGCCGCGCCGTGACCACAACCTCAAAGACCGACCCGAGAACCAGCGATTGCTGCGACGCGCTGACGTCCAACGCAATCTGTTTTTCGTAAACCAGCTTTTTGTACAGCCGGCTCGACTTCCCTCCGCCGAGAATTTCAGACGCGAGATCAGCGTCCGCATCGCCCGGCTTGAAGATGGAAGACGTCAACCACGCCATGTAGACGCGCGGCAGTTCCACTTGATCATGGATCACAGCTCGGCGCTCGGAAGTGATGGGCGGGGTTACGGCGGTAATCTTCGGCACCGGCGCGCCGCGCTTCAGCGGCCCAAGATATTTTTCGACAAACTGCTTGGCCTGCGACGGATCAAAATCGCCGACGATGGCGAGGCTGGCGTTATTCGGCGCGTAGTAGAGCTTGAAAAAATTGCGCACGTCCTCGAGTTTCGCGGCCTGGATATCCGCGTGCGAGCCCATCACGTCGGCATGATAGGGATGGCTCTTCGGAAAGAGCAGGTGATACACGCCTTCTTCCACGATCCCGTAGGGGCTGTTCTCGATGTTCTGGCGGCGCTCGTTGCGCACAACGTCCTGCTGATTGGTCAGGCTGGCCTGATCGAGCTTGTCGGGGAGATAGCCCATGCGGTCGGATTCGAGCCACAGCGCGAGTTCCAGTTGATTCGAGGGAAGCGTTTCAAAAAAATTCGTTCGGTCAAAATCAGTCGTTCCGTTTAAGTCGGAAGCGCCGGCCCCCTCCAGATACCGAATGTGGGAGTTGCCCGGAACATGCTTTGAGCCTTCGAACATCATGTGTTCGAATAGGTGGGCGAAACCGGTGCGCCCGGGCACTTCGTTTGCCGGGCCCACGTGATACCAGATATTCGTGGAGACGAGCGGCAGGCGATGATCCTCGGACAGGATCACAACTAGCCCGTTCGGCAGCGTGTATTTCTCAAACTTGATGGTGGGAAGCGCGATCTCCGCAGATCCTTCCGCAGAGGGAGAAGCCACCTTCGCCGGAGCCTTTCTAGGCGGCGCCTTCCTTGCTGCATCCTGACTGAAAACGGATCCCGCCGCGACGGCAATGGACAGGCACAAGATCAGCAAACGATTGCGTAACGCGGAATTCATCCCGATTCTCCTCAACGATTGACCCACTCCGTATGAGACGCGACTCGCGGCGATTCGGCTGCATCGCATCGCGAAACATTTCTAAGATACCTTTGAAACCTGGGAACGCCAATCTCCCGATTGGCGCGGCGCAACCCGCCAATCGGGAGATTGGCGTTCCCAGGAAACTTCCCCTGCATACAGCCCATGACGCCATGTTCGTTGTGCGCGGCACGGGAAAAGCGTACGATTCGCGAGAGCGAGACCCAACCAAACCGGATATCGTTTCTCTTAAAGGACAATGCCATGAAGACAGATGTAGTGCGCAGTTGCCATCATGGAGTATCGCGCCGAAAAGTTCTGCAAGGAGGACTTGCCGCGGCAGCGATGAGCTCAATGAATGGCGTGAGCGATGCATTGCTCGCCGAATCTGCCGTACCAGCCGCGCGCAAAACTACCGGCGCGCGCGCGATCGACATCCACGCACATTACTTTCCGCAGACCTACTTCGATCTGTTCAATACCGAGGGTCAGCGCTACAACGCCGAGTTCCGCATGACCGAGCAAGGCTTCTTCTTCAAGACTCCGATCGAGTCCAGCGGGCCTCTGCCCTCGAAATTCATCGACTTGAAACAGCGCCTGGCCGACATGGATGCGCAAGGCGTCGCAGTCCAAGCGCTGTCGCTCACCGGTCCGATGGTCTATTGGGCCGACGGCGAATTCTCACACAAGCTCGCCATGACATGGAATGACGCTGCCATCGCCGCGCACCAGGCGAATCCGGACAGGTTCGTGGTCCTCGCAACTCTGCCGATGCTCGATCCCGACCGGGCCGTGGATGAGCTCAATCGCGTGAGCAAGCTTCCAGGTGTGCGCGGCGTTTACATGGGGACGAACATCGAGGGCCGCGATCTCGACGATTCGCTATTCGAGCCCATTTTTACGCGCATCGAGGCGCTCGACCTGCCGGTTTTCTTGCATCCTTTGACTCCAACCGTAGGCGGCAAGCGATTGGAGCCATATGGTTTGATCAATTCAATTGGATTTCCGGTAGACACTACGATTGCCGCCTGCCACCTCATCTTCGGGGGAGTCCTTGACCGCCATCCCAGGCTCCAGGTCACACTCCCGCACGCCGGCGGCGTGCTGCCAAACCTGATCGGACGTCTCGACCACAGCTGGAAAGTGAACCCCGCGGCCAAACATAATGCGCAGGCGCCCAGCGAGTACCTGCACCGGTTCATGTACGACACCATTCTTCACTCGAAGCCGACGATGGAGTTCATCATTTCTCTGGTAGGCATCGAGCGAATCATGATGGGCAGCGACTATTGCTTTGTGGTGGGCTACGACCGCCCGGTAGAAAACGTCGGGGAGCTTCATCTCAGCCCGGACCAGCGCAAAATGATCTTGGGAGGAACAGCCGCGAAGATCTTGAAAATCTAACTCTGCAGGTTTCCGGCTGGCGGGAAACTACCCCGCTCATGCCAAAGCTCACGGGATAGAGGCCCGCACCACTAAACACGCCGACCGCAGCCATGCGGAGAGGAGGGCCAAGCCATGCCAATCGATTTCGTGATCGATCACGAACAGCGGCTCATTATGACCAAAGCACACGGCACGATGACCCACGAAGATATTATGGGCTACCAGCAGGCCATTTGGTCTCGGCCTGAATTGAACGGCTACAACGAACTTGTGGACATGAGCCAAGTCGAGCGCATCGCTTTGCAGTCCATCGAACGAGTGCGGGAGCTGGCGGCACGCTCGGCCGGGATGGATGGGGATTCTCCGCCATCGCGCTTTGCCATCGTCGCGCCGACCGAGGAAGCCTTTGGCCTGGGGCGCATGTACCAGACCTACCGCAGCCTGGACGAACGCAGCACCAAGCAAGTCGGCGTCTTCCGGACGATGGAGGAAGCTATGGCGTTCCTGGCTGAGAAAGGGCAATCTGCCACTGAGGGCTCATAAGGAATGAGGCGGGCAAGCACGCAATTCAGATTCCGCAAAAATATGGGAAGTATCGTGACGCTGAAATTCGATCTGGCGGGAGCCGCCGCTCAGGCTGCGGTTGCTTCCGGTCTGGCAGTTCGTCGTCTGGGCAGGAATGGGTTTACGGGGCGGTCCAGATTCTCCCGGAGAATCATCAGCGTAAGGAATGTCGTCAGAATTCGTTTCTTCATTTCATCAGATAACCGCACACTTCCCGTGCCGATGAGGGCTAGCTTCATGGCGGAGGCGGCTACATAGGCCTCCAGCTCCGCTCGCCGCGTAGCACTTGACTCGCCCGTGGCGGCTTCCCGGCGCATCTCGGAACAGGCCTTTTCCGCCGACAAGAGGAAGTGCGGAACGCAGAATCCGTCCAACTCGAGCTCTGCGGGGACCAGGGTCCCGCAGCCGGGGGTGCAACATTGATGAATAGAATTGCTCATTTCGCTACCCTGTCTCTTGCCTAAGCAGGAGAAGTTCCAAACCTCTATCCGCGAATGTTCCGCATTGGCACGCTATCTCTAATTGCTTCATTATATTTGGACAGTTAGGGAACAAAACCCGCTGCCATAAGCCTCTGACGGTCAAGTCGATTTCCACATATGGGAAAATGTTTTCCCGATTGGTACTTCGCTGGCCTAATCTACTCCCTGAGGGATCGGCCCCAGGGAAAGGGGCTGCTAACTTATTCATTCTTCGGGGGAGTAACGAACTTCCGTTTGTGCTCGGCGGGGCAGAGCCCAGTCAATGTCTTCCTCGGAACGCCGTCTGGGGCTTCCTACTGGTACATGGGATGGTCGGCCAAGGCTCTTGCTGAGGCTGATTGCACTGCCCGGGAATTACTCCCTAGAAGGTGGTCTGCTGTCAGCAAGTTGGCTCCGTATGACGAGTCGGAAACGGCCCGCCTTCGCAGGCCATGCAGAGCGGGGCGGAATCAGCTTATACTGTCGCTTTGCCGTCTTCACGTGCATTTCGGGAAATACTACGGGAGGAGTTCCACTTGACGAGTTCCGTCGTTGAAACCAAGGTCACGCGAAACTCGCCCGGCTTCGAGAAGAATACCCGCCGCATGGTGGATCTCGTCACGGAAATCAAGAACCAGGAAACTGTGATCCAGCATGGCGGCGGCACGAAAGCTATCGAATCGCAGCACAAGAAGAACCGCCTGACCGCACGCGAGCGCATCGCCAAGCTGATCGATCCGCACACTTCGTTTTTCGAGCTGGGAATTTACGCCGCGCACGAAATGTACGAAGAGTGGGGCGGCGCTCCGGCCGCCGGCGCGATTACCGGCCTCGCGCGGATCTGCGGGCGCCTGGTGATGATTATCGCCAACGATGCGACGGTGAAAGCCGGAGCCTTCTTCCCTCTCACCGCGAAAAAAGTGATTCGCGCGCAAAACATTTCCATCGACAACCACATTCCCACGATTTACCTGGTCGATTCCGCCGGCGTTTTTTTGCCGCTGCAAGAAGACGTTTTCCCCGACACCGACGATTTCGGTCGCGTGTTCCGCAACAACGCCGTCATGAGCGCCATGCACATTCCCCAGATCACGGCCATCATGGGGATGTGCGTCGCGGGCGGCGCGTATCTGCCCGTGATGTGCGATCACATTCTGATGACCGAAGGTTCAGGACTTTTTCTTGCGGGCCCGGCGCTCGTGCAAGCGGCGATCGGGCAGAAAATTTCCGCAGAAGAACTGGGCGGCGCGAAGATGCACGCGGAAATCAGCGGCACGGTCGATTTTCGCGAACCGGACGATGAAACTTGCCTTGCACGCATCCGTGCGCTGGTGGACAAGATGGGGCATCCTCTCGCCGCGCGCTTTGATTACAAGGAATCCGAGAATCCTTTGTTCCCGCCCGAGGAAATCTACGGCATTTTTTCTTCCGATCCGGCGCGCCAATACGACATGCACGAAGTGATCGCCCGCATCGTCGACGGCAGCAAATTCGAGGAGTATCGCGCGGAATACGGCAAGACCCTGCTTTGCGGTTACGCGCGGATCGGTGGCTGGGCCGTCGGCATCGTCGCCAACAACAAGAAGCACGTCCCCACCATCGACGCTGCGACCGGCGAGCGCCGCATCGAATTTGGCGGAGTGATCTACACCGAGTCCGCGGAAAAGGCCGCGCGCTTCATCATGGATTGCAACCAGAATCTCGTGCCGCTGATTTTTCTGCACGATGTCAACGGATTCATGGTTGGAAAGGAAGCGGAGTGGAGCGGAATCATCCGCGCAGGCGCAAAAATGGTGAACGCCGTATCGAACAGCGTCGTCCCGAAAATCGCGGTGATCTGCGGCGGAAGTTTCGGCGCCGGCCACTATGCCATGTGCGGCAAAGCCTACGACCCGCGATTCATTTTCGCCTGGCCGACGGCGCGCTACGCCGTGATGAGCGGCGATTCCGCCGCGTCCACGCTGGTCGAAATTAAGATCAAGCAGCTGGAGCGCGAAGGCAAGAAACTCTCTGAGGCGGACAAGAAGGAATTAAAAGAATCCATCCGCGCCACATATGAACATCAAACCGACCCTCGATATGCAGCAGCCCGCTTGTGGGTAGATGCCATAATTGATCCTGCACAAACACGCGAGGCACTGATCTGGTCTTTGGAAGCGGCTGCGTTGAATCCCGAAGTAAAGGAATTTAAGACGGGCGTGCTACAAACTTGATGTTCTGCTGTGAACTTCCTATCTCAAAGGACTATCGGTGCCTGAAACCGTAAAAATTGTCGAATGCCCAAGGGACGCCTGGCAGGGATTGCCGGAACTGATTCCCGCCGAGGTAAAAATCGATTATCTTTTGAAATTGACTGCCGTGGGCTTCAAGCATATCGACGCAGTCAGCTTCGTTTCGCCCACGCACGTAAGACAGATGGCCGATAGCGAAGAAGTGATGAAAGGATTTCTTGCCGGCCTGCCAGTTGGCACGGCAACGCCAGAAATTATCGGGATCGTCGTGAATGAGCGTGGCGTCGAGCGGGCCCTCGCGACTCCGGGTGTGACGACCATTGGGTATCCATATTCCATCTCGGCCTATTTTCGGCGCGCGAATGCGAACATGAGCCGTGGAGAATCGCGCGCACTGGTCGAGCAATTGCGCAAGACCACGAAAGCTTCCGGACACGGATTGGTCGTCTACATTTCGATGGCGTTTGGCAATCCGTATGAGGAACCGTGGGGCGCGGAGATCGTCGAAGACGCGCTGGTCTGGCTCAAGGATATTGGCGTGCCAAGCGTATCGCTCGCCGACACGGTTGGAACCACGCCTCCCGAATATGTGGGCGCGCTGTATAACACCGTAAAAGATTGCGTGGCGGGCATCGAGTTGGGCGTTCATCTGCACAGCCGGGCGGAGGGCGCGGCGGAAAAAATCGTCGCGGCTTACGATGCCGGTTGCCGCCGGTTCGATGGAGCGCTCACAGGACTTGGCGGATGCCCCTTCGCGGGCGACGAACTGGTGGGCAACATCGCCACGGAAACGATTCTCGCGGCGCTCGACTCGCGCGGCGCAGACGCCGGGATCCGTCCAGAAGCGTTGCAGCCGGCCATCGCGATGACCGAAGAAATTCGCGCCAAGTATTCACACGCGGCGCAAGCAAAATGAGAACTGGAGTTGGCCCGCTTTTGAGTGGGCCACGCTTTACAATCTGCGGAAAAAAGTTGTCCTTTTGTCATTCCGAGCGAAGCGAGGAATCTCTCTTCGGTTTGTGCCCCGGAACAGAGAGATTCCTCGCTTCGCTCGGAATGACAAAAGGCGAATATTTCCGTAAGAGGTCAAGTCTGACTTAAACGAATATGCCCTACCGAACGCTCCATCTCGAATTCTCCGGCGAAATCGCCATGATTACGCTCAGCCGGCCGGAGAAACGCAATGCGATCACCGCGGAAATGATCGCGGAACTTTTTTCCGCTTTCGACGAAGTCGAAGCGAGCCCCGCGCGAGTCTTGATCCTGACCGGCGCGGGAAAAGCATTCTGCTCCGGCATGGACCTCGAAGCTCTGAAGGCGCTCGCCGAGCAATCCCCCGCCGAGCAACGCGAAGACGCGGACCGCATAGCGCGCCTCTGCCTGCGCATCTGGAGTTTCCCGAAGCCGACCATCGCCGCCGTGAATGGGCACGCGATTGCCGGCGGCTGCGGCCTCGCCACTCTGTGCGACTTCACGATTGCCGTGCCGGAGGCAAAATTCGGATATCCGGAAGTGCGCATCGGATTTCTTCCAGCCGTGGTCTCCGTTTTTCTCGTGCGCCAAATCGGTGAAAAAAGCGCGCGCGATCTGCTCCTGACAGGAAAGACCATCGAAGCCGCCGAAGCGCATCGAATCGGTCTCGTCACGCAAATCGTCCCCGCGAAAGAATTGACAATTGCGGCGCAAATCCTTGCGGCAAATTTGCTCACATGCAGCCCGGTCAGCCTTTCGATGACCAAGAAACTGCTCTGCGATTTCGCCGCGCCGGAAATCGCCCGCGAACTCGAACTGGCCGCGGCGGAAAGCGCGCGAATTCGTACCACGCTGGATTTCCGCGAGGGGCTCGAGTCGTTCCTCGGAAAGCGCCCGCCTCACTGGAGCGGCAAGTGAACCAGTTTCACGCCCGAGCGCGCCGCGCCGCCCTTCTGCTACAATTTCCCTCCCGATGAGCGAATTCATTGAGACTGTGGTCCGCGTCCGCTACGCCGAGACGGACAAGATGGGCATCGTCTACTACGCAAACTATTTTATTTATTTTGAGATTGGGCGCGTCGAATATCTGCGCCAGCGCGGGCTCGACTACCGGCGCATGGAACTCGATGATGACAGTTTCACCGTCGTCGCCGAAGCGAAATGCCGCTACCGCCGCCCGGCCCGCTATGACGACCCTCTGCGCATTCGCACGCGCGTGACCTCGGCCAAGCGCCGCACGATTACTTTTGGCTACGAAATTCGCCACGACGAAACTGGCGAGCTGCTGGCCACCGGCGAATCGATTCACGTCGTCTGCGACAGCAACGGCCGCCCCAAGCCGCTGCCGGAAAAATATCGCCGCTATTTCGATTTTGAAAATGCGGAATCGCCGTCCAAGTAGCACAGCCAGTCTTGGCTGTGTGGTTTTTGCAGCACTTAATAAAGGCACGCAGCCAAGAGTGGCTGTGCTACGAAAACCGGCCGCTACTGACTTTTTCCGCAGCCTGTGAAGCCTATGCCACTCGTGAATCAGGCAAGCGCTTCAAACAAGAAAAGTCCCAACCGCAGCCCCGCCGGAAACGCGAAAGGCGCCAGCTCCAGCGAATAGTGCCCGCACGGCAGCGTCATCGTTTCGAGCTGAACGCCCTTCTTCCGCATCGTCCGAAACATTTCTTCGGTAAATTCGTACCAGAACGTCGGATCGTACCGCCCGCTGATCATCAGCATGCGCTGGCCGGTGTTTCGGAGCTTGTCCAGGTAAGGGACGGGACTGATGGGCGCCCAGTAATGGCGCAATTCGTCCTCGGTCACCTTCGTTCGGAGGCCCTCCCAAACATGTGCGGTCGTCATCCCCGTTCGAACAACGTCGGCGAAATAAGTAGATACGTGCAGAAACGCCCCCGCGCGCACGGTCTGGTCGTGCGCCATAGTGATCGATCCGATCGCGGAGCCAATACTTGTCCCGACAAGGCCTAACTTCCCGTATCCCTGTTGTCCGAGCCAGAGTAAACAGCGGCGCGTGTCCGTGACAGCCTGGCGCGTCGCCTGAATGGTGAGTCCGACGTTCGAACCAACCAGTTGATCGGCCCGTTCGTGGCCCGGCGCGACGCGGTAATCGTGATACGGCATCGAGAGGCGCAATACGCTGATGCCGAGCTTCGTCAGCCAGCGGCAGAGGTTGACTTGGCCGTGCCACTTGGCGTTCCAGTTGGGCAGCAGAACGACGGCGGGGCCGGTCGCCCTGGCACGGAAAAAACGCGCATGCACGAGATTGTTGTTCGCCCACGGAGACGCAATCTGGCTCGTAAATGTGAGCACCTGCCCTCCCGAAGCGCCGTTCTGAGGTGGATGCAACACGTAGTCGTCGGCGGGCGTCGTGGCAAACCATTCGTCGCTATGCGCCAGCGTTTCTTCAACCCACGCGTTCAGAAATCCGCGCGGATCGGGCTCGTCGGCCCTGCCGCCGATATGCTCGAGGCCCCATTCAAAGGGATAGACTCGCCGATTGTCATCGGTGGTCCACCGGGCGTGCTCGTAGCGCCGAATTTTTTGTTCCAGCCACGACATAAATCGCGAATCTCGAATATAGGTGCGTGTGGATTGCCTGTCAAACCAACCATTTGAATATTAAGTTGAGAACTACAGAAATTTAGTTTCTTGACCAACTAATCGCGGGCGATATGATTCGTAATATGAGCAGATTATTTTCGCGAACTGCACTTATTGCCGCTGTTAGCTACTCTTTAGCGATTGCCGTCTTACTGGTTTGCGTATGGCGTGTGGCAGATTTTGAAGGACGAGCCTTTGATCTGCTATTCATTGGGTTTCCTTGGGTGCTCGTCTTACATCGTGACGGCTCTTTCTTCTACATCCTTGCGCTCGCTCTGAATGTTGTTACCGTATACATTCTTGTCCTTTCTTTGGCCAGGATACTCGCACGCGATTCAAGCTGACCCACCACTTCCTGTTGCCTGATTGCTTCACCTTGGAGAGAGCAAGCGTTGTCGGCGGGGGGCGGGTGTGGCAGAGTCGTGGAGTGATCCCTCTTGGCGCGTTCTTATTTGGCCTGATCATTGGAAGCTTTTTGAATGTCTGCATCCTGCGGATTCCGGCGGACAAGTCCATCGTGTTGCCCGCATCGAGCTGCACAAAGTGCGGCAAGGCGATCGCGGCGTACGACAATATTCCCGTCCTGAGCTGGATTTTCCTGGGCGGCAAATGCCGCAACTGCAAGACGAAGATTTCCGCGATGTATCCGGCCGTCGAATTGCTCACTGGGCTTTTGTTCCTTGCCTGTTATTTTATTTTTGGCCTTACCGTGGACGCGCTGAAGTGGGCCGTCTTCGCGGCGCTGCTCGTCGTGCTGGCCATCACCGACATTCGCGAGCGAATTCTTCCCGATGAAGTGAATTTCTTCGGCCTGGGCGCCGGCCTGGTCTTCAGTTTTTTCACCAAGTCGCTGGATGGCACAGCGCTGTGGCTTGCGAGCCGCTGGTTTGATTTCCCGCCTCCGCAAATGGCGCTTTCGTTTGCCGATGCGGTTCTGGGAGCATTGGCGGGAAGCGGGTTGCTTTGGATCGTCGCCGAAGGATATTTTCGCATCCGAGGCCGCGAAGGCATGGGCCTGGGCGACGTGAAAATGATGGCGGCGGTCGGCGCGTTTCTTGGCTTGAAACGCACGATGATGACGGTCCTCTTCGGCTCGCTTCTCGGGAGCGTCGTCGGTATCATTTTGATCAAGGTTTCGAAAAAGGGGCAAGACTACGAATTGCCGTTTGGTACATTCCTCGGAGCAGGCGCGCTTTTGGTCGTTTTTTTCGGGACGCCCGCGCTCCATTGGTATTTGTCCCAGATAGGCATAAAGTGACCCGTGAAATATGAATTCCTAATCTCGGCCGCCGTTCCTTCGGTCAACTCTCTGTGGGTGCTCTCCGGAGTGCTGCTGATCGTTCTCTTGGCCGCGGCATTCATGGCGATCGTCATGGCGCGGCGCTACTTCCACGGCGCATCGCAATCCTCGGACGGCCTTGGCGCCGAGGCTCCGCGCAGCGACAATCCCGCGGCGTTCATGACGGCTTCCATGCAAGCCGTCATCAAAAAACTCAAGGAACAGGAAAAAGAACTCGAAGCCCTGCACCGCGCCGAACGCGAGCGCGCGCAGCAAACCGAGCGCATGAGCGAAGCCGTCACGCGCAACATGCCGGCGGGCTTGCTGCTGGTGAATTCCGCCGGCCTGATCACCAGCGCGAATCCCGCGGCTGAAGCCGCGCTCGGCGTGAAATCCCTGGCGTATCGCCGTTACAACGAAGTCCTCGGCGCCGGATCGCGCCTGACCGAGCTCGTTGCCGGATGCCTGGAACACGGCCGCACGTTTCGCCGCGAGGAAGTCGAATACCTGACCCCCTCGCACGAATTGCGCCAGCTCGGCGTGACCATTTCTCCGATCCAGAACAACGCGAACGAAATCACCGGCGCGATTTGCCTGTTGAGCGACCTGACCGAACTCGCCGCGCTGCAAAAGCAGATTCACATGAAGGAAAACCTGGCCGCCCTCGGCGAGCTTTCCGCGGGCATCGCGCACGAATTCAAAAACGCCCTCGCGACGATTTCCGGCTACGCCCAAATGATCCGGAGCGAGGCGCAGCCCGGCACCGATTTGCACGAGCACGGCGAACTGATCCTCCGGCAGACGAGGTCGCTGACCCATGTGGTCACGGAATTCCTGAAGTTTGCGCGCCCTCTGGAACTCGCCGATGAACAGGTATCGATCAGCCCGATGATCGAGCGCATCGTGGCGGAAATCGGCGAGGTCGTGCCGGGAGTTCCCTTCGTGACCATGGGTGAGTTCGGCGACGTCTCGGGCGATGATGCCCTGCTGCGGCAGGCGATTCTCAATTTGGCGCGCAACGCCGCGGAAGCTGCAACCGATAATCCTGCCGGCGGGCGCGTGATCGTTCGCGGCGAGATTGACAAATCCGGCCCGCTCCCGGGACAGCGAATTTCCATTACGGATAATGGCCCCGGCATCCCAGCGGAAGCATTGACTAAAATTTTCATGCCCTTCTACACCACGAAGGCCAATGGGACCGGCCTCGGGTTGGCCGTCGTGCAAAAAATCATTGTCCAGCACGGGGGTTCCATCGAGGCGCGCAACCAGCCCCTGGGCGGGGCGGAATTCATCGTATGGTTACCATTTGTACGCGAAAATGTCAGAGCGATTGATTCGGCCGCCGCCCGCATCTAAACTAGTGGTGCTCACATCCGCCGTGTGTCCACCGAAAGGCGGCCAAAAACTATGAATACAAATAGGCTTATCACGCTGGCTCTGGGGTGCGTCCTGCTGGCCGTTCCGGCCTATCTTGCTGCGCAGGACCAGGATCAGGGAAGCGTCGCCGATGCGGCTCGCAAAGCCCAGGCGGCGAAAAAAAACGCCCCGAAAGCCAAGATGACGATCGATAACGACAATCTTGGCACTCTGACCGGCACCATCAATGTTGTGGGCGAGCAGCCTGCCCCGTCCGGTGACCAAGGCAATAAGGCCGAGGGCGAGAAAACCTCGAATACCGCTGCGCCGGGAGAAAAAACGCCGGTAAAGGATGAAGCCTACTGGCGCGACAAATTCGCTGCCGCCAACAAGAAACTCGCGGATGATGCTCACGAACTCGACATCCTGCAGCGCGAATTCAACTTGAAGCAGGACCAGTTTTACACGGACCCGACGGCTCAATTGAAGCAGGAGTATTCGCGCCAGGACTTGAACGATACGAAAGCGAAGATTGACGCAAAAACAGCAGTCGTCGATCAAGACAAAGCAGACATTTCCAATCTCGAAGACGAATTGCGTCAAGCAGGCGGCGATCCGGGTTGGGCAACACCGCCCGCGCAGCCCGCTCCAGGAGAATCCGCCCCGGAACAACCGGCTCCGGCGCCTCAAAAGTAACTCGCAGAAACCGGCGCTGCGGGTCGATCCGAGCATCCGGGATTCGCCCTATAGCGATCTCCGCACAAGGCCGCATGGCCGGTCACTTCGCGGCTTGAAATCGTGATAAAAGAAAATTGATGGAACCTCTGCTTCTGGTCGAAGACAAGCCTGAGCTGCGCGCCATGCTCAAGAAAGCGCTGGAGCGCGCCGGCCACACGGTGGACGAAGCCCCGGACGGCTCCTCCGCCGTGGCGAAAGTTCGCGCGCGCCGTTACTTGCTCGTCTTGACGGATTTGAAACTTCCCGGCTGTTCCGGCCTCGAAGTCCTCCGCGAAACCAAGCAGGCCGACCCGACCATTCCCGTCATCCTGATTACGGCCTACGGCTCGGTGGAAGAGGCCGTGACCGCGATGAAGGATGGCGCTTACGATTTCATCCAGAAGCCTGTGGACCTGGACCACTTGAATCTGCTGGTTGAACGCGCTTCCCAGCAGCAGGAACTTCTGCGCGAAAATCTTCTGCTCCGCGAGGAATACGCGGAACGATACGGCTTTCCGCGAATCGTCGGCGAGCACAAAAGCATGCAGGAAGCGACGCACCAGGTGCAGCGCGTGGCCGCCACCGATTCCACCGTCTTGCTCCTGGGACAAAGCGGCACGGGAAAAGAATTGTTTGCGCGAGCGATCCATCATCTCTCTCCCCGGCGGCAGCATGCCTTCGTCGCGCTGAACTGCGCGGCGATTCCGGAAGGGCTCGTCGAGAACGAGCTGTTCGGCCATGAGCGCGGCGCGTACACGGGAGCCGGTTCGCGCAAGGTCGGCAAAATGGAGCTGGCCAACCGGGGCACGATTTTTCTGGACGAAATCGCCGAACTCCCGCTCAGCACGCAGGCTAAACTTTTGCGCGTGCTCGAAGAGCGCAGCTTTGAGCGCGTCGGCGGAACGCAACTCGTCGACATCGACGTTCGCATCCTGGCGGCCACGAACAAGGATCTTCGCGAAGCGGTCGCCTCCAAAACGTTTCGCGAGGATTTGTACTTTCGTATCGCCGCGGTTCCCATCACGATTCCCGCGCTCAGTGAACGCGGCGATGATGTCGTCATGCTGGCCGACCATTTTCTCGAGCGCTTCCGGCTCGAATTTCGCAAACCGAATCTGAAGTTTGCCTCGAGCGCCCGCACCGCCTTGCGCGGCTATTCCTGGCCCGGCAACGTCCGCGAACTTCAGAACACCATCGAGCGCGCCGCCATCCTGACGGACTCCGAGACCATCGAAGCGCCCGACCTGCAACTCCCCGCGCCGCGTCCCCCCGATGGCGACATGCCCACGGGAATGTTGGCGGAAGCGTTTGATTGGGGCGGCACACTGCAGGAAGTGGGAACGCGCGCCGTGGCATACGTGGAACGCTTCAAAATCGAATCCGCGCTCAAATCCACAAAGTGGAATAAGACCCGCGCCGCCGAACAGCTCGGCGTTTCCTACAAAACCCTGCTGAACAAAATCCGCCTTCTAGGCTTGGAGAACTGATGGCACTCTAGTGGCGCAGGCTTCCAGCCTGTGGGGGTTAGTCCTTGCAAGGTCCAACCCCCACAGGCTGAAGCCTGCGCCACTCATTCGTGCGTCTTAGCTATTCCTTGCGCGCGGTATGTAGCGTAACAATCCCTCCGGTCCAGCGTACGAACCGCACATCCGTATATCCAACTCGCGCGAATAGGCCTTGCAAAGCTTCCGGAGAAGGAAATTTGCTGACCGAACTCGGAAGATAGGTGTACGCGGAACCGTTCCCTGATATTAGTCCGCCAAGCCGGGGAAGCACTCGCCGAAAATAAAAACGGTAAAGACTTCCAAACAGTTTTCCCGGGGGCTCGCCAAATTCGAGAATTGCAGCGATGCCACCCGGCTTCAACACGCGAAAGATTTCCATCAGCCCCCGCTCATAATTCGCCAAGTTTCGGAATCCGAATGAACAAGAGACCAGATCAAAGCTTCCGTCGCCAAACGGAAGAGCGAGCGCATCCGCTTCGACAAACGTAACGCCTGCGGCGCCCGCCGCGGCCTTGGCGCGCGCGCGCGCCAGCATTTCCGGAACGAAATCAGACCCCATAATTTCGGCCCCAACCGGCGCTTCCTTGCGAAACGCCAACGCCAAATCGCCCGTACCGCAGCACAGATCGAGCACGCGCGCGGCCGGATTGTGGAGGATCGCGCTGAACCGCTTCGCCACGCGCCGCCGCCATACCTTGTCGATGTCGAGAGAAAGGAGATGATTCAGGAGATCGTAGCGCGGCGCGATGCGGCCGAACATTTCACGGACGTGGGCCGCCGCTTCCCTTTCGTCCTGGACGCCTTCCGGACGCGTGCCGGGAACGCCGCTCTCGGATGCGGATTTCATTTGCGGCGGCTCTTCCAGGTGTCGGGTTGATCCGCGGCAATCGCGCACTCGCGGAGCACGCGCACCAGCATTTCTTGTTCGGCCTCGACGCCGCATCGAACTCGGCCGATGCGCTCGGGCAACACAAAACGCAAACGTCCGGCGCGCGTCTTTTTGTCCGCCTGCATCGCGGCAATTATTTTTTCGGCGGGAATGGACGGCCACGCCGGCAGCGGCCCCACGCGCGCGATCACTCTTGCGACTCGTTCTTCTACACGAGGCGAGAGCATTCCCTTTTCAACCGCCAGCCGCGCCGCCGCGATCATGCCCCATCCCACAGCCTCGCCGTGAAGATACGTTCGATAGCGCGTGACGCTTTCAAGAGCGTGCGCGAAGGTATGCCCGAAATTTAAAATTTCGCGCAGCCCCGATTCATGCTCATCTTCGGACACGACTCGCGCTTTTTGCGCCACGGAGCGCTCGATCACAAAGGTGAGAGCGGCTCGATCCCGTCGCAGCACTTTTTCCAGTTTCCGTTCGAGAAACTGGAAAAGCTTGGCGTCGCCGATCACGCCGTACTTGATGATCTCGTAAATTCCTGATCGAAATTCGCGCGGCGGCAGACTACTCAGCAACCCCGGATCGGCCACAACACCCTTCGGCGGGTAAAATGCCCCTATTAGATTTTTCCCCTCCGGAAGATTCACGCCCGTCTTTCCGCCGATGGCGCTATCGACTTGCGCCACGACAGTCGTGGGAACATGGATCAGCGCGATTCCGCGCGCATAACTCGCCGCGACAAATCCGGCCACGTCGCCGACCACTCCTCCCCCGACGGCAACGATCAGCGCGCGGCGGTCCGCGCCCGTGCGAACAAGATCGCTGCAGGCCCGTTCGACAGTAGAAAGATTTTTCGCGGTTTCTCCGTCATCGATCAAAATCGTGGCGCGCCGTGCGTCCGCAAGCAGCCGTTCGATGCGCGATCCCCAATGCCGCCACACCCGCGGCGACGAAATCACGAACACCGAACCGTCTTGCCGGATGCGGGACACCACGCGCGGCAATTCGCGCAGCACGCCCCGGCCGCACAGGACATCGTATTTCCCGTTCGCCGCCCGAACTGAAATTTTCTTCATCCGTTTTCTTCGCTGGTTACTCTCGATAATCCCATCAAAGGCCACTGAAAAATGTAACACAATCGGCGAAACGCCAAGGGACACAAACGACGGAGCTCTAATTTGAAGTCATGCTCTGAAAGCACCTTGACGTTCGCAATTCAGAGGCTGGGGGCTTATGGAAAATCAAGATAGCAGCGGCAACGATCGCGTTCCGATCGTTGCTTCTATTGTTTGACGTATTTTCTTACATCCTTCAGGACGACGTCGGCGCCGTACACGCTGCCGCTGGCATCCGCCGCAACACCTTCCGGAGCGTTGGTCGGCACACCCGGCGGAGGCGGAATCGGGATAAATGCCGTTACCTTGGCGTCTTTCGCGCTCCCGACTCGAATGCCCTGCTCGAAGCCGGGATTATAGGCGGGACGCTTTGGGTCATCCGATTCGGACATCGAGTCCGCCACATAGAGCACGTCGTTTCGATCGATGAATACCCCGCTGGGCACGCCAAATTGCGTCCACTGGTCGAGAAATTTTCCATCCTGGTCGAAGATCTGGATCCGCTTGTTCCCACGGTCCGCGACAAATATGCGTCCCTTGGAATCCATTGCAATGCTGTGAGGGACTTCAAACTGGCCCGGGCCAGAACCGTGCTCCCCCCACTGCTTGATGAATTTCCCGTTCTTCGAGAATTTCACGATGCGCGCATTGCCCGTCCCAACGGTGTGGCCGTCCGCGACGAAGATGTCGCCATTTGCGCCGATCGCAACTCCGTCCGGCTGATTGAACGTGTCCGGACCATCTCCGGCGACACCTGCTTTCCCGAGCCTCATCAAAACTTTCCCGTCCGGGCTGAACTCGATCACTTGCTGGCCCTTTCCATCTTTTCCCGAATTGTCAGTCGCCCACACGTTTCCGTTTTTATCGACATAGACGCCGTGAGGCACAACGAACATGCCCGCCCCAAAGCTCTTGAGAAGTTTGCCGGAGGAGTCAAACTCAAGAATTGGATCCAGTGTCGAGTCAGCGCAGGAATTCCCGCCGCACCGCTCCGCAACCCACACATTGCCCTTTGAATCGACCGTCAGCGCATTCGTCGATCCCCACGGCCTGCCGTCGGGAAGCGGCTTCCCCCAACCTTCCACCGCGCGATACGGGTTGGGCGCGGAATTGGGTTCGGAGTCAGGTTGGGTGTATGCCCTGCTCCCGAACATGGCCATCACCACGATGCCGGCGACGGCCAGCATGAATTTGATGTGAGATAGTTGCCGCTTCACAATCCCTCCTAAGGAACTCGCTTAACCCGGAATTTCCGATTTCGACTTCTCGTTTGTGCATCCTACGCTTCCCCTGACCTCGACGCAACGAATTGGCTTGCTCCCGGCATTTATTTCGCCATGACGATAGCGTAGAGTGATCTGGCATTATTTTCCGGCTCATGGGGAGGATTTGACGACCGTGAAGACGATCCACTTGGGACAAAATGGACCTGTTGTTTCACAATTCGGGCTGGGATGCATGGCGATGTCCGACATGTACGGCCCTTCGGATGAATCGGAATGCATAGCCACGATTCAAGCTGCGCTCGACGCGGGAATCACGATGCTCGATACTGGCGATTTCTACGGCATGGGCCACAACGAAATGCTGATTCGGCGGGCCATCGAAGGCAGGCGCAAGGATGTGTTCCTGGCCGTTAAATTCGGCGCCATGCGCGGGCCGGACGGTTCGTTCAACGGCTATGATGTGCGTCCCGAAGCAGTAAAGAATTTTCTCTCTTACAGCTTGCGCCGATTGGGGACGGATTACATCGACCTCTATCAACCATCGCGCGTCGATGCGCGCACACCCATCGAGGAAACCTATGGAGCGTTGGCGGGCCTCGTTCAGGCCGGCTACGTTCGCCACATTGGTATTTCTGAAGCGTCCGCGGCGACGATTCGCCGGGCGTACAAAGCGGCTCCCATCGTCGCCCTACAGATTGAATATTCCCTTGTCAGCCGAGGGGCGGAGGCGACCATCCTGCCCGCGGCGCGCGAACTCGGAATGGGAATTACCGCCTACGGCGTACTGTCGCGCGGTTTGCTCTCCGGATCTCCGGTGACTTCGCCAAAGGACATCCGAAAACACTTGCCGCGATTTCGCGGCGAGAATTACGAGAAGAACCAGGCGCTCGCGAACACGCTGAGCGCGATCGCCGCGAGCAAGAACACAACCGCTTCGCAGGTCGCGATCGCGTGGGTGATGTCCCGTGGCGCTGATATTGTCCCGCTGATCGGCGCGCGCCGCCGCACCCAGTTGGCCGAATCGCTCAAGGCCCTCGATCTAAAATTGACGCCCGAGGACCTGGCTCAGATCGAACGCGCAGTCCCAGCCGACGCCGTCGCCGGCACTCGCTACGGCGAAGAGCAAATGCGCTGGCTGGACAGCGAAAAGCCCGCGGCGAAACTGTAATCGGGGGCAAATGTGGCGCCCGCCTTCAGGCGGGCACTTTAGATCCAAACACGTGCCCGCCTGAAGTGTACGGTGCCATGACATACTTTACAGTTTTTTGCGGACGTTGCCAGGACATCCTTTACACCTCGGTTAGAGTTTTGGCCGAGGAGGCTGGAGACGATGCCCTGGAGAACGACCGGCGTGAAAGAAC
>DATNIO010000144.1:0-33247 GCA_035604385.1 Verrucomicrobiia bacterium | reverse complement strand
GTCGTGACCACGATGGCGGGCAAAGGCAGCATCGCCGACACGCATCCGCTGGCCGTCGGCGTGTGCGGCCGCTATTCACGCAAGGTCGCCAACGACACGCTCGCCGCCGCGGATTTCTGCCTCGCGATCGGAACGAAATTGAGCTCGATGGGAACCAACGTATTTCAGTACCCGGGGAAAGGCACGCGCATCGTGCACATCGATCTCGATCCGAATTCGCTCGGCCGCACGTATCGCGAGGAGTTGTCGATCGTCGGGGATTCGCGCGAAGCGCTGAAAATGTTGCGCGAGGCGGCGCTGGCGGCGCGTGTAAACGGAAGCAAATGGGCCGCCTGGACCAAGCAAGTGCAAGGCTCTGTCGCCGTGTGGCAAGAAGATCTCGAGCGCGTCTCGCGCGAATCCATGCATGAAGGAAAACTCAATCCCTACCACATCATGCGCCTCATCGATCAGCACGTCGGAGGCGACGATCTGCTTGTCGCCGACACCGGCTACATGGCGGCGTGGGCCGTCACGGTGCTGCAGCAAAAGAAGGCGGGACGCAACACATTGCGGGCGGCGGGCTCTCTCGGCTGGGCGTTCCCCGCGGCGTTCGGCGCGAAGCTCGCGGTGGGACCAAAGCGCCGCGTCTTCGGCCTGACCGGCGACGGCGGCCTCGGCTACCACCTCCCCGATCTCGAAACCGCGCTGCGGCTGAAACTTCCGACCGTGACGATTGTGATGAACAACTGTTCGCTCGCGTTTGAGTATCACGTGCAGAAATACGTGCACGAAGAAATGTGCCCGGAGGCCAGCGAGTTTCTCGACGTGAAGTTTGGCGACGTGGCCAAAGCGTTTGGCGCGCACGGCGAACGCGTCACTTCCGCCGACGAGTTCATACCGGCTTTGCGGCGCGCGGAGGAATCGGGCAAACCCGCGATTGTCGACGTGGTCGTGAGCCGCGAGCTTCCGCCCCCCGTGACGCGCTACGAAGCGGCCGGCCTGCGCAAAATCTGAAGACGATGTCTCCCGTCCAAGCCGCCGCGATCGCGGCAAGACAGGACCAGCTCCCCGGGACGCACCCGATCTGAAACCTCATCCTGTTGCTCTCACCAGGCAGACGTTTCGTTTCAACCTGGGAACGCCAATCTCCCGATTGGCGGTTTGCATCAAGTCAATCGCCAATCGGGAGATTGGCGTTCCCAGGCCACCGCTCGGCGTTTTTGTTCGGCCGACCAATACTCCATGGGCGAGCCGGTTCCACACTGAACTCCCACTAGAAGCGGGGCCGCGAACGCTGTAACCTAGTATTGGCGCCTGGCCACAGCCCGATTTGCATCGAACTGGGGACATCATGAGAAATCGCAGAGGAATTTCCTATCTCTTATCATTCGGATGCGTCTTGCTGTTTGCGGGAATCCTGTGGGCGCAGAACACGCCCGACCGGGCATTGATCGTGAACGGAAAGTCCGCGGGGATGGTCGTGCAACTGCGCGGCCACGCTTACGTCGACGTTGAAACCGTCGCCCAGTTCATGAATGGCTCCGTCACCCTCGAAGCCAATCGAGTCGTGCTTACCTTTCCGGAATCCGGAACGACGCCGGCCCCGAGCACCGAACTCCCGCCAGCGCCCCAAGCCCCCCCGCCGGGCTTGTCCAGGAATTTTGCGAGTCTGGCCATCGCCGAACTGGCGGAGATGCGCGAGTGGAGAGGGGCGGTCGGCACGATCCTCACCTACGGCGTGCCGGCTTCGGGAACCTGGCCACAGGACTATCACGATCGTGTGCAGACAAACATGGGACAGGTAGGGGTAGCTGCATCAACAGCGGCTGACCAGGACGCCATGCAACTCCTCCAGAACGAATTTTCAAACCTTTCCCGGTGGGCGAGCGACGTCGTGACCACGCGGCAGTCCCTGAATGCCACAAACACCGTGCGCCCCGACACGATTCAGAACGATCCAGCCCTGGCAAAAATCTCCGATTGCAGCCGGTTCCTAAATTCCATGCTCGTCAGCGGAGTATTTGCCGACGATCAGAGCTGCCACTAACCCCGCAGGACGCGCGGTTTGAGTGGCACAGGCTTCAGCCTGTGGCTTTTGGACCTTGCAAGGGCTAACCCCCACAGGCTGAAGCCTGTGCCACTCAAACTGAAATTGGCCGCATTCACTAGTGGAACCTCCCGGCGATGGGGTATATTCCTTGCCTGCTACTTTTTCCGGGTGGTTCCCGAGTTTCGGAATCCATTCGAACGGTTACGCCATTTTTACCCGGCGAGGACTCCCTTCATCTTCCGAGCCCGCCGGATAGAAGATCGGATTGGAAAGGAAAACACGATATGACGGCAACATCGCCAAGCACCGGTGAGGGTGCGGCTGGAGCAAAAGCCACGCCGGTTTCCGACGCGGCTTGGAAGTGCCTTCAGGGCGCATACGACTTGCAGGTGCATGTCGCGCCCGATGTTATCGCGCGGCGCATCGACGACCTGGACCTGGCGAAGGAATTTCTGGGGCGCGGACTGAAAGGGTTCGTTCTCAAGTCGCATTATTTTCCCACGGCCGAACGCGCCAAAGTCGTCACGAAAGCGGTGCCGGGCATTGCCGCTTACGGGGCCATCACGCTGAATCATTCGGTGGGCGGCCTGAATCCCGTGGCCCTGGAGCTGGCCGGGCGCTCCGGTTGCAAGATCGTATGGTTTCCGACGGTGGACGCCAAGAATGAAACGGCGGGCAGGCTGGACGGGCCCAACGTGAAACTGCCCTTCTGGGCGAAAATTCAGCGGGAACTTGCGGCAACTGGAATCTCTCCCCCGCCGCTCACGGTGCTCGATTCGAATGGAAACATTTCCGAAGTCACGCGGCGCTGCATCGAGCTGATCGCCAGGCACAACATGATTCTGGCGACGGGACACCTCGGGCGCGTCGAGATTTTCGAGCTGGTGAAAACGGCGCGCGAAATGGGGACGAAAAGAGTCCTGGTCACGCACGCGGAATTCCCTTCGCAAAACCTGACCACGGACGAACAGAAACAGCTCGCGGGAATGGGCGCCTTCATCGAGCACTGTTTCACCACCATGCACACGGGGAAAGCTCCGTGGGACGCAGTGCTCGAAGCCATTCGCGTGGTTGGCCCGGAACGCTGCGTGCTTTCCACCGATCTCGGCCAGACGATCAATCCGCCGGTCGCCGAGGGGTTTGCCATGTTTGCGCAAAAGATGCTGGATAACGGATTCAGCGTCGACGAGATTCGACGAATGACGGTCACGAATCCGGCCGCACTCGTTCAGTAAACGCGTTCAGTAATCTACGGAGAATTTTCCCATGAAGCCAAGAATCGTACGCAACATCGAAAGGCCGGACGCGGAAGTGGTCCGGAAACTCGGGGAGTTCGGCACCGCCACGGTGCACGAAGCGCAGGGCCGCACAGGCTTGATGCTGCCCTATATGCGGCCGATTTATCCGGCCGCGCGCATCGCGAGCCCGGCCGTGACCGTGCTTTGCCATCCCGGCGATAACCTGATGTTTCATGCCGCGATCGAAGTGTGCAAACCGGGAGACGCCCTGGTCGTGGCGACGCATTCCGATTCCACCGACGGATTTTTCGGGGAATTGCTGGCGACTTCGTGCCGGGCGCATGGAATTAAGGGACTCGTGATTCACGCGGGTGTGCGCGACGTCGCGGACCTGACCGCCATGCAGTTCCCGGCCTTCTCGCGCGCGATCTCCGCGCAGGGAACCGTGAAGGAAACGGCGGGCTACGTGAACATCGACATCGTCTGCGCGGGAGCGCTGGTTCATCCCGGCGACGTCATCGTGGCCGATGTCGACGGAATCGTCGTCGTTCCGCGCCAGGATGCGCCGGAGGTCGTCCGCCTGTGCGAAGCGCGCCTGGCCAAGGAAGCGAAAAATCGCGAGCGCCTGAAGGCCGGCGAATTGGGCTTGGATATGTACGGCCTTCGCGAGAAGCTCAAGAATTTGGGTGTGGAGTGGGTGTAGCGATAATGGACCTGGCCCACTCCTGCGATGCAGGCCGGGATCACTGACCGCATCTGGAACAATGAAGAGTTGTTAACGCAAGCGTTCGATTACTTCCTGGGCCGCTGAGGTCCATTCCGGAGTTGCCAAGAACCAATGGCCTTCCCACTGTTTCCCGCGCATTAACAGACTCACGTTCTCCCAATAGTGGGCCTCTCCTGGTCCAGGCAAATATACGTATCCTTGCCTGGGGACTGGGGAATAGGCAAAGTAAACAACGTAGTGCCGTTTCTCGCCATTGCCAAGGTAGAACGCGACCTCGTACCGAGGTAGCGACGCGTCGGGCTCCGGAACCGATCCGCGAATCCAATCTGCAATCCAACCCGCTCTGGGGGCCGAACAATCTTCGCCGACGTTACAGTTCCCTGGGCCAGGGCCGAAGCTGAACTGTTTGAGCTTTTCGGCGTCGGTGATGTCGGCGCTCCGCTCTTCCCGGCTTAACGTTATCTTCTCCGTTGTGGCTTTTGAGAACAGAGGCGACGCGATTAGAGCAAGCAGAGCGATGCCTAATACCTTCATGCCAGCAGAATACTCCCAAGCAGTTTCAATCGCAACGGGGCTACCAGGACGCCCCAATGCGATCAACGCACTTTTAGGACACTACCTGAAGGCGGGCGCTACAAAACCATTTGAAATCTAGATGGCCCTTAACCTTGCGGCGAGTTCAGCCATGTCTGCTGCATCCTGAAATAGTCGTATTGCCGCGATTCCCGCAGCGCCCGCCGCAACACACGCGCGCATATTTTCCAAATTCACGCCGCCAATAGCGAGCACGGGAATTCCAGACGACGCGCAGATTTCGCGCAGGCGTTCCGTTCCTTGCGCCGCGCCAAACTCTGCCTTGGACGGCGTCGCGAACACCGGCCCGAAAAAAATGTAGTCCGCTCCGCCCCGCTCGGCCGCGAGCGCGGACTCCAGGGAATGGCAGGAAACGCCAATCAGAAAATCCAATCGCCCAGAGGAGCGGCGCCATTCGCTTACGACTTCCACAGGCAAAGAATTTTCCCCGAGGTGAACTCCCGCGGCGTTAGCGGCCAGAGCGACATCCAGCCGGTCGTTGACCAGAACCCGCACGGAGGTCTCGCGCGTTTCGGAAATTGCGAAACGCGCGAGCTCCACAAGAGATCGCGCATCAAGGTCCTTCTCCCGAATCTGAATCCAGCCGGCTCCCGCAGCGGCCGCACGACGGATGGAATCGTGAAGTGTGCCAGCGCGAATTGGAACGGGCTCGCCCGGCGGAGAATCGGGTGGAATACGCGCAACTTCCAACGCGCGCCGGTCCGTTACGTAGCAGAGTATGGGTTTACGTCCGGGTGGCAACGGAGTCCGTCCGTCCCCGCAACATGTTCGCAGCGAGCAGAATATCCAGTGTTCCCAGACCTGTCACCGCCCCTCGCACGGAGGGATGCAGGAGGAGCGGAATCAGCCCGGGATACTTGTCGAGGAAAAAATTGTGGTCCCAATAGCCCATCCAGGGAACCAGCACGAGCAACACTCCGAGCAGAAAAACATCAAGGCAAAGCAATACGTGCAGGAAAGATTTCATTCGGGGTGTGTCTACCGCGCCTTCCCGAGAAGGGCAATCCGCTCGGACACATCACGGTAATCGATGTTCATTGCGTAGACCTGCGAAAAACTGGTGAACGCTGCATGCGTGTCGCCCGCCAGTTCCTGGGCGACTCCCAAATCGTAACGCAACGCAAGAATCGATTCTTGATCCAGTCCCGGCGTCTTGAGGGCCCGTTCGTACCAGATTGCGGCAATGCCCGGCTGCCCTTTCTCCATGAATGCCAAGCCCAGCAGCGTACTACATTGCATGGCATAACGGAAAGCGGGCCCTTTGTCCGTCGAGCTGGCCACTTTCTGGAATTCGCTGATGGCTTCTTCCAGCAAGCCCATTTCGCGGTAGGCGATTCCCAGATTGTAGTGGGTCTCGAGATCTTCGTCTTCCTTGGTTTCACCGAGCTCGGAACGGAATTCTTCAAACAGGTCGCCCAGCGGCCCGCTGAGCGATCCGCCAGCTTCCAAGGCCGGAGTGCCGTTTCCGGAGGCGGCGTGAGCGGCAGGCGGCTTCACAGCTTCAGGCGGCTTTACAGCGGCAGGCGGCTTCACAGCCGCAGGGGGTTTCGCAACTGCAGATGGAGGGGCGGGAGCTTGTACCGGGGCGGCCGGGACGGTGCCGGCTGGTATTCCCAGAGACGATGTAATGGAATCCAATTCCCCGGCAAGGTCCGCGATGAGCGCGTCCGCCGCCAGGGTTTCGCTCTCTGCAACTTCCTCAGGCGCCGCGGATTGGAGTTCCAGGTCGAAGTCTGGCGCGTCAGCAGTCGCTTCGGCCTGCGATTGAGCCGCTTCGGCCGGAATCAAGACAGGCGCGGGGACTTGGGCGCCGTGTTGCGCCTTCGCGGTTTCCTGGACGGCAGTGGCGGTCTCCTCCTGCATCGCGGTTTCGAGCTGCTGGGACAACGCCGCCCACTCATCCGACAGATCAACCTCGTGCACCACCGATTCCACCGGCATGGGGATGGCCATGGGTTCCGCCGGCGGCGGCTGTGGCGGCGCTTGTGGTGGCGGTTGCGGCGGCGGTTGCGGCGGCGCTGCCGCGACTGGTTCGTCGAGTTCCGCCTGGATGATGGGAACAGCAAATTCCGGCGGAGCGGCGGACGCGGGTGGCGCGGCTTTCGGCTGTTCATCCGCAGGGACGAGCCCGGCGGCGCGCTGGAAACGGCGGCGGAGTTCGGCAAATCGCTCCGTGCCCGGGCGGTCATTCCGCTCGATGGCAATTTCCTCAAGAAGCGCGGCGAGTTCCGCGGTGCGGAGGTCACTGCCCGAACCAACGGACAGATCGAGCAAGCGTTCGAGGATAGGAGTGTGGCGCGGCGCGCGCTCCAGGACGGCTTCCAGGAGATCAATCGCTTTTTGAGTCAAGCCATAGCTGGAAAACAAATCGACATCGGTCAACGCCTGAGTGACATATCGCTGAGTTTCTTCCTCGAGCGCCGGCTCGGAAGACGCGGGCGCCGCCGGCTTGACCGCCTCTTCCGTCGGCGCCAATTTCACTGCGGGTGAAATTTCTCCTGAAATGGGTTCGAGCCCCGTCTTCGCGCGCAAGCGCATGTATTTGCGCCGGGTGGTCTCATCTTCGGGTGTTCGTTCCATCAATTTTTCGTAGGTGGCGAGCGCCTTGGCGTCATTCCCCGAAGCTTCATAGGCGTATGCGAGCTGAGCCAGCGCATCCGGCAGACGGAACGAATCGCTGGCCCGGCCGTAAAGATCCACCAGCCACTCCAGCGGCTCGAGCTGCCCCGGCTTGCGTTCCGCGAGGCGCGAGAGTGTTTGCGCCAGGGCTTCGTGCTCGCCCGAGTCGATCATCGTGTCGCGGATAAGAGCGAGCATGGCATGCGCGCGATCCAAATCCCCGGCTTCCAACAGCGAGCCCGCAACTCGGTGCACCACTACATACTGTTTCGGATCGCGCGCATACACTTTTTCAGCGAGCGCGGCCGCCTTGACTGCCTGGCCGCTCTCCATATACATGCCCAGCAGCATCGTCGTCGTTTCGCCGCCGCTGTCGCGATCCGGAAGAGTTTCGAGAAGTTTTCCCGCTTCCGCGGCCTTGCCCGAAGCGGTCAGCGCCCGCACCTTTAACACAAACGTGGCCTGATGCGCCGGATCCAGTTGCAGGATGCGGTCGGCCAGGCGAATGGCCTCGGCGTGGTCGCCTTGCTCCAGAATCTTCTGCATGGCGCCGTGGAACATTTCAATGGATTCTTTCTGCTGCCCCATGGAAAGGTGCAGTTCCGCCAGGCGTATTTGAATGCGCAGGTTGTCCGGCTCGGCTTCCAGCAGCTTGCGCAAGAGCAGCGCGGCTTGCGGCTGGCGCCCCGCCTTCAGTTGCATCTCGGCAAGCTGCAAATAGAGGGGCCGCGCCTCGCTCAAGACTCCCTGCTGCACGTAAAGTTCCGCCAGCCGTTCCAGCGGGCGGCTTTCCTCGGGAGCAAGCTTGGCGACCTTTTTGTAGATGGCGATGGCTTTGGTGGTGAAGCCGTCGTTCAGAAAAATTTTCGCCAATCGTTCAAAATATTCCAGGGCCTGGAAAGTTTCCCCTTGCCGGACGAACAGATCTCCCAAAGTCATCAGGGTGACCTGATCCTTGGGCTCGTTCTTGATAATTTGTTGGTATTCGAGGATGGCCTGCGGCATCTTCCCTTGTTGAAGATACTTCGCCGCCGCGTTGAGGTGCTTGGTCTTGTTATAAGCCATCTTCAGATGCTCATTCCATTGTCCCGGCTGGAAAGGTTGAAGTCGGACAATGGTCGATTCGCTGCCGCTTTCTTTCCGGCCTCTCCGGGCCGGCACACCGCGGCGCAGTAAACAGCATGGACCGGCGGGATCGACGTATGGCGATCCTCGCAGGCTTAGATTTCACGCTAGCACGCGGCAAAATCCGAAGTCAACGCGACGCATTCAAAAGCGTACGTGGCAGTTAAGGGCGGGAATCGTGACTCGTGATTCGCGGTCCGCGAGGGCAAAACCGCCTCGCCGGGTGGCGGGTGGCTGATGAATCGTGGCTGGTGAAGGTGAAAACTTTTCCCGGGGCTCGCGAGCCGCTGAAGCCGGTGACCACACAGGCTGTGGTTCACGGGGCACGGCTCACGAATCACGGCTAAGCGGCAAGGCTACCTGCGTTGCGCCCACGGCCCAGCAAGTGGCCTCGCGCACGGGCGCAAAGGAAAATCGATGATGCGGCGTCGGCCCATGCGCGCGCAAGGCGGCAAGATGTTCTGGCGTCGCATATCCTTTATGATTTGCAAGCCCGTAGTGGGGGTAAATCCTGTCCCACTCGACCATCCGTCGGTCGCGTTCCACCTTGGCGATGATCGAGGCGGCCGCAATCGAAATCGATAACGCATCCCCATGAATGAGCGATTTCTGCTCGATCAGCACATCCAGTTGCATGGCGTCGAGAAGCAAATAGTCGGGCGAGATTTTCAACTGCCGCAGGGCTTCGGCCATGGCCTGGCGGCTGGCCTGATAGATATTCCAGGCGTCGATGCGGCTGGCATCGACTTCCGCGATCGCCCAGGCCAGGGCGTGTTCGCGAATCCGCATCGCCAGCACCTCCCGGCGCTCGGCGGGCAATTTCTTGGAATCGTCGAGGCCGACGATGCGCCGCTTGGGATCCAGGATGACGGCCGCGGCAACGACCTGGCCGAAGAGAGAGCCGCGCCCGACTTCGTCAAGCCCGGCGATCCTTTGCCAGCCGCACTTGCGCGCTTCGCGCTCGAATCGGGAGGAGCATTGCTTGCGCATCGCCGCGGATTTTACCACGGCGGAATTTAGGATGAGATGCGGATTAATTGAGTGGATAGCGGAAAGAAGACGAGCAGGCCCTGCCCGCCATGAAAAGCAAAAAGCCCAGGAGAAGTTTCCCCGGGCTATGCACAAAACAAATGATCGATTTGAATTCCTAGGATTCCTTTTCAGGGACCACAGGTTCCGGCGCTTCCACGCGCTCGACACGCTGCAGGCGCGCCGCCTTGCCTTTTAGCCCGCGCAGATAATACAGCTTGGCGCGGCGGACCCGTCCCTGGCGCAACACTTCGATGGAACTGATCGACGGCGAGTTGGCCGGGAAGATGCGCTCGATCCCGACTCCAAAGCTCACGCGCCGCACGGTGAAGCTTGCCCCCGTCGATTTCCCGCGCTTTTTGATGATCACGCCTTCAAACGGCTGGATGCGTTCCTTTTCGCCTTCGCCTTCCTTCAACCGGACGTGGACGCGCACGGTGTCGCCCGGTCGCAACGCCGGGAAGTCCTTGCGCACTTGTGCTTCTTGAAATTTTTCAATGACTCGACTCATGGCTTAGATTCCCGGCAGACCCACTCAGGCGGGGTCGGCACTGCAAACACAATCGCTGAGTATAGCCTGAATTTCATCACGATTGCCACAAGAAACCAACCGCGCGCCGACATTTCATTCCGCCCACGGAAAGGGCCCGCCAAAAACCCGGCTCAATTCTCCTGCGCCAGGTCTTTCCGCGCATAGATCCACATGGTGTAAGGAGGATAATCCGCGTCGGGCAAGGGGCCAAACTGTCCGACCTTCACATAATTCGCCATAATCCATTGATAGATCGGCACATTGTAGCCGCCGTTCCCGAAACCAGTAACGTGGTATTCCACGACAATTCGATTCGAGATCAGAACGTAGCGAACATGATTCGAGGCCACTTCGTCGATGTACTGCTGCTCCTGTTCCGGCGCCACATATCCCGGCACGAGCGCATACATCCGGCTGGGAGCCTCCATCCCGGCAAAAACGTACAGGCTGGGCGGTTCTGGCAATACCAGAATGTCTTTTCCGTTTCGCGTGTGCGTCTTCATGAAGGAAATGATTTGCGGAAAAAGAACAGCCACGTCCGGCTTGGTGTAAAAACTTCCCTGGTCCGTCGTAAGCCGCGTGGTAAGTATTTCCGGCCTGGGAAAAAGCAGCAGAAAGAGCAAGGCGGTTTCACCAGCGAACATGCTCCCAATCACAAAATCAGCACGCTTGGCGTCCAAGGTACGGCACGCCCAACGGACAATCCTGTATAGCAGTATAGTAAACACTATAAACGCCGCGCCGTTAAAAAACACAGTGCATTGGAAGAGCGTGGCCCGAAGCAGCATCATCACGCGCAAAGCGACCAAGGCCGCATAGATTCCCAGCGCGGCTTCTTGAAGGGCCATCTCGTCCCGCGGCGCTCGAGCCAATTTCCAGAGGGCGTAACCCGTGAAAAATACGACCAGAAAAAATAGACCGTGGGGGAAAATGGATTCGGTCGTGGGGATGATCAAGGAAGTCCATTCCTTGGCGGCTTTCGCGATTCCCATGGGATAAATCACCAGGAAGGCGATCGCGCCGATCCACAGAGGAGTGAGAGCCGCGGTCACCGCTACCGCCATGGACGAACGTGTGCGGAGGTCCAGTTTTTTGATCGCATAGACAGCGATAGTCGCAAGCAAGGCCCATTCGGCTACAGCCAGCAGTGTGTACTCCGTGCAGATCAGCAATTCCGATGGCACAAAGCGGAGGCCCTGGGCTGGGATGGTAATCTTCCCAAACGTGCGCATGAAATACGTTCCCGGCGTCGAGATCCAATTCTCAAAAAAAATCAGCCGTGCGGACAGTTTCCAGACGAACCAGCCATAGCCCGCCACGGCGGGCAGCAATCCCGCAAAACACGCCGCGATATCCCGAATGAGATCGGAAGAGGAACGCCGATTCCAATAGCAGGCTGCGATTTCGAAGCCCAACAGGGCGAGGCAGGCAACGCCGAATTCCTGCTTGGTTAGAATGACCAGGCTTCCCAGCACGGCCGCCAAGCCAAGATCCAACGCGCGCATGCCGGAGGCGTGGCGCAATACAAAATACAGGCAGGCCAGTCCGAGGAATGCCGCCAGCGAGGCCGCGTAACTATACGGGTAGACGAAATTGCGGATCGACGGATAAAACGCCTCGAATAGAAAAAACAGCGACGGCACCGTGCTGCCCACGAGCCCCATACGAAAGCGGCGCGCGATTTCAAAGGTAACCAGGGCGGTTCCGATCGTCAGCGCCAATCCGAAAACATAGAGCACCGTCAACTGAACGCCGAAGATCCGGAACAGAAAGGCCTTCACGTATGGCGCCAGTGGCCCGTACATGTACCAAAGGTCGCGGAACAGCAACTTCCCCTTCAGTATTTCCGCGGGAACGTAGAGTTCCCTTCCATTGTCGATCTGAAAATCTCCCCAATGGCCCCAGGTGTACCAAGCCAGCGCCGCGGCGACGCCGACGATGACGGCTCGCGCGGCCCAAATTCCTTTTTCGCCTGAATCTTCGCCGCTCGCGCTACTTGCTTGTGGAGACTTCAATGTCTTCGGAAGATCCGCTACCATTTCCGTCGTGAAACTCACGATTTTCAGACTCCTTGGCGCGCCCCACGGACGCGCGCTCTACAACTCCCAGCAGCCTGCCGTCCGGCGAATCCGCCAAGACAGGGAAGCTATTCAAAAACGGATCGCGTTGTCTTTTTCGTCTTGGATGACCTGTATGCGCGAGGTATTGCACGGCTTCGACTACGGCTTCCGGCTTGATTCGCTGCATGCAGACATTATTCCCATTGCACGGCGGTTCGTCCGCCTCGTACAAACACGGGCTGCAAAACACCTGCGCGTAGAAAATATCGACGTAGGGCAAGTCCTGCCCGTAGTGTTCGGGGTTCGCGGGCCCGAACAGGCAAACGGTCGGCCGTTCCAGGGCAATCGCCATGTGCATGGGACCTGTATCGTTCGTGAGGACGCACGCCGCGCCTTGCAAAAGCGCAAGAAGTTCGCCGAGACTCAGCCGTCCGGCGGTATTGAGGACGCGAACTTGGACCTCCGGCGCCAGCTTGTCAAAGACGCTTTTTACGTATCCAGCTTCGTTGGGAGCTCCGATCAGCACGACTTGATTGCCCAACGAAACCAAACCGTGGATCGCCTCAATCACACTTTCGATCGGCCAGCGGCGCTCCAGCAGCAAATCCGATGCGTTCGGGTTCATGACGATATACGGCTGCTCCGGCTGCCATCCGGGAGATTCGGCGAGGAGGCGGGACACCTGCGATCGCTCCCGGTCGTGGACCAGAATCGGTCCCATGAGTTCGCTTTGTCCGGCGGGGATTCCCGCGACTCGGCCAAGCTGCAGATAAAGCTGCCGCACCGGCATGCGGGTATTGAAATAAACCAGGTGCGTATAGATGCCCTTTTTGAAAGCTGCACTGTGGCGATAGAAGCCCAATCGATTTCGCGTTACGGCCCATAGCGCGAGAAGTGACGCGAAGCCGGAATAGACCTCGAGATCGAAGTAGAAGTCGGCTCGCAGCCGGATGAGGGTTGCGATGGCCCGAAGCGTGGTGCCTGCCATGGACAACAGGCTGCGGTCATCCAGCGCGACAATTTCGTCAACGCTCGAGAGCCGCGACAGAAGTTCCCGATTGGACCTCATCGTCACGAAAACGAGCTTGGCCTTCGGGTAGCGCTGCTTGAGCGCTCTCAAAAGAGGGGCGCACTGCAAGATGCTTCCCATGCCGATCAACTTGGCGACGACGATGACCTTCACATTTTCGGATGTTACGGAGTGATCGCGGCGCAGCACCCTGCCCAGCAAACGCGCGGCTCCGTTAAATAGAAACGCCAGGGGAACGGCGAGGATTCGGTCGGCGAGAATTCGTCCCTTGTGAGTCATGGTCGGAAGTCGATTCTTGGGTGAGCGAACGGATTGTGCCGCCAAGCCTTACTGAATTCAGACTCTTCGCCGCGAACGTGTGATCGAGTCTCTGAAAGCTATTCCAACATGGCCACCCAGCACGGGCAAGACAAGCCACGGAAGAGTGTGCTTGGTGAGTAAAATAGGATTTGCGGGACGCGCTGCTTCCAGCACCCAGAACCTGGTTCCTCTGCAACGATTCCTTCATTTCTGTTTTGGATTCTTCCACCGGGAGGATATGCTCGCATTCTTTGGTGCAAAGATCGAGATGCCTCAAAGTGAGTCGAGCAGAGTTGATAGGGCAAGATGTCTCAGGCAGTGAGCCGTGATGATGATGAGAAACACTCGGGTTTGCCGTGCATCTCTTGCGGAATGTGATTGAAGCCTCCGTGCAGTCCATACACTGGATTATTCTGGCGGTCTGTTTGCTTCTCCTCTGGCCCAAGCCAGGATTGGATGAGCCGATATTTGTCTGGATGGAACAAAAGTTCACCCAGTTCGCGCGAAATAAGCGGATCGCCGTCGCGGCCATTGGCGGCGCCACGATCCTCGCGCGGGTGGCGCTGTTGCCGTGGCTGCCCGTGCCGCAGCCCAAGGTTCACGACGAGTTCAGCTACTTGCTTGCCGGAGATACGTTCGCTCACGGGCGTCTGGCGAATCCGCCGCATCCGCTCTGGATTTTTTTCGATACATTTCACGTGATTCAGCATCCGACGTATGCGTCGATGTATCCCCCGGCGCAAGGGATGGCGCTGGCCATTGGAAAAATGCTCGGCCAGCCATGGATCGGCGTAGGGCTGAGCGTTACGGCCATGTGCATGGCGTTCACCTGGATGCTGCAGGGGTGGGTGCCGCCGGAATGGGCGCTTCTCGGCGGCGTACTGGTTTGGATGCGCTTCGGCGTGTTCAGCTACTGGATGAATAGCTTTTGGGGTGGAGCGGTGGCGGCGATTGGGGCTGCCCTGGTCTTGGGAGCGTTGCCGCGAATCTGGGATCAACAGCGGGCGCGCGACGCGATTGTTTTCGGTGTGGGAGCAGGCATTCTTGCAATCAGCCGGCCTCTCGAAGGCGCGATTTTTTTCATTCCGTTTGGCGCGGCGCTTCTTTGGTGGGCGCTGCGGCTGAACGTTCCAACGCGCGGCGCTGCGATGAGGCGCCTCGTTTTGCCCATCGCCGCAATTCTCGCCTGCACCGCGGGATTCATCGGTTTTTACAACTGGCGCGTGACGGGAAGCCCCGTTGTTTTCCCCCACTTCATCGAGCAGCGGGAAATCACTACGGCCATTTTCCTGTGGCAGCATGACAAGCCGCCGATTCCCTACGCCAATCCGCAATTTGACGACTTCTACCACAATTTTCTGCCGAGCCTGTATCAGGCCAGCTGGGACGCCGCCAAGGGGCAGTGGTGGTACAAGTCCACGGATTTCTGGGAATTTTTTCTGGGCCCTGCGCTGTCGATCCCTTTCCTCGCCCTGCCGTGGGTGTTGATAGGCCCGCGGAATCGGTCGTTGCTCGTCCAGGCCGCTCTCTCGGCCGTCGGACTTTGGGTCATCGTGTATTACCACGCGCACTATGCCGCGCCGCTCATGGCCACCGTTTTTGTGCTGATGATGCAATGCATGCAAGTCCTGCGGCGGTTGCGCATCTTCGGCAGGGCTGTTGGCATTGCCTTGACGAGGCTCATTGTTCTTTTTAGTTTGCTCATCGGACCGATCTATTTCGCGCATTCGGTAATTGCTCAGCCGAACGCTTTGTTCGAATGGTCGCATCGTCACAGCGTATTAGCGCTCGGGATTCCGCTGCTGGGCTTGTTGCTATTGCGTGCGGGTTTCTCGCTCGCCAGGCGGCCTGTGGCGCCGTGGCGGGCATGTCTGAGCGCAGGCTGCGAACTTCTGCTGGTGCTTGCGATCGTGCTGCAACTTTGCGAGATGCAAAGAAATCTCTACGCCGATGCATTTCCGTACGTGGACGACCTGAACGAACCCTTTCGAAAGCCGGTCGAAAGGCAGCTCGCGGCGCTCCCCGGCGAACACCTCGTCCTGGTGCGCTATTCGAAAGATCACAATTCCGGCGAGGAGTACGTTTACAACGAGGCAGACATCGATCATTCGAAAACGGTTTGGGCGCGCGAAATCCCCGGAATGGATCTCGGACCCCTTTTCAATTATTTTCGAAATCGGGATGTTTGGATTTACGAGCCGGATGAGGACGATTCGATCGTGCGGCCATATCCCGGGCCGCCGCGTTGAAGTGGCACAGGCTTCAGCCTGTGGGGCTTAGTCATTGCAAGGACGAACCCCCACAAGCTGAAGCCTGCGCCACCAAAAGCCCATCCGAACATGATCTGTGAAGTTGACTAAGCCTTGCGCGTCGTATCTGCGTCTTCAAACAGCGGGCCGGGATTGCCCAGCAAATCCGGGCGGTTGCGCCGCGTTTTTTCCAGGGCTTTTTGCAGGCGCCAGCGGCGAATCTCTTCGTGATTTCCGCCAAGCAAAACTTCGGGCACGTTCCAGCCGCGGAATTCCGCGGGGCGCGTGTAGTGAGGGCAGTCGAGAAGAACGTGGTTCGTGTCCCGTGATCCGTGACCCGTGATTTGAACTTCACCGTCGCCAAAATCTGCCGGAACGCTGAAGGATTCGTTGACTGTGGAATCTTCGTTGCCCAGGGCGCCGGGGAGGAGACGCGTGACGGCGTCCATGATGAGCGCGGCGCCCAATTCGCCGCCGGAGAGGACGAAATCGCCGATCGACAGTTCGTCCGTGGCGAGGTGTTCGGCCACGCGCTCGTCCACTCCTTCGTAGCGGCCGCACAGCAGGATGATCCGATCGAGTTGCGCAAACCGGCGCGCCGTATCCTGGCGAAATAATTTTCCAGATGCTGAGAGAAGAACAATGGCCGTACCCTTCCCGGCGGTTGGTGTTGCTTCACCTTGTAGGGGCACGGCATGCCGTTCACGGAGAACGTTCTCGGTGAACCGTGCCCCTACAAATCCAATATCGGAATTGCCTTTCGCGCGCCCTCCGGGAGGAACCCCATCTCCCAACAGCGATTCCACGGCCTCGAACAGCGGCTCGGGTTTCAGCACCATGCCTTCGCCGCCGCCGAACGGGCGGTCATCGACGGTGCGATGGCGGTCGTGCGTGAAGGCGCGCAGGTCGTGCACGCGCACATCCACGAGACGCGCTTCGCGCGCCCGGCGTACGATTCCGTAGTCCAGCGGACCGGCAAAAAATTCAGGGAAAATCGTGACGATCTCAAACTGCATGGCAGGGACAGTGTATCTCAGCAGAGGTCAGCCGCGATTCAAATCGCGCAAGCCTTCCGGGAGGGCCACGTCGATGCGCTTCGCTTTCACGTCAATGCGAACGCAAAATTCCGCGGCGAGCGGGACCAGAACTTCGCCCTCGGTCGTATCGATCGCCAGCAAAGGCGCGCTGCCAGGGAATTCGACATCGCGCACCGAACCGAGCGCCGATGCAGCGCCCGCTTCCCACACTTCGCAGCCGACAAGATCGCTGACGAAGTAGCTTCCCGCGTCGAGCCCCGCGCGCTGCTCGATGGGCACCTGAACTTCCAATCCGCGCAAGGTGTCCGCGGCTTCGATACTGTCGATGTCCGCAAAATGAAAAATAGCCTGGCCGCCCCGGCCCGGCGAAAGCCAGCAGCGCTGCACGCGCACACGCCGGGGCGCGCCTCGCCCGCCGGCGAGCCACACTTCGCGCAACTTCGGCAAACGCTCGGGAAAATCAGTCAGGATTTCGGCGGCCACTTCACCGCGGAGGCCGCGAGGACGCAGAATTCTCGCAAGCGTTACGCCTGTGAATTCTTCCGCGGGCTCTCTATTCGAGGATTTCAAGCGTCAGGCGCTTCCGAATCTTCATACCGGCGGCGCCGAGGATCGTACGGATGGACTTCGCGGTCCGCCCCTGCCGTCCGATGACTTTGCCCAGATCTTCGGGATGCACGCGCAATTCAAGCACGGTGACTTGCTCCCCATCCACCGATCGCACCTGGACTTGTTCGGGATGATCGACTAATGCCTTCGCAATCGCTTCCACAAGATCTTTCATGGGGCCCTCCCTCAGTCGCATTCGCGGGTTCGATTCGAGTTCTCACTTGTGCAGGTTCCGAGGGCCAGCGGAACCTTCCTTGAGCCACCGCGGGGCGGTTCAAGCGATCTCTTGGGCCTTAAAAAAACTGCGAACAGTGTCGCTGGGTTGCGCACCGACCGACAGCCAGTACTTCACGCGCTCGGCGTTCATCTGAATTAACGCTGGTTTCTTGAGCGGGTCGTAGGTCCCGACGATCTCGACCGTCCTGCCATTGCGGGGTTTGCGCTTGTCGAGCACGACAATGCGATAAAACGGTTGCTTCTTCTTGCCAATTCTAGCCAAGCGGATTGCCAGCACGTTTCACTTCCTCCTACCCCAACATTATAGCTGGTTCCCCCTGTTTGCGATACCCCGCAGGCCTTCCAATCCCCTGTTTGGCCCATTTATAGAGATGCATTGACAGTGCCAGAGGTTTGTCTGGGGATTCGACAGGGGTGTTGCGCCTGAGTAGCACAGCCACTCTTGGCTGTGTGATTTTGTAGGTCGCACATTCAAGCTACCCGACCCAACGATGATCACAAAACCCACACAGGCAAGAGTGCCTGTGCTACTGGAACCTACGAAACGCCGCTGAGTTTGCCGAGGCCTTTGAGGCGGCCCTGGGCGGCGAGCGCGCCGTACTGCTTCATCATCTGGCGCATCTGGAGGTATTGCTTCAACACCTGATTCACTTCTTGCACCGAAGTGCCGCTGCCGCGGGCGATGCGCTTGCGGCGCTTGCCGTCGATGACGTTGTGATCGTTGCGCTCGGAATTGGTCATCGAGTTGATGATGGCCTCGATGCGCTTCAAATTCGATTCATCGATGTGCACGTCCTTGGGGACTTTGGCCAATGGGCCCACCTTCGGCAGCATTCCCAGGACTTGCTCGAGAGGCCCCATCTTGCGGATCTGGCGCAACTGGTCGCGGAAATCCTCGAGCGTGAATTCGCTTCGGCGCAGCTTGCGCTCGAGTTCGGCCACTTGCTTGGCGTCCACGGATTGCTCGACGCGCTCGATCAAAGATAGCACGTCGCCCATGCCCAGGATGCGCGAGACGATGCGCTCCGGATAAAACGCGTCGAGCGCGTCGTATTTTTCGCCCGTGCCCACGAATTTCACCGGCGCGCCCGTCACTTTGCCGATCGATAGCGCCGCGCCGCCGCGCGCGTCGCCGTCGAGCTTCGTCAAGACGACGCCCGTCAGGCCGAGCCTTTTGTGAAACTCGCCCGCGGACCGGACCGCGTCCTGCCCGATCATGGCATCCGCCACGAACAAAATTTCCGCCGGCGTGAGTTCTCGCTTCAGCGTGCCCAGCTCTTCCATCAGCGTGTCGTCGATGTGCAGGCGGCCGGCCGTGTCCACGAGAATCACGTCGTGCGCGGAAAGTTTGGCTTCGCGAATCGCCCCGCGCACGATTTCAAGCGGCTTGTCGGTGCCCGTGCCGGGCCAGCACGGAACGTGGACCGCCTTGGCTACCTGCGAAAGCTGTTCGCGCGCCGCGGGACGGTACACGTCGGTCGAAACCACGATGGGCCGGTGGCCGTGCGCGGAGACCCACTTCGCCAGCTTGCCGGTGGTCGTCGTCTTGCCCGAGCCTTGCAGGCCGACGATCATCCACACCGAAGGCGGGCGCGAAGAGAAAAGAGGCTTGGCGTGCTTGCCGAGAAGCAGCGCCAGCTCATCGCGCACAATCTTGATGACCTGCTGGTCAGGCGAAAGTTGCAGCAGGACTTCGGAACCGAGCGCCTTGTCGCGCATGTGCGTCAGCAATTCATCGATCACGCCGACGTTGACGTCGCCTTCGAGCAGCGCCTCGCGAATTCCCGCGAGCGCTTCGTCCACATGCTCCTGGGTGAGTTTTCCCTGGCCACGCAGGTTTTTGAAGACTCGTTGCAGCTTGTCTGTCAGGTTCTCAAACATTGGGTTCTGTCCCTACGATCGAATTCGCCCTTGCCGCCAAAACGAATGTTTATTCTAGCAGGATGGGAGAAGAGTTGCCGAGTGGCGCAGGCTTTAGCCTGTGGGTTTTGGTGCTTGCAAGGACTAACCCCCACAGGCTGAAGCCTGCGCCACTCAACCCACACGGACTAGCATTTAGCTCGCGATTGCAACTTCAATATGTTGCAACAAAGAGGGCGCAGAGAAACTCAGGCGTGAACTGCTTTTTCCTTGCCCGAATCGCTGGAGCAGGATCGGCTTGATGATCGCGGTCCACATGGCGTAGAGCTTCGCGGTCGGGTGCAGGCCGTCGGACTTGAAAAGATCGGCAGGCAAATTCCCATTGGCATCGAACATGAACGTGGCGATGTCGATGTATTGCACATTCTTCTGCGTCGCGGCGTAGTCCTGCATCAGCTTGTTTGCCGCTTTCATCTGAGGCCACTGGTTCCAGCGCAGCTTGGACGGCTTGATCGACAGGATGTAAATCCAGGTGTCCGGCAGTGCGGCGTGCACGGCCTGAACGAATTTCCGGAAGTCGTTCGCGACCATTTCAGGCGTCTTAGAGGAGCCTTCCGCGAGGTCGTTGTCTCCTTCGTAGACGACTACGGCGCGCGGGTGGTACGCGACCACGATGCGTTGCGCGTACATGTCGAGGTCGGAAAACTCCGAGCCGCCAAAGCCTCGATTGACCACGTCGAGCGGCTTCATGTCCGAGACAAGCGTGTCCCAAAACCGAAAGCTGGAACTTCCCGCAAAAACGATGCAGCCGGGCTTGGGCGGATGCACTTTGTCCTGTTCTTCAAAATCGCGAATCGCCGGCTCCCACCCCTGCGCCGAGACGGCCGGCAAAAAAGAGCGCAGGGCAAGGCCCAGGAGCAGCGCGGCAAAAATTCCCACGCCGAATAAATGTTTCCTCGCAGCTGCTGCAAGCGGCAATCGCATGATGCCTCGACTATACCTGAATCTCTTAACTTCGGATAAAGACTTTCGTTCGGGAGCGGTTGCTAACATCCTTGCTATCCCACTTCGGCGGGATTATGCTTCGGCGCAATTGGGGTGGGGCGCAAGCGGAAACCCGGATACCGGCCAATCAAACGAGAACGCAACTGCGAAGAGGAGGACAACGCAATGGAACACGTGATCGCGAAACTTCTTCACGACTTCGAGGACGGAAGAATGACCCGCCGGCAACTGATTCAGAGCCTCGCGCTGGCGGCGACGGCAGCCTCGGCAGCGAGCGCGGCCCCGGCAGCTAAGCCCGAGGGCACCGTGCTTAAAGCCACGTACCTGAATCATGTCGGCTATCAAGTCGCCGATTACGGCAAGAGCCGCGATTGGTACGCGGAACTCTTCGGATTGAAAGTTACGTTGGACGACGGAAAAAAAGCCAACCTGGCGGTGGGAGAATCGCTGCTCATCTTTCACCCGCGCAAGACGCCTACAACCCCTGTGGTCGATCACGTCTGCCTGACGATCGCTAACTGGGACACGGACAAGAGTGTGAAAGAAAAGGTGGAAGCCGAATTAAAGCGGCGCGGCCTCAAAACGCGTACGAGTGAGCACAGTTTTCACTTCAGCGATCCGGATGGCTTTGAATTGCAGGTAGGCGGAAAGGATCAATAAGGTTCCGATTCGCGCCGGCAAACGCGCTTGCCAGCTGAGTGTTCGGCCCCGAGCGCCGCGATTTGGAATTTCAGGAGACGCTTCGCATTGCCATGCAAATCTTCGCTGAAGTGCGTTTGTGCGACAGCTCTTTGCAAAGCAGCGAGAGAGTGGGAGAATGGCACACTGGATCTTGCATTGATCCGATGGAAAACGGAGAGAAACCTCATGAAGAAACTCGTTCTGCTGATCCTGCTCGCGAACGTAGTGAGTTTTGCGCAGCAACCGGCCGCAACTGCGCCCAGCAAGGCGAAGATACTCACGCGCGCGGAATTTGACGCGCTGCTCGCCAAGCCCGGCAGCGTGTTGCTGATTGATGTCCGCCGCCCCACGGAAATCGCGCAGAACGGCGGGTTTCCGGTGTACCTCAACATCCAGGCCGACGACCTCGAAAAACATCTCGCCCAAATCCCCAAGGACAAACCGTTGATTCTGGTTTCCAATCACGCGCACCGGGCTGGAATCGCGGCGGACTTGCTGGAAAGCAAAGGATTCAAGATTGCCGGTGCGATTGGCGCGCAAGTCTACGAGTCCGAGGGCGGAACTCTCATTAAATACGCGCCCGAGAAGCCCGCAGCCAACGCCGAGAAATAGCAAGTAGCACAGACTTTTCACCCTGAACGTATGAAGGGCAGTCTGTGGGGTTCTGCAAAATCCGCCCAGGCCGCGCGCTAGCCAAGATCAAATGGAACCCCACAGACTGCCCTTCGCAGTTCTCAGGGTGAAAAGTCTGTGCTACTAGTTACTTGCTGATCTCCTCGATCGGTTTATTGTCGAAATTTTCCTCGCAGATATATTCCGAAATGTGCCAATCCGGGCGCAGTTTGAATTGCTTGGTCCCGGTCCATTGTTTCGTGTAGGCCTTCGGATCATCGAACGTGAAGTCGAATTGCAGCATGTCCGGCGCAGTGCGGTGGATGCGCTCTACGAGGTGGAGCGCGTCGGAATGCGGGTGGCCTACCTGGTCGAGCCAAGTCTTGTCGTTGAAACCGATCGTATCGACGACGAGAGTGTCTCCCTCCCATTTTCCGATGGAATCGCCCATCCAGCTGGGATTCAGATCCTTGGGATGCTGCCGCCCATCGGTCCAGATTTGGCGGATGAAGTGGCCGAATTCGTGGACGATGAGTACGCGGCCGGGTACCACAAAAATTTCCATCGGAAAATTGAATAGATAAATCCGCGGCACGCCGGGAGGGTAGCACTTCAAAGTTGTGTCGTCCGACTCTCCTGTGTAGCCGCCCGTGTGGGGCGCTTTCGTGGACTTCAATTTTGCTTCCGCCCACGGCGTCATCGGCGGTTCCTCTTTGCTGAAAACAAAGCCGCCCTCGCCCGCGCTGCGGCCGCCAATGCGCGGGAACTGCGTCCAAACCCCGGTCAGATCGGCTCCGGGAGAAGCAACCGCCGGCATTTTTGCCGCGCCCGGGTGGCTCGCATCTTGAGCCCGCGCGAGAAGCGGGAAAGAGAGCGCCCCGAGAAACGCAATGGTCAAAACCGTTGTGCAATTTCGCCTCATGAAACCCCTTCCCGATTGCGATGTGGCGTCACGGCGTTCCTGCAGGCCGGGATTAATACTCGTCGCCCTCGCGCGGTTTCAGCTCTTTGCCGTCGGCGAAAATTACTTTTTGCAGGCGCATGACTTTCGAGCCGTCCTTCAGGCGATTCCCGACAATGGTGACCAGGTCTCCCGGCTTGATCGAGTCTCTGTTCCAGCCGGCCCGGGCAAGATTGTTCGGGCTATCGGCCTCGACGAGCCATTGTTCGACGTTACCTTTGTCGTCTTTCGCTTCGAGATGTATCGCCGAGTGCGGGTTGATGAATGAAAACTCTGTAACTGTCCCCTTCACTGAAACGGATTTCGACATGTCGTAGTTCGACGACCCGTGATGCGCGGAAAGCGGTCCGCATGCTATGAGAAGAGCGAGCGACATACCAAGAACGTAAGCAATCCTTTTTTTCATGGGCTCCCCAACATTTCAGCGGATTTCTTATTGGATTCCGCGTTGCTGATTCTGCCTGTATCGATCGCACCCGGACGACTCGTCATTTTATATCAATTTTCGAGAGGTGGGGGTTAGTAGCACAGGCTTCAGCCTGTGGGGGTTCGTCGTAGCACGGTCACCGCTGCCGTAACGAAAACCCACAGGCTGAAGCCTGTGCTACGGTGATACTATCCGCTGGTACGTCCGCGTACACAGCCTCTGTCAGCAACGCTGGAGGTCATCATGCGCCCGCTTCGAAATTTCCTGCTGCTGCTCACGATCGTTTTGGGAATCCAGGGCCTTGCGCAGGCGCAAACGCCTGACGAGAAACGTCTGTCCATCACCAAGGACGTCATGGAAGACTTCGCCCATGGCGGCGTCGCGGCTGTTCGCGAGCGGTTCAGCGCCGACCTCAAGGATTCCGTGAGCGAAAGCGACCTGAAAAGCGCGCGGGAAGAATTGGCCGGCGTGGCCGGCGCATTCCAGGCGCAAATTTCGCAAACCACAAGGACGGTGCAGGGCGCGCCGATTTATGTTTCCAAGAGCCAGTTCGAGCATTACAAAGTCGAATTGAAGCTGATGTTTGATGACACAAACCAGATCACCCATTTTCGGATCGCGCCGATTTCCGACGTCAGCCCGGAAAGCATGGAAGCCTCGGCCCGGGCGATCACAGACCTCTTGCGGCAGCATCAGTTCAAAGAGGTGAGCACGAGATTCAACGATCAGATGAAAGAAACGATGCCCGGCGACCGCTTGGAAGCGTCGTGGATGCACGTCATGATGCATCTCGGGCCATTCAAGAATATCAGGGTGGCGCGGAAGGATCCTGAGTTTGACCGTGTGGACGTCCGGTGCGAGTTCGAAAACGGACCCATGATCGTTCGAATCGCCTTCGACCCTTCGGGAAAAATAGAAGGTCTATGGATGCTGCCCGCCGAGACGGAGAAAGACTCTCAAATATAAACCGGCGGTTATAGGTCATTGCCCCGCCTTTATCGCTTCTTCGCTATTGGCGTAGCTCCACTTGCCCACCCTTTCGAATAAAGGGATAGCCCACTGGCAAGTTCTTGCGCGCGAAAGCCTTGCCGCCCGCCGAATTAGCCGCCTGCCGCGCGTGCCATCAACTGTGGCGAGTAGAGCGTCTTCAGGGTTCTCAAGACATCATCGGACGAAAGGTCGGGTTTCTCTCCAGTCTTGCTTCCGGCGGAGAGGACAACGTCGTCCATGGACAGAATACCTTCGAGCTGCTTCTGTTCGTTGACCACGATCAGACGGCGCACCTTATTCTCGGCCATTGTGTCGATCGCCAAATGGATATCGTCCGTTGGCTTGCATGTTTGGACCTTGCGCGTCGCGGCCGCTGCGACTGTGATTTCTGCTGGAAGTTGATTCCGTGTGCCGAGCGCGATTGCAATATCGCGGTCCGTTATGACTCCCACCACTTGTCGCTGGGCGTCTACGACCGGAAGAATCCCGCAGTTGTGATTCCACAACATCTCCACTGCCGCGCTCAGATTCGTGTCCAGGTTGCAGAAAACCGGTGTTTTTGCCATTGCGTCCTTGACCCTCATAGCATCCTCCTTCGCTCCGACTTCTCGGATGTTCTGCTGTCACCAGCGTCTTCCGCTCGACCTCTCTTACGCGGCTTGTTCAGCGATAAACGCCAGCCTTACAGTGATGATACTGGGCGCTAGGGACAATACATTGCTGTGATTCGCATCACAGAACTCAGAAATCTCCGCAAGCTGCGGACCACGAGACACGGCCGCCAGCAGAGTTCCTGGTTCAGCTACGAGAATGTCAATTTGTGGTGGTGAAGCGGGCCACCATGAGTATAGCGATAGTTTGCAGTAGCCCTGTGAACAGGGAGACGCAATACCTGAATCGAATGGCAACGCGGCTCTGCAAGCCGGGATGGCCGCAATCAATTCCGGCGGCGTCTTGCGAGGAGCGAATCGACGGAAAAGTAGTCGTACTGTTCTACGGCAAGCAGGATGAAAACAAAGAGCAGGTAGATCATCTGGTGAGAGACGACGGTCCAGTCCGACCGCAGCGCTGTTCCGAACAGCAGCACGGTGACCAGCAGGCCCTCCGCCGTCAGAGCCATGCGCGACCAGAGTCCGAGAATCAGTAGAATGCCGAGCAGGCCCTCAAAGTACGGAAGGTACGTCAGAAAGTAGTGCACCCACGACATCGGCAGTAAGTTTCCGACGAACATCTTCTCCGTAACGGGAACGAAATCCTGGCTGATGCCCCACGTTCTCACAACGTAGTGCATGAGCATGTCGACGCCGAGCGACAGGCGCAGGATGAAGTATCCGAGCGCGCGGCCAAGAGAGTTGTCTCCCGCGCGGCCGGCGTATCGCGCGGTCCCGGTCGCGTGTTCGGACGCGCTGGATTCGGTGCGTTCTTGCGAACTGACTGGATTCATCTCACCACTTCCTGTCTCGCAAATGCGGATTTTGGGACGGTGTCTTGCGCCACAACATATGCCATTCATGCGTTCCGGTCAACGGCGCGGGCAATGCTTTTAGTGGCACAGACTTCAGTCTGTGGGGTTCCATTTGATCTTGGCTAGCGCGCGCGGGGTGGGCGAATTGGCGGAAACCCACAGACTGAAGTCTGTGCTACTGAGCGCGTCCCGCATGGTGGCCCTTTTCGACACGAAAGGAATAGTTGTTCAGGGGAGTGATTATTCGGCGGCTTATCATTAGCGTATCGAATCGGAGGTCACCATGAAGCCCCCGCGCCGCCTGATTTTCCTGCTCGTTCTCGTTGTTTCTTTTGCTTTCCTTGTCTCCGCCCAGGATGGCGGTCCGTCGCTCGGAGACATCGCCCGGCAGGAACGCGCGCGGAAGATGGCGCAAACCGACGCGAACGAAATCGCCGGCCTGAAGGAAGGCGGTTTCCACCTCGACCTCTTGCTCATGGATTCCAAAGACTCGGTCCTGAAATGGGTATCGTTGCCGGCGGCGGACAGGCCAAACGCGGGACGAATTCGCCAGGTGACTCGCGACAAGAAAATTTACCTGCCCTTTGTCGTGACGGATTACCCTTTCCCGCTATCCGAAAAGATGAATTTGACCGCGCACATCCGCTTCCTCTCACCGCAGGGCAAGGTTCTCCTGGATAACCCGACTTTCTCCGAGACGATCGGGGCCGACCCGCGATCCCCGCACACCATCGTGTTGAATCCGGTCATGGATATCACTTTTGACTCGAGCGATCTTCCCGGCACGTACACGTTCCGTTTGACCGTCGTGGATCACGTTCACTCCACGTACGCGAAGGCGGAGGAAAAAATCGAGCTCATCCAGGCGAAGGGGAAAACAGAGAGCGGAGAATTGGACAAGAGCCCGGCCGTCGTTCCGACTAGCGGAACTCGTTGACAGATGGTTCGCCATTCGTGATTTTTGGTTCGGAACCTGAAATTTGAAATTTCAAATTTGAAACTCAAGAATCATGCGGGCAAGGGCTTGCCTTTGGTTTCTTCGCCAAAGGGGACGAGCGCCAGGCCGACGACGAGAGCGAGAGCCATCATCGACACGGGAATGCCGAACGTCTGGTAGTGGCGGATTCCCGCGCCTACCAGAAACGTGAAACCGGCGGCGAAGAAGCGGCCGAGGTTGGTGATGAATGCGAACGCGCTCGCGCGGCACTCCGTTCCGTACTGTTCCGGCAGCCAGAACGAGTACACGATAAAATTTGCTCCGCCCAGGCCGAGCAGCACCGAGCAGACCAGGAACCACGCGATGGCGTTGTGCTGCATGTAAAAAACATGGCCGAACGCCAGCCAGATCGCGAACATCATCACCACGTAGAAAATCGCGAGCGTGGCGCGGCGGCCCAGCCAGTCCGCCAGGAACGGCACGATCAAAGCGCCGAGGACCGTTGTGATCCCGAGCAACGCCGTGGAGTATGACGCGAGGCGCGCGCTTTCCGCGGCGGTTCGGCCGGCCCTTTCCGCGATGAACGTCATCGCCGTCGGCGCGTACACCGATCCGGCCCACAAGCCCGCGAGCGACACGATCAAGAAGAGACTGTTGATAATCGTCCTGCGGCGGTATTGCGGGGAAAACAGTTTCAGGAACGCGCGATGCATCGTCCACTTTCCGCCGAGTTCGTGCACTCTGTTTTCCCAGCGCGCGGGCTCTTGCACATTGTTGCGAATCAAGCCGATCAGCAGCGCGGGAACACCGCCCAGCGCGAACATGGCTCTCCATCCGTAATGGCTGCCGATGAAAATATTTGCGATGCCGGCAAGAAAAAATCCGATGTAGTAGCCCGTGTGCATCAGGGCCGCGCCCATCGTGCGCCGCTCCTCGGGCCAATCTTCGGAAACCAGCGCGGCGCCAATCGACCATTCCCCGCCGATCCCGACTCCCGCCATGAAGCGAAACACCGCGAGGCTCCAGATGCCCGTGGCAAACGCCGCCAGCAACGTGAAGAGCGAAAAACACAAAATGCTGAACATCATGGTGCGCACGCGGCCGAACCGGTCTGCAATTGGCCCCCAGACGAGCGCCGTGCCGTAGCCGATCAGGAACAGAGTGAAGAAAATGCCGCCGTAGTAGCCGACGTTCGCGGTCGTGGCGGGAATTCCGGAGCGGGGCAGCAGTTCGGTCAGTGCCGGAACCAAGACAAGGGAATAGATGAACGAATCCATTCCGTCCATGCTCCAGCCGCCCCAGGCGGCCCAGAAGCTGCGGATCTGGTTGCGCGTGAGCTTTGGTTTGGTGCGAGCCGTGATCGGAGTTTGGGTGGTTGTCACGCGAGTCCGAGCACGTAGGCGGCGTTGCGGTCCAGGATTTTTTCCGCGTCTTCCGGCTTGAGGCCGGAGTGGCTGACGTACTGGATGGCGTGATCGAACAGCTCTCCGCCTTCGTAGGGATAATCGGTGCCGAGACAGATGCGGTCCGCGCCCATCGAATCGACTGCCGCGCGCAGCGCCGGCGGATGTCCGTGGCCCACGCTGCAATACCACATGCGCTTGGCCGTGATTGATGGCAGCTCCGGCAGCGGATGCTCCCACTTGGAAATATTGTCCAGGCGCTGATAAACCATCGGCAGCATCCCGCCGAGATGCGAATTCACGATTTTCAGTTTTGGATATTTCTGAGGGATGCCCGCCTCGATCAGATGCATCACCGAAACGGTGTCTTCCATCGGCGCGCCGATGATCCAGCGCAGGTTGAAGGGAATCACAAACGGCGAATCGATGCCGTTGCCCGAGGGATGAATGTACAGTACCGTGCCGCGCCGGTTCAGCTCTTCGTAAAAGGGAGCAAACGAAGGATCAGCCGGGGAATGATTGGCGGGAAACGTGGTGATCGTCGCACCGACAAATTTCAGTTGATCGAGGGCGCGTTCGAGCTCCTTGAGTGCCTCATCCACATGCGGCAAAGGCACGGCCGCGAAGGCTTTGAATTTTTTCGGCCAGCGGCTCACGGCCTCCGCGTACAGGTCGTTGGCTTTTCGCGCGGCATTCACGGCGTGCTCTTTGTTTTCAAAGTGCGGCGCCTGCGGGCAAATGTCGAGAATCTGCATCTCGACGCCGTTCGCTTCCATCAGTGCGAAGCGCTTGTCCATTTCTTCCTGGCCCATTCCCGCGCCTTTGTTGCGCTGCGTGCCGGTGTCCACGTTTCCGTAGCTCTGGCAGAGATCGAGGTAATCCGTAGTCCAGAGATGCGCGTGGATGTCGATCCGCATGCCCTTCTTGGCCTGGGCGCCCAGCCTAACGCCCGCCAGCATCCCCGCCGCCGCGAGAGAACCCGCCCGCAGCAATTCGCGCCGCGTGAAACCGCATCCGCATCCCATGATGGATTTGCCTCCCGAACGGCCTTCCAGTTCAATTTCGACGAATATTGTACGACGAAACGTTTTTGTAGCACAGGCACTCTTGCCTGTGTGGGGTTTGCGGCAAGTAAATGAAGCGCAAAAGTAAAATCGCGTATGGGAATTTTTCGACCGCCGATAATGTGTAGTTGCCTTAAATTAGAGAAAACCACACAGCCAGGAGTGGCTGTGCTACCTCAGCGCTGAGAGGCCTTGCCCGTTGCGACCTTGGCGTTGAATTCCGCGGATTTGCGGCGCGGGATCGTCAACGCAGTCCAATTCGGTCCGGCGAAGTGTTTGGAGAGGTAGACGATTTGTCCCACGTGATAGGCGTAGTGCGCCACCTGGCGGTGGATGGTTTGCATGACGGAATGCGCCTCGGTGCGGATATAGGCGGTGCGGGAGAGATCGGCGTCGGTCAGAGGGGCCAGCGCGTCGAACGCCAGCTGCCAGCCCGATTCCCAAATTGCGAGAACCTCATCGCGCGTTTTCGGCGGCGCTTCAAATTCCGAATCGCGATCGCGATCGGGCTTTTCGCCGTCGCTGGTGAGGAAATCGGTCCAGCGCGAGCGCATGTTGCCGCCGAGATGCTTCACGATGATGGCGATTGAGTTGGACTCGTCGTCAAGGGTGGCGAACAGGGCAGCATCGGAAACTTGCGCCATCGCGCGATCTCCCAATCGCTTGTAAAAGCGGAGAAGATCGACCGAATCTTTCAAACATGAAGTAGTGAATTCCAGAGCCATGCACGGATTTTGCAGCCGCAGGCACTGGAAATCAAGCGAGGAAGTGCATTACGCGGGGGTTTGTAGCACAGGCTTCAGCCTATGGGGTTTGGTTCTTGGAAGAACTAAAACCTACAGGCTGAAGCCTGTGCTACTAAACCCATTTTAGGCGTAAAATACGCTTATGCTGAAGAAGCCTGTCCCGACAATTGAAGTGACGTGCCCCTGCTGCGAGGCAAAACTCACAGTGGATACCGACCTCGCCGTAGTGCTCGCGCACACGGCGCCGGTGAAGGCCGCGCCCGACGTGGACATCAGCGACGCGGCGCGCATCCTCGCCGATCAGGCCCAGAAGCGCGAAGACAAATTCCGCGATTCCTGGGTGGCCGAGAGCAAGAAGGATGACGTCCTCAACCGCAAGTTCGAGGAAGCCCTCAAGAAAGCCAAGGACCAGCCCGTCGAAAAACCGGTGCGCGACTTCGACCTCTGAGTAGCACAGACTTTTTACCCTGATCGGTCTGGAAGGGCAGTCTGTGGATTTCCATCGATGCGCCCAGACCGCGCGCGCTAGCCAAGATCAAATGGAACCCCACAGACTGAAGTCTGTGCTACCGATACAGTTCTGTCATACTCAGGGCGTGATCCGAACTCTTCGATGCGCCGCTTCTACTTTCCTTGCGGCATTGATCTTTTTCCCGGCAATGGACGCGCGTCCGGGAGACGCGCCGCCGCAGGACACTCCGCCCGCAAAATCTCAAAAGCTGCCGCGCCCGATTCCCTTGGGACGAGACATTGCACTCGAGCGCGATCCCGCGTCAGGCGAATTGCACTCTACTACGAAAGATTCATCTCCGGCCCCGCCGGATGGCGCGATCCGCTCGCGCGTCACTCTGGTGCAGGTGCCCTGCACGGTCGCTGCGCCGGACGGAACGCAAGTGCGCGGCCTGAACCAAAACGATTTTCATTTGTTTGAAGACGGCGCGGCGCAGGAGATCGCTTCGTTCGATGCTTCGGCCACGCCGGCCAGCATCGCTCTGGTGATCGATGCGAGCCCCAGCATTTTTCACGAGCTGGCGGAAATGCGGGACGCGGCGCGCGCGCTCGCGGAAAATCTTTCTCCCGCGGACGAAATCGCCGTCGTGTCGTTTTCCTCCGAGGCGCACCTGCTCCTGCCCTTCTCGAAAAATCGCGCACTGTTGGATCGCGCCATCGAGTCCAAGTACCTCGCCAAGGTGGAGAATTCTTCCGAGTCGCGGATTTACGAATCCGTTTTTCTAGCGGCGCGCGAATTGTTTCAGGGGCGCATGGGGCGCAAAGCGATTGTGCTGCTGACGGATGGGCAGGACAGCGGCCTCGGCCTCTCCTGGGATCCGCGCAGCGCGCTGCCCAGCACAGGCGCGGGGGCGTCGCGCCTGGCGTTTGACGACGTGGCGCGCGAACTGGGCGCGGACGGGATCGCGCTGTTCATCGTCTCGACCGAGAATCGCCCGCGCGGGATGACGCCGGAATGGCTGGAGGCGCATCGAAACGAAATGCTGGTTACCGCAGAAGCGCGCAAACAAAACATGCCGAATTACACGCTGTATCTGGCGGAGCTGGCGCGGCGCGCCGGCGGCCAGCTTTATTTTCTGCGCGAGACGGGAGATTTGAGCGAGATTTATCGGCGCATCGCGCTGGCGATCGGCGCGCAATACACGCTCGGCTTCTATCCCTCGGCGGGAACGGCGCGCCCCGGTTGGCGTTCGCTGCGCGTCGTGCTGGCCGAAGGAGCAAAAGTCCCGCCCGGCTCAAAGCTCACGTACCGCGGCTCGTATTACGTTTCCGCGTTCCAGTAGAATTGCTGTAGCTCACCTCTTCAGAGGCGAGGATTTTTTTATTGTGACGTCGAGAAAATCCCCGCGTCTGAAGACGCGGGCTACAGCAACCTGACCGCGAGCCGGCCGCAATGTTTAGACGAAATGAGGGAGAACCATGGCGGCAAAAATTGAAGTCGAAAAATTGGATGCGTCCCATTTCAGCGTACGCGTGATGGAACCCGGAAGCGAATCCACTCACCAGATCACGCTCAATCCGAAGGACTACGCGAGGCTTGCGGGAGGAGCCGTCGAGCCGGAGGAACTCGTCAGGAAATCGTTTCAGTTTCTTCTGGAGCGCGAATCCAAGGAATCGATCCTCGGCCGCTTCGATCTGTCCGTCATCAGCCGCTATTTTCCGGAATACGAACGCGAAATCAAAAAAAGGTTGTTGTAGCGAGACTGCGCGGCGAGCCGGATTTGGTGGAACAGGCTTCAGCCTGTGGGGTGAATCATTGCAAGAACCAAAACCCCACAGGCTGAAGCCTGTTCCACCTCAGGGCTTTACCGAAACATCGTAGTACGCGATGGTGCCGCCCTCGCCGCGGATGGGGTCGATGCGCACGATTTCGAAACGGCCGTGGTTCAAGTCCTGCACATTTTTTTGGACCGTCTCATGCAGATCGTGCTCCAGTTCCGGAGTTCGAGTCGGAGTCGCCAGCAAACGCGCATCGACGCGGTAGGTGGCAATTTGGCCAGGCGCCACGGTCCGCAATTCGACGAGGGCCGACGTGGGCGCGGGGCCGACCGAAGGCTGGTCGGTGTAGTGAATGACGAACGGCGAGAAGAGGACGAACAGCACGATCCCGGCGACCGCCAGATCATATTGCCAGGTTCCTCTTTCGTAGGACCAGAACAGAACCCGCACGATGGCTCGCCAGAGCGTTCGCATGTCAGTCGGCTGGCACCCCGTCGACGATCACGCCGTCGCGCATGTGCACCACGCGGCTCGAATACGCCGCAGCTTCGGGGTTATGCGTGATCATGATGATGGTCTGGCCCAGCTCTTTGTTCAACTGGCTCAACATGGATAGCACAATTTCCGAATTTTGTGTGTCCAGGTTTCCGGTCGGCTCGTCCGCCAGGATAATTTTCGGTTCGTTGATAATGGCGCGGGCGATGGCCACGCGCTGCTGCTCCCCGCCGGACAGTTCCGACGGCCGGTGCTTCAGGCGGTCGGTGAGGCCGAGCATCTTGGTGATGACCTCAAAGCGGTGCGGGTCAAAGCCGTCCCCGTGAATGTGCTGCGCGATGGCGATATTGCCGCGGGCGTCGAGCGTCGGCAAAAGGTTGAACCTTTGAAATACGAAGCCGATCTTGAATCGCCGCAGCTTGGTCCGCTCGGCGTCGCTCATGGCGGCCAAATCGTTGCCGTCTACCAGGACGCGTCCCCGCGAAGCCTGCGCCAGCCCTCCGAGCACATAAAGCAAAGATGACTTGCCGCACCCGGAAGGTCCCATCACGCTGACGAATTCTCCGGGCAGCACCTTGAAATTCACGCCGCGCAGCGCCGGAACTTCCATCTTTCCCGCGTGATACAGCTTCCAAAGATTTTCGGTAACGACTATGGGCTCCACTCTCAGATTCCTTGTGGTAAGCAGCGCATCGGCAGGCGGTCGTATTGTAGTCGTGATTGGCATTTCTGACTAGGGCCGAGGCTGTCTCAGGCGACGGTTTTCAGGCCCTGTAGCGCTCGCCTTCAGGCGAGCATGTGCTAGCTTCCACAGTGCCCGCCTGAAGTGTACGGTGCCATGACATACTTTACAGTTTTTTGCGGACGTTGCCAGGACATCCTTTACACCTCGGTTAGAGTTTTGGCCGAGGAGGCTGGAGACGATGCCCTGGAGAACGACCGGCGTGAAAGAAC
>DATNIO010000143.1:0-4005 GCA_035604385.1 Verrucomicrobiia bacterium | reverse complement strand
CTCGATGCCGAGGCCAAGACGTGGGGCGTCGCGCTGATCGGCACGGGCATCAATCCCGGCTACGTGATGGACAAGCTTTTGATCACGCTGAGCGCCGCTTCTCAGACGATTGAATCGGCGCGGGCTGTGCGCATCGTCGATGCATCGAAGCGCCGCTTGCCGCTGCAGAAAAAAGTGGGCGCGGGAATGAGCGTCGAGGAATTTCGCGCGCAGGTCGCGGCAGGCGCGATCAAGCATCACGGCCTGCCGGAATCGGTGGCGATGGTTTCCGACGCCCTGGGCCTCGCCGTGGACGACATTTCGGAAACGATTGAGCCCGTCGTCGCGCGCGAACGCGTGAAAACTTCATTCCTGGAAGTTGCGCCGGGCCAGGTCGCCGGCGTGCACCAGATCGCGCGCGGCTTCGCGGGCAGCAAGGAAAAAATCTACATGGAATTGCAAATGTTCGTCGGCGCAACCGACCCCGGCGACACCGTCGAAATCATCGGCAATCCCAACCTGACACTCACGATTCCTGGCGGCACGCACGGCGACATCGCCACCGCCTCGGTCGTCGTGAATTGCATCCCCACGATCCTGGACGCATCCGCAGGCCTGCGTACCTCGCGCGATCTCCCCATGTGCTTCCTCCCACCCGACGCGAAACCGTGAAGTAGCTTTCGCCGCGGAAATGCGCGCCAAAACGTTGCGGGCGAAAAGAAAGGAAGCCATTCCAAAAAAGTAAGCCAAACACAAATATGGCTTACGTTCTAGAAAGCGTAAGATGAAATAAAATTGGCTTACCGCGAGTGCTTCCAAAACGTAGCGAGCGCGGAGAAATCCACGTCCTCGGTCATGGCGCCCTTCACGGCGTTCAACACTTCGCGCGAGGCCGCGGCCGCGGGCAGCGGCACTCCCAACTGGTTGCCGAGATCGAGCGCCAGGCCCAGGTCCTTGTGCATCAGGCGCAGGGGAAAGCTGGGCTTGTATTCGCCTTTCAGCATGTTCGCACCTTTTAAGTCGAGCACGCCCGAGCGGCCCATGCTGGACTGCATCACTTCATAGAGGCTTTGGCCCGGCACACCCGCTCGCGTCACCAGCGCCAGCGCCTCTGCAAACGCTTCGACCTGCACATCGAGCAGCAAATTCATCGCCAGCTTTACTGTTTGCCCCGCGCCGACCGGGCCGAGGTGAAACCAGCGCTTGCCCATCGCGCCCAGCACCGGCTCGACGCGCTTCAGCGTGCTCGCTTCTCCGCCCACCATGAAGACCAGCTCGCCCTTTTCCGCGCCCCACGTCCCGCCCGTCACCGGCGCTTCCAGGAATTCCGAGCCCAGCGATGCCGCCGCCGAGGCCGCGCGTTTTTCCAAGCCTGGATTGACGGTGCTCGATTCGATGATCACGCTGCCCCGCCGCAATCCGGCGAATACGCCGCTCTCTCCCCACAGCACCGACTCGAGCGCCAGCGGATCGCTGACAATGGTGATTACAACTTCGGACGCCGCGGCCAATTCGCGCGGCGTCGCGGCTCGCTTCGCGCCCAGCGCCACCAAGTCGTCCCCGCGCGAAGCCGTGCGGTTCCACACTGTGAGTTCGTGGCCGGCCTTGAGCAGGTTGGCTCCCATCGGGTGGCCCATCAATCCCAATCCAATCAATCCTACCGGCGGCTTCATGGCGAGATTCCTCCTGAGCAAATAGATTCCTGGAACGCTGCAAAGGGCAAAAGTTTACAGGAGTTCGTCAGAAAACCGGATGAAAATCGGCGGCGGAAAGGGAACGTCTAAGCGGGGCGGTTCTTGAGTTCGAGCGCGCCGGGCTGACGCACTGACTCCTCGGAGGCTTCCCGAGGTTCCTTTATGGATGCGGACGGCCTGGGAATTTCGGGGCACTCTTTCAGTTCGACAATGCAGGGGTAAGGGATCTCCCAGCGGAAGGTCTTCACATTGCCCTGCTGCTGGTAGCTCTCCTCCAGGAAGATGGATTTCCCGGAGTCGGCGGCCAGATTGCCGGTCGCGGGCAGGATAATGTCTCCGGCGCGGTAAGTCACCACGATGCGGCGTCCTAAGATAGCTGAGTACCGAGCCATAGCAGGCAGTATGGCGGCGGAGTCCTAGACGGGCAATAGTACGATGGTGTCAATGGAATTAGTACTAGTAGGTCGTATCTACTGCAAATGCTGGAGATAGGTGTACCCTTGGCCGGTGCTGCCGAAAGGCTGCGGGGCACCCTTGGCACGAACCGCGTGGGTTGAATCCTGGGAACGCCAATCTCCCGATTGGCGTTGCGCAACGCGCCAATCGGGAGATTGGCGTTCCCGGGGGGGCCGACATTCGGACTAATGAAGCCCGCCACCATGATCCCCCGCGCCGTGTCCCGCCGGACTGGGAGCATGGGCAGGCTCGGGAACAGGAACCAAGGGAGCATTGCGCAGATTTGCCGTGAACATCAGCACCAACGGCGAAACGACGCCGAACGCGAGAAAGGCGTACAGCGTGGGCAGAGTGCCGCCCAAGTCGGTCGGCGAACCGGAGGAAAGCCGCCAGGCAATCGCTCCGGCGAGAAGACCGGCCAGCGTGGAGATCGTGCGCGACCCGGGCGCGACCTCAAGCCGCGTTCCGCACTTCGGACACACGATGTCGTTCGAACGCGCCGCCGCTTCCGGCGCTGAAATTTCCGTCTTGCAATGCGGACAGATGCGAACGGCCAAAGCTCACCTCCCGATGAGAACGCCTACAATAATCGAAAACGCAGCCGAATGAAAAGGGGAGATAAAAGGTGGGAACTTAGCCTGTCGAACCAGTGTCTAAGCACATAAGATCCAATCCATGGGTGGCAGGACCAGTGCGGGCGAACTACTATGATTTTTTTCCCATCACACCGCATATTCTTGGCGTTGCTCTTCTGCCTGGTCGCGCCTTGTCTTTCTTCCGCACAGACTCCGGTTCGTGTCGTGCATGTTTATGTCGCTCTTGCCGACAATCAGCATCAAGGAATTGTTCCCGTTCGGGCCAGGCTTGGCGACGGTGACGCCCCTGCCGGCAATCTCTATTGGGGCGCGGCGTTCGGTGTGAAATCTTTTTTTCGGTCGAGCAAGGATTGGGAGCTCATCTCGACAAGTCCCGGACCTAGTCTTGCTATTCTCGAGCGCTGCGTTTTCAAGCACCGCAGCGAAGATGTCTACGTGATTGCCGACGCCTACCGGGGGAGTCATATGCGCGAGGCGGTGACCGACTTTCTTTCCGCCGCGTCTGGCCTCAATTCACAGACCATTGCCGTGAAGGATAAACAAACGAGCACCGCAATAGTGACTGGTGGTGGCGCCGATCTGGTGGTCTATGTTGGGCACGACGCATTCATGGATTTTCAGATCAACCCTGTAATGGCAGGAAGCACAATAAAACCTCGCATGGCAATAGTGTTGGCCTGTGCCAGCAAGTCCTTCTTTGCGCCTTATTTGAAAAACGCGCGCGCGACCCCTCTCCTATGGACAACTGGACTCATGGCGCCGGAGGCGTACACGCTCAAGGCTGCTCTTGACGGGTGGATTGCGAACGAAGACGGCGAAAGCGTGCGGCAGCGCGCGGCCCAAGCCTACGATAAATACCAGCACTGCGGCCTTCGCACCGCGCAACGTCTCTTCGTCACCGGTTGGTGACGCTGGACAGATCTTTCCCCTTCTCAGGCAAGCGCATCAATACGGGCGCGGTGCAAATCTTGAAGGCACAGCTGCCTGGAGCGGCGGGTTACGCTTGCGACAAAGTTTCTTCTCCCTGTTTTCCACAAAGCGCTTCGAGAGATAGAATGATACCCTCTCGGTGCATTTCGGGAGCCCCGCGAGAAAATTTTGAACGTCATGGAGCGAACAATGAAACTGAAAATCCTGAGTCTTTCGGCCCTGGTGGCCCTTGCACTGGCTATGTGCTTGTCGGTGACATCTACTCCCGCATCGCCCAAGTCGCCTGCTGCCGCCGCAGTTCCGGCAGCAACGCCTCAACCCGCGGCCGCGCCCGCAGCTTTGCCCGAACC
>DATNIO010000142.1:0-10851 GCA_035604385.1 Verrucomicrobiia bacterium | reverse complement strand
CGGAGCGAGGCAGCAACTCGCGCAACGCCGGAACCAGAACGAGCGCGTAGATGAAGGAATCCATGCCATCCAGCACCCATCCGCCCCACGCCGCCCAGAAGCCGCGGACTTGATTTGGCGTCAGCGGGATGCGAGTCGGCGTCATTTGCGGATGGGATGATACCACCGCGAACACCGGAATCCTTGCGCGGAGGTCCGGTGAGTCCAGTTTCATTTCGCGCTGTCTCCCACAATCGAATTTGTAGCGCCCGCCTTCAGGCGGGCACTTTGAAATCAAGAAGATGCCCGCCTGAAGGCGGGCGCTACATGAACCAAAACTACCGCTCGGCAAATTGATTTGGCTCTTGCGCGCTCGTGGCAGGAATCTCGGATACAATGCCTCGACGCGGCGATTCGCACGGTGCGAGCCGGGACGAAAAACTACAATTCAAGATGGCAGGGGACTGTTCATGGAATGCGATCGAGATGCGCAAATTCCGGGCGGATACTTCAAAATGAATTTGACTCGCCGCGATCTGGTGCAACGCGCGGCGTGGCTCCTTGCAGCCGTGGCGCTTCCAGGCGGCCCGGAATTGGCCGCCGAAGATGTCAGCCCAATGATGGCCAAGCTCAGCGCCTACATGAGCGAAGCACGCAACACCGCCTTACCCGAAAAAGTTCTGCAAGAAACGCAGCACCACATCCTGGACACCTTTGCCGCCATGATTTCCGGCTCCGAGCTTCCTCCGGGACGCATGGCCCTGAAATTTGCCCGCGCCTACGGCGGACCGAGTATTTGCACGGTGGTCGCCTCGGATGTTCTCCTCGGACCCATCGAGGCGGCCATCGCCAATGGCGAACTCGCTCATTCCGATGAAACGGACGATGACTACACCGGAGGAGGAGCGCATCCCGGCAGCTCCATCGTTCCCGCCACCCTGGCGATCGGTGAAAAAGAAGGCATCAGCGGGCAGCACTTCACGCGCGCAGTGGCGCTTGGCTACGACATTGGGATGCGCGCGTTTCAGACCGTCGCCACAGGGCCCATCCTCAAAGACACTCACGTTCTGGTGGGAACCTTCGGCTCTGCGGCGGCCGCAGGCTGCGCGATGGGCCTGAACGCGCAGCAGATGCGCTGGCTGCTCGACTACGCGGCTCAACAGGCGGGCGCCGGCTTCGCCTCGTGGCGGCGCGACACCGACCACATCGAGAAAGGATTTGTGTTTGGCGGCAGCAGCGCCCGCAACGGGGTGAACGCGGCGCTGATGGTCCAGCTTGGCTGGACAGCCGTCACCGACGTCATGTCCGGCCCCGACAATTTCGTTCTGTCCTACAATCCCAAAGCCGACCCGGGAAAAATGGTCGAAGGCCTCGGCGAACGGTACGAAGTGACGCAGACGACGCTCAAGCGATGGACGACCGGCGGCCCCATCCAATCGCCGCTGGACGCGCTGCAACTCATCATGAAGAAGCATCCCTTCGAGCCGAACCAGGTCAAGCAAGTCGTCGTGCGTGACGCGACCAGCGCGGCCTACACCGTGAACAACCGCGAGATGCCGGACATCTGCCTGCAACACATGGTCGCGGTGATGATCATCGACAAGACCGCTTCCTTCAAAGCGGCCCACGATAAGCCGCGCATGCAGGACCCGGAAGTCCTCCGCGTCCGCGCCAAAGTGCAGCTCATCGGCGACGACGAACTTGAAAAACTCATCCCCAAGCGCGTGGCCATCGTCGAAGTCACGCTGAACGACGGAACCAAGCTGACCGAGCGCGTCGAGTCCGTGCGCGGCACGCCGGAAAACCCGATGAGCCGCGAAGAAGTGGTCGCCAAAGCGCGCGATCTCATCGTTCCCGTCCTAGGCGCAACCAAGTGCGATGCCCTCATTGAGAAAGTGTTGAGCCTCGAAGCTGTGAAGGACATCCGCGAGCTAAGGCCCTTGCTGCAACGCGCCTGATTGAGTCAGATGAAGGGGAGAATTACGCCTATAGAACACTGCGAACGTGCGATATCCGCAATTCGGAATTACTAGAGGGCCATGCCACCCGCCTATTCCTGAATCTTATAACGTGGGTCAGCGGGCAATTCCTTTTCGGCCCAAATTCTTAGAGCCTTTCCCATCGCCATGACTAATTCATCAGTGGTCGACTCCGGGGGAAGCTCAGCGAATGGCTGATGGTTAGTTCCTGTGTACAACTCCGTGAACAGTTGTTTCACTTCTGCCTTATAAACTGCGTCTTCTGATACCCGGCGATAGGCGCGGATCGGTTTATCTTTTGTTTCTTCAAGGCCGCCAAGACGCCGTTCAAAATCGGGCACGCTCACACGGTGTCGAATCTCAATCGCTTGTGCGCGCGCTTCAGTAATCGCATTGGCAATGGTCTTATTCTCCGTCCAAGCTCCATTTCTTTTCCCATCCATTCGGAAAGGACCGTCGGTATCGTGGACCACCCCAAAAGGGATGCGAAAATGCGCCAACAGCCGAACTAGCGGTGCGACCAGCGCCTTACCGCGGGCTGGCACCAACGTAACCTGCCTCGCAAGAGGTTCGTCCTCCTCAACTATCGCAGCTATAAAGGCAGCGAGTTCAGTGTCCCCTTCTACGATAATCGGGTAAGAGCCGAAGAACATTTCGGCAAGTGCACTATCCAGTTGAATCAATGCTCGCAAATTGGCCCTATCTTCTGCGCTGAACTGCATTGTTGACGTACGGAACGTACACGGCGTTGTCTTCTGTCCTGTACGTTCAAGACGCAATATGGTCGTGTGATCCTGGAGAGGGTCAATGAAATAAGGAGAATGGGTAGACAGCATCACCTGCCAGTCGGGATCGTTCGCCAGTGTATACAGGTGCTCCCTAGCCGCACGCACAGCCATCGGGTGCAACGCATTTTCTGGTTCGTCGATAAGCAAAATGTATCCGGGCAATGCAAATTGGTCCGCCACACCTCCAGCTGTTTCCTCGAGTGTGTGTATCTCGTTGCCTAGCTCCTCAATTTTCTGCTGGTTCGGCTTCTGCTTCTGCTGCTCCTTCTCGCGCGCAGCGAGGAGTTTTGCGATCTGTTTTTGAGTTTCTTCCAGTGCTTTTTGCTCGCGCACGATCCCATTTCGGACTTGAAGCAAGGACCAAAACATCGCGCGGCGTGAACCCGTTCCTTGCTGTTCTATGCCCGTCTCTGAGGCGGTCTCAATAAACCTGATACTGGAGCCTGCGGCAAGAGATTTCTGCGCGTCTATATTAATAGTTTCCATTGCCACTTTTATCTTGATGTCGAACTCTGGAAAAACTCCCTTAAACCCGTCGCGAACCTGCACACCGACCCGATCTATGTCAGCCTGATACTCCACCACCGGTTCATTCGCCACCCTGGAGACCTCTGAGATCGCAGCGTGAAGCGGAGACCCAGGAGTTTCCTGAAGTTGTCTTAAACGTTTCGCGACAGGCCCTAGTATTAACTTCAACAGTTGGCCATGCTCTTCAAAGGCGTCGCCCAGAGAGCCGACTCGAAGCGGTTCGGGAAGTCGAGAGTTGAAAACGTTGTCAGCTCCCCCCGCCTTACCTTCTTCAGCCCAATCTCCGGCTCCATCATTGGCCGCAGGGTCCCACGTTTGGCGCACTGGCTTGGTCTCTATGCCTGTCCATTGCCATCTGCTACGAACTAGTTTCAATTCTCCCGATGCTTTTTTCCATTTATCATCCACGTTTGGTGTGCCGTCGGGGATGTGCACAACCAATTCAACTTCAGGGAAGTCGCCTGCTGGTGTCCACTGACACGGATCATTTCTAGTAAGCGGCTTGCTACCTTGAGCGAGTTCGTAGGCGCGCAGAACAGTCGACTTGCCAGTATTGTTACGGCCCACCAGGCAGACTATATTGTCCAGGGCTATTTCGAGCCCTTCCGGGCCAATGCACCCGAGATTCCGAATTTTGAGGGTGACCAACTTTGAGCGGTCTGGCATACAATTGCGTCCCTCTGGGACTGGCGCTTTTTAGGGCTTCAACACTCAGTCCAGGATATTACCAGTTTAGAAAGTTTTTGAAATGAATAAAATCTGATGGCCCCGTTGGGCCGGGTGTCCCGTCGTTGATGCTTCTCAAGGGCGGGGTTCTTGCTCAGACTGATGGAGGGAATATGAGAATCGTCTTGAACATCGTGGGCGTACTTCTTGTGTTACTCGGCAGCGTCTGGATCCTGCAGGGAATGAATGTCTTGCTTGGCAGTCCCATGAGCGGGGAAATGCGCTGGGCGGTGCGCGGCAGTGTTCTGGTTTTCCTGGGGCTCGCCGGGTTGGTGTGGGCGAACCGGAAACGGAAAAGCGCGGCTTGATCGGGCGCCGCCCGCATGTAGCGCTCACCTTCAGGTGAGCATCTGTTTGAATCTACAGTGCCCACCTGAAGGTGGCCTCTACAACAGTTTTACCGCCGGCCGTGTTCCTCTGGCGCTCGGCGGCCTTCGCGCGCGGCACTGCGCTCGCGCTCTGAGCGGCCGAACAGGCCGTGCCGCTCCGGGACGCGCTCGGCCGGCCCGTATCGGTGGATTCCTTCGTAGGGATGAACGTACGCGCCGCGATTGAACCAGGTCCGGCCCCACCGGGCATTGTTTATGAATATGGCGTGCCCGCCCCAGTCAAAGCGGCCAAACCCGGGGCCCCAGCCCCAGGGCCTGAAAAATACTCCGAGCGACACGCCATAGCCGAATCGAATCGCTCCGCCAACGAAGAAACCTGGCCGCGGCGCGAAGAAAACGATTCCCGGATCGTAGTACGGCACCACGAAGTAGTCGGGGTTTACGGGCATGATGGTGATGTACGGTCCGCCGCCCACGACAATCTGGCCGTTGCTGCGCAAATATCCATAATCGCGAGCCTTCTTCCGCTCCCTCTGGACCGCGTCCATCACATCCGCTTGCTGCGCCAGGAACGCGTTTCCGAGGTCGGTGGTCCAGTTCATGTCACCGGCCATCATCTCCAGCACGGATGGGAACGGCAGCAGCGCCTGAACGCTCGGATCCCAGGGAAGTTGATCTCCCTGGATTGCGTCGGCGAGGGCTTTTCCGGTGAGGTAGTGATGCTGGTCGGCCCATTTTGCCGCGTCGGGAATCTGGTCGGGATACGTGGCGCCCGCGAGAATCTGCGCCACGAGCGGGTCGGGATAAAGCGCGATGCGCGCGACCATTTGGTCGAGCTCGGCCGCCGAGCGCGTTGGCGGAGGCGGAGGAGCTTGAGCAAACACGGGAACAGCGGCTAGAACTGCCAGCAGCAAGACCAATTTTACGATCCGCATTTTATGATTCTCCTCTCGATACGAGCCAGCCATTCGGCCCCCCTCCGTAGGCGCCGCAGCCTCAGTACCAATAAACGCAAATGATAGCGCGGAAGTTTCAGAATCGGAAATGGGAGGATTGCGTATTTTCGCGCGGGAAATACTGGAAGTTGAGCCGCGGTGGGTTTGAACCCGCGCCATTTTCTTGCCGCTTTGGCCGCGCGGACCACACGCAGGCGCCCTCGGCGGCGCGAGCATGGATCGGTTTTCGAGGCAAAAATGCGTCTAAGGCTGGCAGGCGCCGAGGTCCTTCGTTTCCGTGTTTACTTGCCAGGTGAGCGGTGCGCTCGCGCCCTTCGGGTTCACCTTTTTGCCGTGCAAGGTAAATCGATCGCCCGGCTTGATGTCCGCCGTGTTGCCGGACAGCGCGTAAATTCGTTTGTCTTTTTCGTCGGTCACACTCATCCCGTTCGCTCCCGAGGTGACGCAGCCCGTAACCGTTCTCTTTTTCCTCGATTCGTGAACGATCACAACAGTTATGACTACCAGGGCGACCGCCACGGCCACGATTCCGATCACGGCATTGCGTGCGTCATCACCTAGTTGATCTGCCTGAGTGGGGATGGCAAGGATCATACAAAGAGCGACAATCAAGGCTCCACGCCAGAGAAATTTCTGCGTCACATTGTCCTCCTTATGTCAAAAGGAATCCGCGCCTGTGAGGGACCTGCCGCGCATTCTCCGCTCATATGAGAAGTGTGTCAATCTCTTCCGGCCTGCGAATATTCTGTAGGCGACAGATGGCCGGAATGCCCTGACGGGCTATAATCGGCCCGCCAGGCAATCGCCTGCGAACTCAGCGGAATTGAGCTGCGACTACTCCGTCTAGGGACAAACAAATCAGCAGAATTCCGGGAGAGAGTACCGGCTGAGACGATAGCGAGGTGACCTCCAATGATTCGACGTGATTTTTGCAAGACATCGCTGGCTCTCGCTGGTTTGGCGCTGCGCGGCGGACCAGCGGAAGCAATGGCGATTCCCGCGGAGGAGTTAGCCAAGGCGCCGGGGCTGACCAAATACGTCTCCGAATTCATCGTGAACACGAAGTACGAGGACATTCCGGAAAACGTGATCGCCCTCGGCAAGAAAACAATTTTGGACGGATTCGGCCTGGCGCTGGCCGGGTCCGCTTCGACCGCCGGCCCTATCATCCGGCAATACGTCGAGTCGCTCGGCCCTTGCGGCGGAAACTCCAGCGTCATTGGAACGAAAATGAAAGTCCATCCGCGCTTCGCGGCGCTGGCCAACGGCATTTCCATCCATGCGGATGATTACGATGACACCGGCTCGGCGATGCACGTCGCGGCGCCCGTTCTTCCGCCATCCTTTGCGCTCTGCGAATTAAATCGGCGGAGCGGGAAGGACTTGATGCTCGCATTTCATGTGGGAGTCGAAGTCGCAAACAAGATTGGCGACGCGGTCTCGCCCCGCCACCAGCAGGACGGCTATCACACGACGGGCACCATCGGAACTTTCGGCAGCGCCGCCGCGTGCGCAAAACTTCGCGGATTGGATGCGGAGAAGACGGCCATCGCGCTGGCGATCGCCGGGTCCGAGGCCAGCGGGCTTCGCGATAATTTTGGCTCCATGACGAAACCTTTTCACGCCGGGCACGCCGGCGAGAGTGGCAGCGTCGCCGCCGACCTGGCGGCCATCGGCTGGACGGCCGCGCCGGATATTCTGGAAGCGCCACTCGGATTTTTCCAGGTCGGCGGAGGGTTTGATCCGAAAGTGATCGTCGATCGCCTGGGAAAACCGTGGATGTTCGCCTCGCCCGGAGATTTGATCAAGCGATTTCCCTGCGGCACGATCCAGCAGCAGGTGATGGACGAGATGCTGCGCCTCATTCAGAAGAATGACATCAAAGCCGCCGATGTAGAAAAGGTCGAGGTCGGCGGGAACCTGAGCAACTACAAGACGCTCTTCCAGCATCACCCCACGACCGGCCTGCAGGGAAAATTCAGCATGGAATATGCCATGACCATCCTGCTGCTCGAACGCATGGCGACTCTCAGTTCGTTCACCGACGCGGTCGTGCAGCGCCCCGACGTGCAGGACATGATCCGCCGCGTGCGGTATTACGTGGACCCGGAATTCAACAAGCTGGAACTCCAGGGAGCTTCGCTGCAAGCCATGCTCGTCGAGCAGAGCATCCTCAAAATTTACATGAAAGACGGAAGAATTATTTCAGGCCGCACCGAGCCTGCCAAAGGCAGTCCGGAAAATCCCATGACCTATGAAGAAGTGGCCGACAAATTCCGCGGCAACGCCGAATTCGCCAAATGGCCGTCGCAAAAAGCCGGGACGGTCATCGAACTCGTGAAGTCTCTTGAAAGCGTTCCCGACATGGGCCGGCTTACTGCTGCGCTTGCGGGTTGAGCTATCTCGATCCGACGAATTGACTTAATTGATGGAGAGAATGGCTAAATCCCCACCCTTCAATAACGAAGGACGGGGCACTTCGCTTGACACACGAATGAAGTCAGGGTAATTCTCTAGTAGTAATCAGTCCCGGATGACTCAATGGATTCAATCGTGGCAAAGGGACAGGTCATGCCATCACCTGGGATTACAGTAGGCCTTGGCCTCCTCATCGCTTTGGCCGGGATCAACCTATTGCAAGGATCCCTGAATGCTGGCGAAGTATGCATCATAGTGATTTTGTCATTCGTTCTTGCTCACCTCATATTGCGATTTGCGTTACGGCTCCGGCGTTGAACCGCTGTAGTCTGAAACTCCACAATCGGCCTTGCCCGTGTGAATCGTCGGCCTCGACTAACGCGTGTACGACCCTGTTTTCAAATCTTCCAGCACCGACGCGGCGCGCGGCGACCAGCCCAGTTCCTTCTTGGCTTTCTCGCCGCTTATCTGCTGATCGAGGACTAGCGCGTCCGCAAAGGCGTGCATCGTTTTGCGCGCCTCCTCAAGGGGCAATGCTTGCGTCTTGCCCTTGGCGCCCGCGCCGATGCTCGCGGCTTCGGCCACTTCGCTCACACGGTAGGAGGGGCCGTGCGCCGCGTTGTAGAGCGATCCCGGCGCGGCTTTTTCCAGAGTGAGGACGTAGAGTTGCGCAAGGTCATCGACGTCCACAAATGGCCAGCGGTTCTGGCCGTCTCCGACATAACGCGTCGCGCCTGTCTCCCGCGCAGACTGCGCGAACATGCTTGGTATGCTGCCTCCTCGCCCGTAGACTAAAGCGGGACGGATCACGATCGTGCGCACGCCGCGGCTCTTGTAGCCGAGGACTTCCTGTTCGATGGCTGGACGATGCGCGATGAGCGGTGTGGGATTCAACGGCGTCTGCTCGTCCGCTACTTTGTCGCCGGTTGATCCTAGCACCCACACGCCGCTCGTGTAGATGAACGGTTTTCCTGTGCCTTCGAGTGCTTTAAGCATCGCGCGCACGACGGCCGCGTCCGCCTGCGCCGAGTTCGCATCGTTGGTGTTGGCTGTGTGGATCACGCCCTCGGCGGCGCGCGCAGGCGCGGCAACGCTTTCCGGCTTGAGCAGGTCGCCCTGGAAGGCGCGGACTCCGCGCGCCTCAAGCTGCTTTGCCTTTTCCGGAGTGCGCGCGAGGCCGGTTACTTTGTGCCCCGCTTTCTGCAACGCTTCCGCAACCGCGCTTCCGATATAACCCGTGGCGCCAGTCAGAAAAACTTCCATGTGATTGTGACCTCCGCGAGGGATGATTGTACTGCGTGGCCTGGGGAACTCAAGGGTAGTAGGCGGCAACGCGTAGCGCTGTCGCAGGCAAAACTTATTTCATTTGTCTTACAAGATTCGGCGATGGAGCCTGGGAACGCCAATCTCCCGATTGGCGCGAGGCAAACCGCCAATCGGGAGATTGGCGTTCCCGGGATCTAACCAATACGCTTCACAGAAGATTTGAGTTTTATCTTGCCGCAGTCATCGTTTGCAGAGGTTCCACCGCCGGGCGCGGAGATAAAGCGCTCCACAAACGCGACACCGCGTACACGGCGAAGATCGTCATCAACGGGTCGATCGGATGGCGGTACCGCAGCGCGGTATGCGTGATGTAGTACGGGATCGGAAACACGACGAGGCACATCGCCAGCGGCAGCGAATCCATCCCCGTCGCGCGCCATGCAAGAACTAGTCCCGCGAGGGACAGCACGGAAAAAGCGGAACAAAGCCAGACGTCCTCCCGGCTGAGATGAAGCGCCGCGATCCAGCCGTCCGCCCAGGAATCCTGCCTGGCCGACCAGGTGTCCAGAGCCCGGCTCCAGGTTTTTCCTAGGAATTCGCGCGGGTGCGCCTTGATGTAGGCTACGGCCATGCGTTCCTTTCCCCTGTTGTAACCCGCCTCGCCTTCCATGATGAGAAGAAAGCGCTCCGGGGCGCTGAACATGGGGTGAAGTTCCTTGGTATAAGAGGCCGGATGATTTCCGATCCACAGCTCCAGCCCGAAATTCGATTTGACGAAGACCCAGCCATCCACCGCGTAGTAGTTGCGAATCGTCCAGGGCAGTACCGCGAGAACAAACATCAGCGCGACTCGCGCGTACAACGCAGGCGAATTCACGCCGGCCCGCCATCGCTCGAAGATCAACCACCCGAGCAGGAAGGGAAGCAGGCCGCAAAGCGCCGGATTCACAAGCGCCGCCAAAGCCCACAACAGCCCGTACCCCGACCACGAAAACGGCGACATCGATTCGCGCAAGCGAAGAGTGGCGTCGACGAGCAACGCCAGAATGAACGCAGCCAGACATTGATCCCACGCCCACTCCAGCGGCATCAGAATCGCGTACGGCAGGAATACCCACGCCCATGTGGAGGCCAGGCCGATCTTTTCGCCGAAAAGTTTTTTTCCGATGGAGAAGATGGGCCAGCAAGTCGCGGCGGAAAACGCGCAATTCATCGTTTGGCTCAGCAGAATCAATGCTTCCGAATTGAGATGCGCGAGCCGAATGCAGATGGCCCAAAGGAATGGGTACACGGGGGCGAGCCAGGCCGTGACGGCCTCGTATCCCGCGAAGGGTCCAAAGAATCCTTTTCCGCTCGCGAGAGACCAAGCGACTCGGCCCTCCTCCAGTCCCAGGACTTGCAGCACCGGGTGAGCGGCTTCCCTGTAATGCGAAAGCCACAGCAGCGCCATCCGCAGCGCATACGCAACCACGACGGCGAGCGTCGGGGAACGAAGGATCGGCGCCAGCTTGCGGCCTGTTGTATCGGAAAACATGGTCGGCGGACGTCACTCTCCGAGGAAAAATTCCCGCGTGTCCAGCGTAGCGTCCCTCCGGCCGGATTGCCACTCCGCCCGCACCTGTCTATACCTAATCATCATGATTGACGATCCGGGCACACGCGCTCACCGCGACCGATGTTGATCCGAAGAAAATATCTTGGTTTGGCCCTGAAGGGCCTGCGTGGGAGCTCGGCTACGGACTATGTAGCGCCCGCCTTCAGTGTACGGTGCCATGACATACTTTACAGTTTTTTGCGGACGTTGCCAGGACATCCTTTACACCTCGGTTAGAGTTTTGGCCGAGGAGGCTGGAGACGATGCCCTGGAGAACGACCGGCGTGA
>DATNIO010000141.1:0-3191 GCA_035604385.1 Verrucomicrobiia bacterium | reverse complement strand
CAGCAGGAAGAACTTCGCAAGCGCATCGAACTCGTGCGGAGCTATCTTTGACGTTGCCCGCAGCCGCGAAACCGTAGCCTCCCTGGAAAAGAAAATCGCGCAGCCGGATTTCTGGCAGGACCAGGAACAAGCCCAGAAAGTCATGCAGCAGCGCAAAGCGGCGGAGGCCGTTCTCGCTTCCGACGCGAAGCTGGAGACCATGGCCAGCGATATCGACACCTATTTCCATCTGGCCGAGGAAGAAAAGGACTCCGCGCAGCGCGATTCGCTCCTCAAGGAAACCGAGCGAGAAATGACCGCTGCCGAGACGTACGTTTCGGAACTCGAAACCGTCACGCTGCTCTCCGGCGAGAACGACCGCCTGAACGCCATCATGACCATCAAGCCCGGCGCGGGCGGCATGGAATCGCAGGATTGGGCGGAAATGCTGCTGCGCATGTATCTCCGCTGGGCGGAGCAAAAAGGATTTACGGCGACCGTCATGGACCTCACGCCCGGCGAAGGCGCCGGTTTGAAATCCGCGACGGTGCGCGTCGAAGGCGAGAATGCTTTCGGTTTTCTATCCACCGAAAGCGGCGTGCACCGCCTGATTCGGATTTCGCCGTTCGATCAGGCCGCGCGGCGCCACACGTCGTTCGCCTCGGTTTTTGTCATTCCCGAAATTGACGATCGGATTGACATCGTCGTGAAGCCCGAGGAAGTGCGTGTGGACACTTTTCGCGCGGGCGGCGCGGGCGGCCAAAACGTGAACAAAGTCGAAACGGCGGTGCGGATCACGCATCTGGCGTCTGGCATCGTCGTGCAGTGCCAGAACGAACGCAGCCAACACAAGAACCGCGAACTGGCCATGAAATGGCTCCGCTCGCGCCTGTACGAAGCAGAAATCGAAAAGCGCCAGGCGGAAACGCGCAAGCTGGACGACACCAAGCGCGACATCAGCTTCGGCAGCCAGATCCGGACGTACACGCTCCAGCCCTACCGCTTGATAAAGGATCACCGCACGAAATTTGAAATGGGCGACGTCGATCGGGTGCTGAACGGCGATCTCGATCCGTTTATTCGCATCTTTCTAATGGCGCGGCGAAAAGGGACGCTGGGGAGCGCTGCCGAGGCTTCAGATGATTCGTAGCTCGCTCGGTTGAAACCCGGGAGCATTACAACCTCACATTTTTGCAATTTACTGTTGACCCGTGACGTTTGGCCCCAATTCGTTGACAGGTTTGGGGTCGCATGTTAGCGTCGATTCGGACAAAAATGGACTCTCGCGCATAAGATGTGCCTGTTTTTCCTTGCGGATATTTTAGAAGGGGTGCTGGCTTGAGCGACAAGAATCGCAAATTTCTGTTTACCTCGGAATCGGTGACCGAGGGCCATCCGGACAAGATTGCCGACCAGATTTCCGACGCGGTACTGGACGCGGTGCTAACGGAAGACTCGGCCGGGCGCGTGGCTTGCGAAACGCTGGTGACGACCGGGCTCGTCATGGTCGCGGGCGAAATTACGACCAAGGCGGTCCTGGACTATTCCGACATTGCTCGCGACGTGGTGCGCGACGTTGGCTACACGCGCGCCAAGTACGGCTTCGACGCGGAAACCTGCGCTGTCATTTCCTCGCTCAAGCGACAGTCCCCGGATATTGCGATGGGCGTGGACACCGGCGGAGCAGGCGATCAGGGCCTGATGTTTGGTTTTGCCTGCGATGAGACGGAAGAGTTGATGCCGTTGCCGATTACGCTGGCCCACAAACTGGTGCAGCGCCTTTCCGAGGTTCGCCGCCAGGGCGTCGTCGACTTTTTTCGGCCGGACGGCAAATCGCAGGTGACGATCGAATACCACGGTGACCGCCCGGTGCGGGTGGATACCGTCGTCATCTCGACGCAGCACAGCGAATCCGTTTCCAACGTGGACCTGCAAAATGCCGTGCGCGATGAAGTGATCCACAAAGTGGTTCCTGAATCGCTGATGGATAGGAACACGAAATTCCACATCAATCCGACCGGACGCTTCGTCGTGGGCGGACCGATGGGCGATGCCGGCCTGACGGGCCGCAAGATTATTGTCGACACCTACGGCGGATACAGCCGGCATGGTGGCGGCGCGTTTTCAGGCAAGGACCCGTCGAAAGTCGATCGCTCGGCATGCTACATGGCGCGGCACGTGGCGAAGAATCTGGTGGCTGCGGGAATTGGGCGCAAAATTGAAGTGCAGCTTGCCTACGCGATCGGCGTCGCGGATCCCGTTTCCGTCATGGCGGAAACGTTCGGCACCGGCGCGATTCCGGATGAGAAGATTACCGACCTGATCCGCAGCACGTTTAAGCTCACTCCGCGCGGGATCATCGAATCGCTCAATCTGCGGCGGCCCATTTACCGCGCGACGGCTTCGTTCGGACATTTTGGGCGATCGGGTCCGGGCTTTACGTGGGAGTTGACGGACAAAGCGGGGTCGATTCGCAGCCAGGCTGGGCTTGGCGCCAAGGAAGTTGCCGTTCGCCGCTAACGGCGAAACGCATTCATGCCGAATTACGTAGCACAGCCACTCTTGGCTGTGCGGCTTTTGCAGCACTTATGACCGGTGAAAAGCGCACGGCCAAGAGTGGCTGTGCTACTTGAAGGACAGGAGAAATTCGCGTGACGAAGACGGTGCAGAGCACGGCTGGCGACGTTCGGGATATGAGCCTCGCGGAACAGGGCAAACGAAAAATCGAATGGGCCAATCAGCAAATGCCCGTTCTTCAATTGATCCGCAAGCGATTCATCAAGGAACAGCCGTTGAAGGGCGTGCGCCTCTCCTTGTGCTTGCACGTGACCAGCGAAACGGCAAACCTGGCCATCACGCTGCGCGATGGCGGCGCCGATCTGGTTTTGTGCGCCTCGAATCCGCTCTCCACACAGGATGAAGTGGCGGCGTCGCTCATCAAGGATTTCTCGATTCCAACGTACGCGATCAAGGGCGAGGACAACGCCACCTATTACGCGCATCTGAACGCCTGCGTGGATCACAAACCGCAGATGACCATGGACGACGGCGCGGACCTGGTGACTTTGCTCCTCACCAAGCACAAGCATCTCGTCGCGGATGTCATCGGCGGCACGGAAGAAACCACAACCGGCGTGATCCGCCTGCGCGCCATGGCGAAGGATGGAACGCTGAAGTATCCCGTGATTGCAGTGAATGACGCGGAGACCAAG
>DATNIO010000140.1:0-25924 GCA_035604385.1 Verrucomicrobiia bacterium | reverse complement strand
TGCGGAAGAGAAGGACGAATTCGTGCAGTTCAGCGTGGCCGACCAGGGACCGGGGATCGGCGAGGCGGAACTCGGACTGATCTTCGACAAATTTTATCGCGGCACGGACCAGCGCTATCGCGTGCAGGGCACGGGCATGGGTTTGCCCATCGCCAAAGCGATCGTCGAGGCGCATGGGGGGACGATCGGGGTCATCAGCCAGGTGGGACACGGGTCTGTGTTTTCCTTTAGCTTGCCGATCCTCAGGGGGACGACGGAACAAAAATGAGCACACCCACGATATTGGTTGTGGATGACGAACCGCAGATTCGGCGCGTGATGCGGACGACGCTGTCGAGCAACGGCTATACGGTGCTGGAAGCGCGAAGCGGGGAAGAAGCGCTCGAACTTATGCGAAAGGAGCGTCCCGAGTTGGTCCTGCTGGACGTCAATATGCCGGGCAAAAGCGGTCTCGACACCTGCCGCGAAATTCGCGATCAATCCGACGTCGCCATTATCATGTTGACCGTAAGGAATACGGAGCACGACAAGGTGCTCGCGCTCGACGCGGGAGCCGACGACTACGTGGTAAAGCCGTTCGGCATGGAAGAGCTCCTGGCGCGAATACGCGCGGCCCTGCGGCGCACGTCTTCGGCCGAGCCTGTTCCCACGTACGTTTCGAATGATCTGGAGATTGATTTCGAACGCAGGAAGTTGCTCGTGCAAGGCCGCCCGGTACGTTTGACGCCGAAGGAATTTGAGCTCCTTCGCCACCTAGTGGCCAGCCAGGGCAAGCCGCTGGAGCACAGGCGCCTCTTGCAGGCTGTCTGGGGGCCGGACTATGGCGATGAGACGGAATATCTGCGGGTGTTCATCAACCAGCTGCGGAAGAAGATCGAGCCGGACCCGGCCCATCCCAAGTACATCCATACGGACCCGTGGGTGGGCTACCGGTTTGAGCCTGCCGGTCCCGCTACGAGCAAGCCGAAGAAGAAGTAGCCTTACGTAGCACAGACTTCAGTCTGTGGGGTTCCACTTGATCTTGGCTGGCGCGCGACGCTTGGGCTCTTTTGCGAAACCCCACAGACTGAAGTCTGTGCTACTTGTGCATCGGATGCGTCGTATCTAAATCCAAATTCAATTCCAGTACGTTGACGCGTGGCTCGCCGAGGAATCCGAGCTGGCGGCCTTCGGTGTGGTTGGCGACGAGGGTGCGAACGTCGGTCTCGCTTATGCTGCGCTCGCGAGCGACCCGCGGAACCTGGAAATCCGCGGCCTCCGGTGAAATGTGCGGGTCCAGGCCCGAGCCGGAAGTCGTGACCAGGTCCATCGGGACAGGAGTACCCGGATTTTCGGCCTGGGCCTTTTGAATGTCTGCGTTCATGCGGTCAATCAACATTTTATTTGTGGGGCCGAGATTGGACCCGCTGGAATTGCCCGCGTCATAACCTGCGTTTCCCGCCGCGGAAGGCCGCGAGCGAAAATACCCGGGTGAGGAAAACGGCTGGCCGATCAAGTGCGAGCCGATGAGCTTGCCGTTGGCGGTGATGAGACTGCCGTTCGCCTGCCTCGGAAAGATCAGCTGCGCCAGACCCGTCACCACGAACGGGTAGATGATGCCGAGCAGTACCGTCGTCACTACGGTCATCAGAATTGCAGTTATAAAGTGTTTTTTCATAGCCGTTTCCTCACTTCGGTCCTCAGGCCCAGCCAATCTTGGTGATTATCATGTCGATAAGCTTGATCCCTATGAAGGGCGCGATAATCCCGCCCACGCCGTAGACGAGCAAATTCCACCGCAAGAGCGCCGAAGCGCCCACAGGACGATACTGCACGCCGCGCAGGGCGAGCGGCACGAGGGCAACGATGATCAGCGCGTTGAAGATCACGGCGGACAAGATCGCCGATTCGGGAGTCTGCAGCCGCATGATGTTTAGAGCCTGCAGAACCGGGAACGCTCCCGCGAACATGGCCGGGATGATCGCGAAATATTTCGCCACGTCGTTGGCCACCGAAAACGTGGTCAGTGCGCCGCGCGTAATCAGCATTTGTTTGCCGATTTCCACTACTTCGATCAGCTTGGTCGGATTGGAATCGAGATCGACCATGTTGCCCGCTTCCTTGGCTGCCTGCGTGCCCGCGTTCATCGCGAGACCTACGTCCGCCTGGGCCAGCGCGGGTGCATCGTTGGTGCCATCCCCGGTCATGGCCACCAGCTTGCCCTTGGCCTGCTCCTTGCGAATCAGCGCAAGTTTGTCTTCCGGTTTGGCTTCGGCCAGAAAATCATCGACACCGGCTTCTTGCGCAATGGCCGCGGCGGTGAGGCGGTTGTCTCCCGTGATCATCACCGTTCGGATTCCCATGGCGCGCAGGTGATCGAAGCGTTCGCGCATGCCGCCTTTGACGATGTCCTTGAGCCGGACTGTGCCCATGATTCGGCCGTTGATAGCGACCAGCAGCGGCGTGGCGCCGGAGCTGGCAACAATTTGCACCACGTCATCGACTTCGGACGGAACTGTGCCGCCATGTTCGATGACATATTTTTTGATCGAGTCGGGCGCGCCCTTGCGAATCGAGCGGCCGTCAAGATCGACGCCGGACATGCGCGTTTGCGCGGTGAAGGGAATGAAGGTGGCATCCATGGAGGAAAGCGGCCGCCCGCGCAATCCGTACTTTTCCTTCGCCAGAACCACGATCGAGCGCCCCTCGGGAGTTTCGTCGGCCAGGGAAGCGAGCTGCGCCGCGTCAGCGAGCTCCGCGTCCGTCACGCCGGGAGCGGTAATGAATTCCGTCGCTTGCCGGTTGCCGAGCGTGATCGTTCCGGTTTTGTCGAGCAGCAGCGTGTCCACGTCGCCTGCGGCTTCCACGGCGCGGCCTGACATGGCCATTACGTTGCGCTGAATGACGCGGTCGATTCCCGCGATGCCGATGGCGGAAAGTAATCCGCCAATGGTCGTCGGAATCAGGCACACCAGCAAGGACCACAGCACGAAGGCGCTTTGCGGCGCGCCCGAATAGATGGCCATGGGCTGCAGCGTAGCCACGGCCAGCAAGAAAATAATCGTCAGCCCGCACAGGAGGATGTTCAGCGCGATTTCGTTCGGCGTTTTCTGCCGCGACGCTCCCTCGACCATCTTGATCATGCGGTCGAGAAACGTCTCGCCGGGGTTCGACGTGATGCGAACCTTGATTTCATCGGAGAGCACGCGCGTGCCGCCCGTGACCGCCGACCGATCTCCGCCTGATTCTCGAATTACCGGAGCGGATTCACCCGTGATGGCGGATTCATCGACCGAGGCCACGCCTTCGATCACTTCGCCGTCTCCCGGAATAAATTGCCCGGCGATGACGATGACCACGTCGCCCGCGCGAAGTTTGGAACCGGAAACTTCTTCCTTGCTGCCATCGGGCCGCAGTCTATACGCGATGGTTTCCGTGCGCGCTTTGCGCAGCGTGTCCGCCTGCGCTTTGCCGCGCCCTTCAGCCATGGCTTCGGCGAAATTGGCAAACAGCACCGTGAACCACAACCAGACTGTGATTTGGAACTCAAAGCCGAAGCCCTGCGTGTGATGGAGCACGTGGCTCACGAGTTCCACAGTGAGAAGCGCCGCGCCGATCTCGACGACGAACATTACGGGGTTCTTCATAAGCGTCCGTGGATTCAGCTTTACAAACGAATCCCACGTCGCTCGACGGGCGATTTCCCCGTCCCAGATCGACTTGCTCTTCCTGTCTTGGGCTGTCATGTCTTCTTATTTTCCTTAGAAAGTCTTGCCCGCGTACATCAGCAGGTGCTCGAGGATCGGGCCCAGGCTGAGAGCGGGGAAAAAGGTCAGCGCGCCTACAATCAAAACCACGGAGATCAACAGGCCGGTAAAGAGCGGTGTCGTCACAGGGAACGTGCCCGACGATTCCGGAACGTGCTTCTTGCGGACTAGGCTTCCGGCAATCGCCAGAACTGGAACCACCATGAAGAATCGTCCGAAAAGCATTGTTGAGGCTATGGATGTGTTGTACCAAAGGGTATTCGCGTTCAGGCCCGCGAACGCCGAGCCGTTGTTGGCGCCTGCTTCCGCGTAGGCGTAAAAAATTTCGGAAAGCCCGTGCGGCCCTGCGTTCGCAAGGCTCGACACGCCGAATTTCGAGACCAGGGAGATGGCGGTATACCCCAGTACGAAGAGCGGATAAATCAAGATGGTGAGCATGGCCATCTTCACGTCAAACGCTTCGATCTTCTTGCCTAGATATTCCGGCGTGCGGCCTACCATCAATCCCGCGATGAAGACGGAAAGGACAATGAATACGATGATTCCGTAGAGGCCGGAGCCGACGCCTCCGAATACGACTTCACCCAGCAGCATGTTGATGAGCGGAATCATTCCGCCGAGCGGCGTGTAAGAGTCATGCATCGAATTTACCGCGCCGCAACTCGTGTCGGTCGTCACCACGGCCCAAAGAGTGGAGTTCGCGATGCCGAAGCGGACCTCCTTCCCCTCCATGTTGCCGGCCGCCTGCAAGTGGTTCGCCGGAGTTTGTATCAAGGGATTTCCCCGCGCTTCCATCCCATAGGCCACTGTGACTCCCACCAAAAACAGAATGGCCATCGCGCACCACACGGCCCAGCCGTGCCTCTGAGATCCCACCATCTTCCCGAGCGTGTAAGTCAACGCTGAGCCGATTGCAAAAATGAATACCATCTCGGCGAGATTTGTGAGGGGAGTGGGATTCTCATAGGGATGCGCGCTGTTCGTGTTGAAAAAGCCGCCTCCGTTGGTTCCCAATTCTTTAATCACTTCTTGTGATGCGACCGGTCCCTGCGCGATCGTCTGTTCCTTGACGATCTGGGTAGTTGCCTTCCCGCTAGAGTCCGTTGTTTGTACTGTCTGAGGATCCACCAGCTGCGCCGTATCGTACGCCTTGAAATTCTGCGGCACGCCCTGCCAGACGAGGAGAAGCGCTCCCAAGATACAAATCGGCATCAGCACCCAGAACGTCGCGCGCGTCATGTCCACCCAGAAGTTTCCTAGAGTGTCCTGCTCGCGGCGCGCAATCCCGCGAACGATGGCGATGGCCAGAGCAATTCCGACCGCCGCGGAGACGAAGTTGTGATAGGCAAGGCCCGCCATCTGCGTCAGGTACGACATGGTGACTTCCGGCACGTACGCCTGCCAGTTGGTGTTCGTTGTAAATGACGCTGCTGTATTGAATGCCAGGTCCGGGGCTACTCCGGGGAGCTTCTGCGGATTGAGCGGCAGATAGCTCTGTACGCGTTGCAATAGGTACAACACGAGCATCGAAATGCCGCTGAAGATCAGCATCGAGCCGGCGTATTCGGTCCAGCGCATCTCTTTGGTTTCATCGACGCCCGTCAGCCGGTACACCAGCTTCTCGATCGGACGCATGACCGGGTCGAGGAAAGTTTTCTCCCGGTTGAATACGCGCGTCATGAACGAGCCCAGCGGTTTCGTGAGCGCGAGCACCACCAACAGAAAGAACAGGATTTGGAACCAGCCGTTGTTTGTCATGGTCAGAACTTTTCCGGACGCAGCATCGCGTACACTAGATAGATCAGCAAACCCGCACACACCGCCAGCGATACGACCGTATCGAGCATCTTCCTTACCTCAATCCATCGCAGAATTTCACGTACAGAACGGATAGCACAAAAAATAGCAGCGTCGAGATGGCAAAAATCGTGTCCAGCATCGCGATCCTTCCTTGACTGCTCCCGGCGCATCATACCCCGATGCGCCGGGTCCGGCTCAACTTACCTTGTGGAAAACCGTCTTGCGGGCGCTTCCTGCGTCACAGATGAGGCCGCACTGCGAGCCGGTTTGTCACTGTATCGGTCGCGCGCCTGAAACGGAATCACGGAGACGCCGCCTTGGGCGCTGTGGGAAATCGGGTGCGTCAGGACGAACACGTCAGCCCAGTCCCGCTGCCGAAAGTCCGTCGCATACTTCCCGACATCGCTCTCTGGCCGATGCCCCTCTTTCCAGAAGTTCGCCAGCACGTAGAGCAGAAAAATGACGCCCAAGCCATTCAGAACAAAAAAGATTATCATGGCCATTGGACCCCCTTTCGGCGCCGGCTGAGTACCTTACGGAACTTTCCAACGCCCCACCGCGTAGTGCCATTAATCGCTTTTGCTGTCTTGCAAATCACGCGTTTAGTCCCCGTCTTACAAGCGAATCATGCAACTTTCCGAGTTAGGAAGTCGTGCACAGCTCATAAGGATTCTGTAAGACGGCGAACAGCCCAGTTAAGTACCCTTGTTCCAGCGAGCTGGCACCCATACAATGGAGACTTCTTGTTTATGTTCTCCTCTCGTCAGATTCACCGTTCGGGACGCATTGCCGGGTTTTTGTTCCTGGTGCTTTTGGCTGCCGTCAGCGCGCACTCGCAGGAACGCGCGGACTGCCGCGCGTTCCATAGCGCCCTTCTTCGCTCCTCGGTGCGATATTGCGTTTATCTGCCTGCCAGCTATTCGGTGGCGGATGCAAAGACAAGAAAATATCCCGTGTTGTACCTGCTGCATGGTCTCGGCGGGAACGAGCAGTCGATCGCTCTGGACGGGGAGTGGACCAGCTTGCAGGATTTGCGCCGGGATCACACGGTAGGCGAATTCCTGGTCGTGGCGCCGGACGGGTCGGACACGTTTTACGTCAACTCACGGGACGGCAAAACTCCTTACAGCGATTTTTTCTTCCGCGAGTTCATTCCGTTTGTCGAACACACCTATCGGGTTCGGACGGAGCGTGCGGCGCACGGAATTACAGGTTTTTCGATGGGCGGGTACGGTGCGCTGCGAATGGCGTTTGCGCATCCGGAGCTGTTCGGTTCGGTCAGCGCGCACAGCGGGGCTTTGATGCGAGCACCACCCCAGGGAGTGAGTGCCGGCGCGTCATCGGGGAATCTGGCGGCGGAGCTGCTCGCAAATGTTTTTGGCAATCCGATCGATCGGAAATTCTGGGATCTGAACAGCCCATTTGTGCTGGCGCGGAAGAATGCGGCCGGGCTCTTAAGAATGAAAATTTACTTCGATTGCGGCACGGAAGATGCATATGGCTTTTACCGAGCAGCGAGCGAGCTGCACGAAACGCTCGATTCCCTCAAAATTCCCCACGAATTCCACCTCTACCCGGGCAGACACAGCGTCTCTTACTTGCTGGCCCATCGCGACGCGTCCTTTGAATTTCACTGGCACGAATTCAATTTGGCGAAATGAATAGAAGCACGAGGAGGGCAAGTAGAGTGTCCGCCCCTCTGCCGCGGGGGTTGACAATGTGTCACGTTTCATGACACATTATGCCGCCAATGGACACAGTAATCCCGGCGGATCGGGACGCTGTTCCGGTATCCTGGGTGTTTGCCAAGTCGCATGATTAGAAGCTGACGAAATTTTCCATGTGTGGGCGATAGGGCCTATTGCGTCCGCGATGGGCGTTTGTTCCCAGCCCCGCTGACCGCCGAACGGGAGGCTCTCGTGTATGCAACTCTAGCGGCAGTCACTTGCCGGAGGATTGGTTCGCTGAAGAAGCGCCGCGCTCAGATGCAGGCAGGCTTGATCCTTCTCGCGGCGATCCTTAGCCTGGCACCGGCTCGCGCATTTGCTGCGGTTTCAGTCACGATATCGCCCTCATCCGTCAATCTTCCCACGAACGGAAGCCAGCAGTTTGCGGCGACGGTCACGGGCGCAAGCGACACGTCTGTAACCTGGACGATTCTGGAGGGGGCGGCGGGGGGGACCATCTCCGGCTCAGGACTGTATTTGGCTCCGGGAGCCGTGGGCGTCTATCACGTCATCGCCACCAGCAACGCGGATCCAACGCAGAGCGCCACCGCAGCCGTAGCCTTACCCGGATTCGTCCAGACGGGCCTGCTAAACCCTGATCCATGCACGGCCACACTTCTCACAAATGGCACAGTGCTTTATACCGGCGGCGGCATACCCAGCGCGGGTTCTTCAAGTAGCCAAGCTGAAATCTACAACCCTGCTAGTTCGACTTCCACTCCTACGGGAAGTATGGTCATCGGTCGTTGCTCTGAGACAGCTACTCTTCTGCAGAACGGGAAGGTTCTCTTTGCGGGAGGGCAAGCATCGGGTGGAGCGACTGCATCCGCGGAGCTTTACGATCCTCTCGCTGGAACCTTTACTGCCACCGGGAGCATGAGTGTTGCCCGAAGTGGCCATGCGGCGACATTGCTTTCAAGCGGTCAGGTTCTGATTGCGGGCGGAGAGAACTGTAGTTCGAGTTGCGTCGACTTCAATACAGCCGAGTTGTACGATCCGAATTCCGGAACCTTCAGTCCCACCACGGGCAATTTGGCTACACCGTACGTCGGCGCCGCTGCGATTCTATTGAACAATGGAAAGGTCCTGGTCGCAGGGGGGAGCACTGACGGGGCGACTTTGAATAGCTTCGCGGAGCTCTACGATCCCACTACGGGTTTATTCACGCAGTCGGGAGCGATGGTCCATCCGCGCTCTTCCTTCACCGCTACTCTATTGCAGAATGGGAATGTATTGATCGCAGGAGGTGCGGCTGGGGCGACGGAATTACCGGCCGCCGAAATCTACAATCCCTCCACAGGGACATTTGCGTCGACGGGGAGCTTGAACCTTTCACGCCAGTTCCACACTGCCAGTTTGCTGTTGAACGGCAAAGTTCTGATCGCTGGAGGAAACTCTTCCCCGAACACCGCGGAGCTATATGACCCGGAGAGCGGAACGTTCAGCCTGACCGGCAACCTGGGAGAAACGAGGTGGTCTCCCACCGCGACGGCGCTTCCGAACGGCATGGTCTTAATTGCGGGGGGATTTTTTGTCCAGTTTCTAAGCAGTATTGAAACCTATGACCCGAGTGCGGGAGTCTTCACCAGTCAAAGCGTTTTCATGAACGTGCCGCGGACAGGGCATGCCACGACGCCGCTGGCTGACGGTCGACTGCTTCTGACGGGTGGGGAGAACGCGACTTTTCAAGTGAATTCCAGCGCCGAGATTTTCGATCCGGCTACCAGTAGGTTTTCAATTACCGGTTCGATGTCTCAAGGACGTGTTGGACATACAGCAACACTTTTGAGTGATGGAAATGTTCTAATTGTCGGCGGCGGCAGTCCCACCGCGGAGTTATTCAATCCGACGACCGGAACCTTTAGTCCGACGTCGTCAAACCCAAATCTCGCGCGCACGTACCACACTGCCACGCTGCTCCGGAATGGCAAGGTTCTCATTGCCGGAGGCCAAATTCCAGGCCAGCAGGACACTTCAACCGTCGAGCTTTACGATCCCACGGCGGAAACATTTACCTTGGCAGGAAACATGTCCGGGCCGAGATACAACCATACGGCAACCTTGCTGAACGATGGACGTGTCCTGATTGCGGATGGTATTACTCAAGCCGGAAGTCCCGGAAATGGAGTTGGGCCTGACGACGTATATGATCCAAGCACGGGTCTCTTCACCCAGGTGGGTCTGCGGAGTCTCATCGAGCAGCAAACGATCTCCCCGTTTGACTCAGTCCTACTGGCTGATGGGCGAGTTCTTGCTGACAGTCAAACGATCTTCGATCCCATCTTGAATACCCTTTCGACCATCAGCTCGTTGGTCAATCTAGACGCCATACTGCAGGACTACAAATTTGCCCTCCTTCCGAATGGTCAAGTATTCGCTACGAGCAATTTCTATCCGACGTATTTGTTCGATCCGGCCTCGGAAACCTATACGGCCTCCGCCTCCGTGCAATATTACCGGTCAAGCCCGACGCTCAAGTTGCTTGCAAACGGCGAAGTCCTGGTCGCCGGGGGAGCCAGTGTCACGCAGGTCGAATTCTACGTACCCCCTGTGGCCGCTTCCAATTCCGCTCCTGTCCTCTCAGGTATTAGCCCGTCAAGTGCGGTGGCCGGTGGGGCTGGATTCACGCTTTTGGTGGTCGGTTCAAACTTCCTCAGCAATTCGGTCGTGAATTACAACGGCGTGGCCCGGCAGACGACGTTCCTGAACGCGCAGCAACTTACGATTGCCATTTCATCCGGCGACATTGCAAATCCAGGCACAGCGACGATCACGGTGACAAATCCCGCGAGCGGCGCCGGCGGAAATGAAACGACCAATCCCGTCACTTTGACAATTCTGGCTGCGAACGTTCAGCCGGTGGTCGGGGCTCTGAGTCCAGCCAGCGCGACTGCCGGTGGGCCATCGTTCACGCTGACTCTGACGGGCAACAACTTCACGACGAATTCCATCGTTACCTTTGGTGGAAGCCAGTTGACCCCGACGTTTTTGAGCGTTACGGAATTGCAGGTGAATATTCCCGCGAGCGCGATTGCCGTCGCGGGCACGCCGCTCGTAACCGTGGCAAATTCCGGTGGAAATCCATCCGTGGCAGTGTCGTTTACCGTCAATAATCCCGTCAATCCCGTCCCGGCAGCCACCAGCATTTCGCCGTCTAGCGTACCCGCTGGGAGCGCGGCGCTCACACTTGCCGTTACGGGCGCGAATTTCGTGCAGGGTTCCACCGTTCAAGTGAATGGTAATCCGCGTACCACTACATTCGTGAGCCCGACCTCCCTTACCGCAGCCCTGCCCCTAAGCGACTTCTCACACACTGGGATGTTGAACGTTACCGTGAACAATCCGAACCCCGGTGGCGGGACCACGAGTCCGCTACTGCTGTCTGTTGTGGCGGACTTCAATGTGAGCGCAACCTCTCAGAGCGCCACGGTTCCAGCTGGCCAAACGGCCAACTTTAGCCTGATGCTTGCCCCTGCGAAGGGTCAGCTTACGCTCAACGGGGCTGTCACGTTTTCCACCTCGCCGCTTCCTCCAGGCGCGCAAGCAACTTTCACGCCAACGAATGTCCCCGCAGGGAGCGCAGGCACGAACGTGATGCTTGCGATTGCCACGACACCGCACTCGTCAGGTTCCTTCGTGTTAGTTACCTTCGGTGAATGGCCGTATGCGCCTTTGTTGTTGGGAGCGGAACTGGCCATCGGGATGATGTGGTTTGCACTTGGGGCGCTGCGCGGCTCCGCCCGGCGCCTCGCACCACTCTTGCTGATCTTATTGCTACTCGCCGTGGCGTCGGGCCTTACGGCCTGCGGAATCAGCGGAGGCGGCGGAGGCTCGTCTGGTCCACAGGTCAACACTGGTACAGGAACTCCCGCGGGAAACTACATGATAACTGTGAACGCGATGTCGGGAAATACAACAGTCCCCACTACCGTCACGCTGACGGTTAAGTGATAATCGTCACTGTGATCTTTCTTGGGAGCATGGATTTACGAAAGGACTTTAGCGGGGTCGATCGTTCCTGTTCGATCCGATCGGCGTCAAAGGTTTGCGTCTGTCTTGTGCCGTTGGGACTGGTCCTCGTCGCCGCGCTAGCCGGGAGTGTCCCGGTCCGCGCGCAGGAGACTCCGCCAAATCCTCAGCCGCCGGCCTCCCCGGCTGAAGTGCCCGGACAGGTCGTCCTGAACTCATCGGGGCAGTGCGTCCAGCCGCCGCCGATGGTTCAATTGCAGGATTACAACGGGCCCTTCCAGAAGGTCGTGGGCACCCTCACCAGAAAACTCGACCGGCAGTCAGTTCACCTTCCCCACTACAAGCAAGGCATTGTCCTTTGCTCGCTTGAAATCAAAGACAAATTCTTTTTGTTCCTTAACGATTCCATTGATCCTGAAACGATCGTGGGCGCTGGGTTCGACGCGGGGATTTCACAGGCAAAGAATGATGACGCGCCGTTTGGCCAGGGCGGGAAGGGATATGCCAAGCGGCTAGCCGCAAGTTATACCGATGAAGTTCAGTTCGGATTTTTCAAGGAGTTTGCTTATCCCAGTGTTTTTTCCGAAGACCCGCGGTACTACCGGTTGGGAGAAGGCCCGGCAGGGCGGCGTTTCCTGCACGCCGTGGCTCACTCCGTGGTGGCGTACCGGGACAATGGCACGCCCATGTTTAACTTTTCCGAATGGATGGGAGAAGTCAGCGCAGTATCGGTCAGCAACCTCTATCATCCAGGAGCGCGGCGCGGCGTTGGGCCCGCGGCTCAGAATATTGCTTTCGACGTCGCCTTGGACATCGGATATGACGAGCTTCGGGAATTTTGGCCGGAAGTTGCGCGAAAATTGCGCCTCCCCTTCCGTTATCAGAACGAACCGCCGCCGAATGCGCTTCCGGCCGGGAGGTAATCTTTGCGCGGGACACCGCCTCGTATTTTAAGTGTGGTTTTCAACGAAGAGCGCAGGGTTGTCGCAGCGCCGGCGTCTCGCCGGCGATCTTTCTGATCGGCACGCAACGCAGAAACGCCTGCGGGACGCTGGCGCCACAAGATCAAGCCAGCTTGCCGACATGCGCTTCGAGCAAACCCCAGGCGCGTGCTCCAATCGTTTCTTTCCAATGCGCGTAATAGGACGTCAGCCGGGGACGGAACGAGGAAGTGTCCGCTTCGTTGAAGGTCATGCCCTGAGTGGCGAGCTTGGTACGAAATTCGGTGTTGAGGGCGCTCAGTTCTTCCCGCTGCAAGCGAACGAATTTGACAACGTTTCGCTCGATGATCCCTTGCACGTCCGCAGGGAAGCGCTGCCATAGCTTCCAGTTCGCAAGCAGATTGAATCCGGACCAGCCGTGATTGGTCATGCTCACATATTTCTGCACTTCGTAAAGTTTTAGAAATTCCGCGACCGCCAGCGGGTTGGTCTGCGCCTCGGCTGTGCCATTTTTCAAGGTTTCGTACAGCTTGTTAAAATTGGCGACGACGGGCGAAGCGCCCATCGCTTTCCAGGCCTCCACGTAGATGGGAGCGTCGGGTGTGCGAATCTTCAGCCCTTGCAAATCCTCCACCGTGCGGATCGGCCGGGTCGAGCAAGTAATCTGGTGGAATCCGTTGTCGAAGCACCCTTTTGGAACCGCGTAGATGCCTTTGGTTTTCATCTCTTCCCGCAAATAATCGCCCAGATCGCCGTCCAGCGACTCAAACACCTGGGCCGGTGTGCGAAAAGCGAAAAGGAGTCCTTGCACGTTTGACGCCGGAACTAGATTCCCGATGGAGCCGCCATTCAAGGTGAAAAAATCCAATTCGCCGCTGACCACCATATTGAGCGCGGCCGGATCTCCTCCCGCGATCTTGTTGTTGTCCGGAAAAGTTTGAACCTGCACGCGCCCGTTCGTTTCGGTTTTTACGGCGTCCCACATTTGCACGAGCCATTTGTCCAGCGGACTGTCGGCCGGCTGGTTATGGAACTGGCGCAATTCAAATTCCGCCGCACGCGCCCGACGGCTGATGAGCAGCGCTCCGCCCGCGGCCATCAGGCCGTGCGTGAATTTCCTGCGTGAAATTTCATTTGGCATGTTTTTTCTCGGCCCGATTGGAGATCATCCTTTCGGAGCAGTTTAAAGTAGCACAGGCACTCCTGCCTGTGCGGTTGCCACTATCGTAGCTGAATCGATGGCATCCGCGCGAATTACAAAACCGCACAGCCAAGAGTGGCTGTGCTACCCGCGCATCTACCCCATCTGGCTCAGCGATCGTCCAAAATAAAAGCTGCGGGCGGTTTGGTCGTCCCATCCGACATTGCAGTGCGGGATCGACCATTTCTGGATCTTGGTGGGTTCGGTTATCGCCTTGCCCAGTGCGGGGCAGGACAGGCAGTACGATCCTTCGTGGGTCCCGATCCAGATCAGGTTTCGGTCGAACTCGACAAAGACATTCTCCGTCGTCCCGCGCCACCAGGAATCATAGTTATTGATCTCGCCCTCGAGAGGAGGCACGAACCACGCAACCTCTTTCGGCTCGGTGGGGTTGGAGATATCGAAAACGCGTACGCCGGCATTGAACCAGGCAATCACGATGAGCGCGGGATTGGACGTGCCGGGCGCGAGCCAGCATTGCGTGTTGTGCGAACCAAAACGTCCGCGCGCGAAGCAGAAGTCCGTGTACGGAGCATCGGGAGGCGACGCGGGGCGAGGGAAGAAGCCGATGATCTTGGGATTTTTTGGATCTTTCACGTCCATCATGTAGGGCGTGTGATAGTTTTCCCGGCAATCCGCTTCGAGAGCTTCGTGCACGGCGACAACCTTGTTCAGAAGCCGGGGATGGGCTGCGTCCGCTATGACGGGATAGCACGTGTGGAACGGAATGGTTCCGAAGGTGTCGAATTCATATTGCATGTGGCCATAGGGTTTGGGGTGCTTTATGTCGGACAAGTCCATGGCGTAAAAACCGAAGGCTCCAAATCCGCCGTAGCCGATCGTGCCGCCGTCTTCAACGCGCTTGGGCACGGTGATCGCGCCGTGATTTCCGGTCCAGGAGGTGTGGTCTCCGGCGAAGCGATATTTCTTGTATTCTTCTTCCTCGCCCAATTTTTGTCCGGGGACCCACCACCTGGAAACTTCCTGCACGTTGGCGGGATCGGACATGTCCACGATCATGAGCGCATTGCTGTAGGGGCGCTGGTGATTCTCCAGGCGCAGCGTTTCATCCCATCCACAATCGAGATAGGCGTACTTTCCGCCATCGTAAAAGTTGTGGTGCGTGCCGTTGCCTTTTTCTCCGGTGTTGAACTCCTGCAGCATGCTCGGCTTGGTGGGGTCGGTGATGTCGTAGTTGCGGATTCCGCGGAGCCCTTTGAAGGCCAGAACCTTGTCGCGCAATTCCTTGTCATACTGGCCGTGCGGATATTGAGGCGTCGCGCCGGTAAGCGGCTGCGCCGCGGTGCACATCATGATCCATTTCTTGAGCTTCGTGTTGTAAACGACCGGGCCGTTGCCTTGAATCACGCGTTTCTTATTCAGCGCGACCGGATTCTTGGCTTCGCTGACGTCGATAAAGTCTCCCCCGGCGGGCAATAATCGCTGCTTGCCCTTGGCCCACATGGCCATGAGCGGTTCTCCGCCGCTGATTGTTGCGCCGGACAGATGGGAGATCACTTCCATGTTGTGGATATATTGTTTCTTGTCGAGAAACGTCAGCGAGCCGAGGGCCAGGGGAATTTCCGGAGGCTCGTTGGAGGTATACAGTCCTTGCACCTGAGCACGCGCGCCAATCGTGTCGGCAAAGCCCGCGGCCGTCGCGCCCACGGCGCTCTTCAGGAGCGACCTCCGGCTGAAACCTTTGCGCGTTCCTAAGAGTTGCTCAGAGTTGTCTTGGGACGAAACGGAAGGCTTGCGGATTTTCGACATGGCTCTCCTTTGCCCGATTCTGATCCTTTTGGGGCACAACCGATCATCTTCTTCAAGATGTTTGCGACGGAATCACAACACCCAAACGCTCCTGCAATCCGCGCATCATACTCCAACTGCCTTCGGTGGCAAAGTTAGGTTGTGTCCCAATCTACTTCTTTCGATCCAGTAGATCTGTAACACTTTTTCCGTGATAACGCTTGAGCGCGTCGATTAGTTCAGCAGGGACGGATAACGATCCAGGAGCGGGCTCTAGCCGAGTAACGCCTTCCAGCCAATCGAAAATGCTCGCCTGTGCGGCGTGCAATCCGCCCATCTGGCAATGGCTCGCGGCGCCTGAGCGTCTTGTAAAGAAGCGCATCGCTACGGGGGCCTCGATGTCGGTCAAGAATTGTATGGTTTCTAAGACCATTGCCTTACTCGTCTGAGCGATTTCATCCTCCGTGAAAAGGCAGAGAAGCGGCTGGCGAAGCTTTTTCTCCAGGCCATGCAACGAAAAGGGGCGCCAGGCCTCGAAGAAGTCATGTGGGTGTTGGATCCCCATCGACCATCGGGCATGATGATAAAACCAGCGCACGTGCAGGTTGTAACGGGCGAGAGCGGCGAAAAGGACATCGAAAAGTCCGCCAGCCCTGCGCCGGAGCGCCGCCGGCCAGACCGCCCGGATGGCGTTCCCGACATCGATCACCGGTGGGTTGGCTATGCAGGCGCGGATCCGCGGCTCAAAAGCCGCTGCACGAATGGCCAAGAGGCCACCCAGTGAGTAGCCGATGAGCGCGAGTTGCGAAATGTCGACATCATTGCGGGATACTGCATAGTCGACGACGGCTTTCACGGGCACCTCATAATCGGGCCGCAAAAGTAACGCCGGATTATCACGCAGGGCGCTCCACTGACCCGGGCCTTCGAAAATAAGGCAGTTCCATCCGCGCTCGGCTGCGGCAAAGCCGATGTGGTGGATTAACTCCTCGCCCGTAGAATCGAATCCGCCTACGGCTATCAACGTGGGACGCCTGCCCGGCCCACCGCTAAGGAAATAGCCGGGTAGCCTGTAGTGTCCGTAGGGGATTCCCAGGACCTCGACCGGCGGGTTGCAGAGCCGCGCCGCTTGCCTCCCTAGTTCCTGACTGCGAAGGCTCAGGCGCACAAACCTCGGGTCCTCGAGCCTCACATAGAAAACGGCAGCTTGATAATACGTGCTGGCCCTGAAAAGGGCGCCTCTAGCGCTTACTGTTTGCCCCGCCTGCAAGAAGCGTTCGGCAGAATCGGCGGTCCTGTCGGCCAAGGAGTTCCAGGCGACGGTCCAGCTTTCTGTGTCATTCTTGCGAACTTCCTTCATAGCTGCGACACATTCGCCGATAGCGGATCCCTCGCTTGCTTGGCTGCTCAAGACTCGAAGCAACTCGAAGTTGAATCCACCGACTCGCGTATCCTCTAGGTCGATCCGCATCGTCCTGCCTCCGTTAATTGAATGAGTGTACGGCCACGATCACTGCTTCAGGGAAGGAAATCAAATTAGGACATGACCCGAAATTGCCGGGCTCGATTGTGATTGTTAATAGTCTTTAATCTTTGTGCCTGCGCTTTGTGCGATTCTCCCTGTCGTACAATTCAGGCTTTGCGTTAAAGTAGTGGTTTAGTCAGGCAGGGGCCGTTGTTTGGCGCCTCGCGACCCCAAGGAGCGACTATGAGCGTGACCGACACCAGTGCTTCCATTCATAACGCCGCTACTCCGATGGAGATGCTCTGCATCAACACGATCCGCACTCTTTCCATGGACGCCGTGCAGGCAGCCAATTCCGGGCATCCCGGCACGCCCATGGCGATGGCGCCGCTGGCCTACTGCTTGTGGCAGGAATTTCTGCGCTACGATCCGAGCGATCCGATTTGGCCTAACCGCGACCGCTTCGTTCTCTCCGCGGGGCACGCTTCCATCCTGTTGTATTCAGTACTGCACCTGGCGGGAGTGAAGGAGGCGGGAAAGAACCTCGAAATTCTCAATGGTCCCGCCGTCCGGCTCGAGGACATCAAGAATTTCAGGCAGCTTGGAAGCCGCTGCGCCGGCCATCCGGAATCGCACCTGACCACCGGCGTCGAGACGACGACGGGCCCTCTCGGCCAGGGCTATGCGAATAGCGTGGGGATGGCGCTCGCCGGGAAATGGCTCGCATCACGATATAATCAGCCCGGGTTTGAAGACATCTACAATTTCAACGTGTACGCACTGGGCGGCGATGGCTGCATGATGGAGGGAATTTCCAGCGAGGCCGCTTCGCTCGCCGGGCACCTCAAACTTTCCAACCTGTGCTGGATCTATGACAGCAACCGGATCACGATCGAAGGCGGCACGCCGCTGGCGTTTTCCGAGGACGTGGCCGCGCGATTTGCCGCCTACGGTTGGAATGTCGTGCACGTTCCCGACGCCAACGACCTGGACATGATTCGCTCCGGCTTCCGCACGTTCCTCGGAACGAGCGACCGGCCGACGATCATCATCGTGAATAGCCACATCGGGTGGGGCTCGCCGCACAAGCAGGACACCGCCGCCGCGCACGGCGAGGCGCTCGGCGAAGAGGAAGTCAAGCTGACCAAGCGCGTCTACGGCTGGCCCGAGGACGCAAAATTCCTCATCCCCGACGGCGTCTATGAACATTTCCAGAAGGGAATCGGCGTCCGGGGAAAAACAGAGCGCGATCATTGGACCGCGCGATTCGGCGAGTACGGCTCCACATATCCCGAACTGGCCGACGAAATTTCGCGCATGGAGCACCGGCAGCTTCCGAATGGCTGGGACAAGGATTTGCCGTCCTTCCCCGCCGATGCGAAGGGACTGGCCACGCGCGACTCTTCCGCAAAAGTCGAAAACGCAATTGCGAAAAACGTTCCGTGGCTGATTGGTGGTTCCGCCGATCTCGCGCCCTCGACCAAGACCTTGCTCACTTTCGAGCCCGCGAGCGGATTTCAATCCGGCAGCTATTCGTTCCGGAATTTGCATTTCGGCATACGCGAGCACGCCATGTCCGCAATCATCAACGGGATGAGCCTCACCAAGGTGCGGTCTTTTGGCGCCACCTTTTTCGTATTCACCGATTACATGCGCGGCGGCATGCGGTTGAGCGCGATCATGGGAATTCCAGTCATCTACATTCTGACGCATGATTCGCTCGGCGTCGGCGAAGATGGGCCTACCCATCAGCCGATCGAGCATCTCGCGATCGCGCGCGCCACGCCCGGCTTGATCACGTTGCGCCCGGCGGACGCCAATGAGGTGGTCGAAGCGTGGAAGGTGGTCATGCAGCTTCAGCACGAGCCTGCGCTGCTGGTATTGACGCGCCAGGCGCTGCCCACTCTCGATCGCGCGCGATTCGCTCCCGCCGCTGGGCTTGCGCGCGGCGCGTATGTGCTTGCCGAAAACGCCGGAGCGCGCCCCGAAGTGCTGCTGCTGGCCACCGGCAGCGAAGTTTCGCTGTGCGTCGAGGCGTTCGACCAACTTTCGAAAGAAGGGATCCAGGCACGCGTCGTCAGCATGCCGTCGTGGGAACTTTTCGAGAAGCAGGATCAAGCGTATCGCGATTCGGTATTGCCGCCCGGAGTGAAGGCGCGCGTATCGGTCGAAATGGCCGCCACGTTTGGCTGGGAGCGCTACGTCGGAATTTCTGGCCGCAGCATCGGCATGCACAGTTTCGGCGCCTCCGCGCCCATCAAGGCGCTCCAGAAGCATTTCGGTTTCACCGTCGAGAACGTCGTCGCCTCGGCGAAAGAACAAATTCAATCCGCGAAGCGATAGGGGTTAAGTAGCACAGGCTTCAGCCTGTGGGGTTTAGTCCTTGCAGGTACCAAAACCCATAGGCTGAAGCCTGTGCTACTAAAACCAGGGAGACTCCATGGACTCACCGGAACTCTGGAAACGCTACCGCCAGTACTTTTGCCGCGTCGAATCTCTCGACCTCTCGCTGGATATCAGCCGCATGCATTTCGACGAAGCATTCCTTGCCTCGATGGAACCCGCCATGCAAAAAGCGTTCGAGGACATGGACGCCCTGGAAAGCGGCGCAATCGCCAATCCTGACGAAAAAAGAATGGTTGGGCACTACTGGCTGCGCGCGCCGCAACTTGCTCCCACGAAAGAAATCGCAATGGAAATCACCGGCACCGTGGAATCCATTCAAAAATTTGCCGCTGGCGTGCAAGCAGGCAAAATCAAACCGCCCAGGGCGGAACGATTCACGCAGGTGCTCGCGATTGGCATCGGCGGCTCGGCGCTCGGCCCGATGTTCGTCGGCGATGCGCTCGGGGAACCTTCTACCGACCGCATGAAAATACATTTCATCGACAACACCGATCCCGACGGCATCGCGCGCATGCTGGAAACGCTGAAGGGGCTACTTTCGGAGACGCTCGTCATTGTGACCAGCAAGAGCGGCGGGACTCCCGACACGCGCAACGGCATGATAGTCGTCGCAGAGGCCTACCGAGCCGCGAATTTGAATTTCGCGCGCCACGCGGTTGCGGTCACGATGGCCGGCTCGCACTTGGACAAGCAAGCGGTTTCGGAAGCGTGGCTCGCGCGCATTCCCATGTTCGATTGGGTCGGCGGCCGGACGAGCGAGCTTTCAGCGGTGGGCCTGCTTCCCGCGGCCTTGCAGGGGATCGACATTGTCCGCATGCTCGCCGGAGCGGCGGCCTGCGACGCCGCCACGCGCGTTCACGAAACGCGGCGCAATCCCGCCGCGCTGATGGCCTTGATGTGGTACGTGGCGACGGGCGGGAAAGGAAAGAAAGACCTCGTCGTTCTTCCGTACAAGGATCGCCTGCTCCTCTTCAGCCGCTATTTGCAGCAACTGGTGATGGAATCGCTCGGCAAACAGCTCGATCTCGATGGCCGCCGCGTAGAACAGGGAATCGCGGTCTACGGAAATAAAGGGTCCACCGACCAGCATGCCTTCGTGCAGCAGTTGCGCGACGGCGTGAACAATTTCTTTGTCACGTTCGTGCGCGTTCTCGAGTCCGGCGGCTCGCCGGTGGAAGTCGAGCCCGGCGTGACTGCGGGAGATTATCTGCACGGGTTCCTCGTCGGCACGCGCGAAGCGCTGTACGGAAACGACCGCCAGTCCATGACGATTACGATTCGCCGAGTCGATGCGCGCACGATTGGCGCGCTGATCGCCTTGTTCGAGCGCGCGGTCGGCCTCTACGCCTCGCTGATCCACATCAACGCGTATCACCAGCCGGGCGTGGAAGCAGGGAAGAAGGCGGCGGCAGCCGTGCTCAGCCTCCAGGCCAAAGCTCATGCAGCGCTTTCAAGCACTCCGCAGACGGCCGGTCAGATTGCCGCGGCGGCCGGGGCGGCCGAATCCGCCGAAAGCATTTATCTTATCCTCGAACACCTTGCTGCAAATGGGCGCGCTAAAGTGGCGCCCGCCGCCGATCCCGGCAATACCACATTTGTTCGCGCCTGATTATTCAACGCGCATATTTTCGCACGCGAAATCATTTCGCGTGCAGGTGATTAGTGGCGCAGGCTTCAGCCTGTGGGTTTTGGTCCTTGCTCAACCAGAAAACCCACAGGCTGAAGCCTGCGCCACTCCAGCGAGCCTCGCATTTTAACTGTTTGCTTAAATTGTGAAGTGAGCTAACGTGATGCCTGGGAGGTCAAGATGAATCGAGCTCACTCCGCTCGGCGCTGGATTGCGGTGTCCTGCTTCTTCTTGCTTGCAGGTTTGTCATTCGGAGGGTTGTTGTGGTCGCAATCGGCCGCCCCAAGGGGAACCTGGTCGACGAAGGCGCCACTCCCCACGAAGCGCTTTGAAGTGGGCTCTGTGACTCTGGGCAACACGATTTACGTGATCGCCGGCGAATCGAATGGAGAGCCGGCCACGAACCTCCTCACTGAATACGATCCGGCGGCAAATCGCTGGCGCGACCTTGCTCCGATGCCGCACGTGACGAGCCATCCGGGCGTCGCCGCCGGAAACGGAAAAATCTACGTGCTCGGCGGCTTTACGGGAGTTCCGCACACCGGTGCCATGGATATTGCATTCGAGTACGATGTCGCAACCGACAAATGGCGCGCGCTTCCTCCACTCAGCAGCCCGCGCGCATCCGTTGGCACGGCCTTTGTGGACGGAAAACTCCATGCGATTAGCGGGCGCGGCCTCGATCAAGTCACCGTCCAGACGCACGAGGTTTATGATCCCTCGACTGGAAAATGGAGCAAAGCCGCTCCGCTTCCCACGGCGCGAGACCACGCGGGCGTGATCGCCGTCGACGGCAAAATTCACGTCATCGGCGGCCGCACGGCAGGATACACGGATTTGGTTACACTCCATGACGTCTACGATCCGAAGACAGATACTTGGAAGTCGGCGGCGCCGCTGCTGACGGCGCGAAGTGGCGGCGCGATCGTTTACTATCACGGGCTGATTCTTTACGTAGGCGGAGAATGCAGGCACCCGAAGGCAGGCGGGGGCGGAGAAGGTTTTACGGAAAACGAAGCCTACGATCCGAAGACCGACAAGTGGATGACCCTCGCGCCAATCCCAGAAGTACGGAACGGATTCGGCGCAGGCGCGATCGGGGTGCATGCATACTTTGCAGGGGGCGCGATCGGATGCGGCGGGGCCCCCACGTCTGATACATTGTTCGAGTTCACGCTGCCCTAATCAGCTAAGAGGTCACCTGAGCGACGGTGCGCGCGCCGTCGCCTTTTTCCTGCCGCCCGAGGCCGAAGGCCTGATGCAGCGCCTTCACGGCCTTTTCCATTCCGCCCGATTCCACGAGGAAAGAAATATTGTATTCGGACGAGCCTTGCGCGATGGCGATGATGTTGATCGCTTCCTTGCCGAGCGTGCTGAAGACGCGGCCCGCGATACCCGGTGTTCCGGCCATGTTCTCGCCGACCGCCGCGACGATAGCCACATTGCGATTCACTTTGATGTGTTCGAGGTCGTGCTGGTGCACGTCTTCGTACAGCGCATTCCGCAAGGCCTCTTCCGTGCGCGCCGCGTCGGCGGCCTGCACGACGAAGCAGATGCTATCCTGCGAGGACGATTGCGAAATCATCACGATATTCGCGTGCACCGACGCGCTCGCCGTGAAAATGCGCGCGGCAATGTCCGGGACGCCAATGATGCCGGGACCGGCGATGGCGATCATGGCGACGTCGCGCGTCGCCGTGACGGCTTTTACGCCTTGCGGCGCGGGCCGCACGGAGTGCGTGATTTTTGTTCCGGCCATCTGCGGCTGAAAACTGTTGCGAATCCACACGGGGATCGCGCTTTCGATCACCGGGCGCAGCGTCATCGGATGAAGGACCTTTGCGCCGAAGAAAGCGAGTTCGCCGGCTTCGGCGTAGGAAACTTCGTCGAGCGTGGCCGCGTCGGGAACCATGCGCGGGTCCGCGGTCAACACGCCGTTCACGTCCGTCCAGATGATCACTTCGCTTGCATCGAGCGCCGCGCCCAAAATCGTCGCGGAATAATCCGATCCGCCGCGGCCGAGTGTTGTGGGAATGCCTTTCGCCGTCGCGGCAACGTAGCCGGTGACGACGGGAATCCCGTCTGCTTCGAGGAAGGGGAGGAGCGCCGCCTGCGTTTTCTTTCGCGTTGGACCGGACAGCGGCCGCGCGCCGCCGTGAACTTCGTCGGTCACGATCAATTCGGTCGCGTCAAACGCCACGCCGCGCAGCCCCATTTCACGCAACACGGCAGCAGCCATTCTCGCGGTGAGGCGTTCTCCTGTGCCGGCAATCACATCGAACGCTCGGGGCGAGAGTTCACCCAATAGCGCGCACCCGCGGCAATAATTCGCGGCGCGTTCGATCAACGCGTCAATTTCGGAGAGCAATTGCCTCCGGTTTTCGATGTCGGAAATCAGATTGCCGATGGCGTCGTGATGTTTTTCCTGCAGCGCTCTGGTCAGCGCCTCGGCCGCGGCTTCATCGCCGGTCGCCGCTTTTCCGGCCGCCGCGATCAGAGTGTTCGTCACGCCGGACATCGCGGAAACCACGACGACAACCGCGCGTTGCTTCGACGCTTCCGCCGCGATCGCCGCCGCGCTGCGGATTCGGCCGGCATCTCCGACCGACGTGCCGCCGAATTTCATCACCTGGATCGGACGGCTCATCGCACCCTCGCTTCCGCAGGGGCCGCATTTTCACGCGCCGATTTTCCATAGAGCAGGCCGCGCGCCCGCAGCAATTCCGCGTTCAAAATGGCCGCGCCGGCCGCGCCGCGAATCGTGTTGTGCCCGAGAACGACGAAGCGGTAATCGAACACGCTGTCCGGAAAAAGCCGTCCGACGGTGACGCTCATGCCGCCGCCCGCGTCGCGGTCCATGCGCGGCTGCGGCCGGTCTTTTTCGTCGCGCACGAGGACGGGATGCTTGGGCGCGGTATGCAATTTGAGTTTCTGGGGAACCGAAGTGTACGACGCGAGCGCCTCACGAACTTCCTCGATCGAGACGCGCTTGGCGAGCTTTACGCGCACGGCCACCATGTGGCCATCAGCAACATTCACGCGATGGCACTGCGCGCTCACGGGGAAGGGCGCGTTCTCGAAAGAATTGTTCCCGAGGCGGCCAAGAATTTTGCGCGTCTCGCACTCCATCTTCGGCTCTTCGCCGTCAATAAAGGGCAGCACGTTGTCCACGACGTCGAGCGACGGCACGCCGGGATAGCCCGCGCCGGAGACGGCTTGCAGAGTGGTCGCGATCACGGCTTCGATGCCGAATTTCGCGTGAAGCGGGGCGAGGGCCAGGGCCATGATGATCGTCGAGCAATTCGGATTCGTGACGATGTATCCGGTCGAAAAGCCGCGCTCACTTCTCTGGCGGTCCAGCACTTTTAGATGATCGGCGTTGATTTCGGGAATCAGGAGAGGAACGTCTTCGTCCATGCGGAACGAGGACGCGTTGCTGATAACGGGATACCCAGCCTGCGCGAAGGCTTCTTCCGAGGAGCGCGCCACATCCGAGGGCAAACTCGAGACCACCACGTCACAATCGAGCGGCGGCTGGGGCGGCTGCACGACCATCGCTTTCACGAAGGCCGGCATGTCGCCCACCAGCCGCCAGGTACAAGCCTCGCCATACGATTTTCCCTGCGAGCGGTCTGACGCCGCGAGCGCTGTGATCTCGAATTCCGGGTGATGCTCGAGCATCTGAACAAAGCGCTGGCCGACCATTCCGGTCGCGCCCAAAATTCCGACTCGTACTCGATTATTCGACACCGCCCCTCCCGTAGAGATCATGGTCTGGATGCTGCAGAGCAAGCTGCAAGACTTCTTCGCTGAGCTTGCCCAAAAACTTTCCGTTGCGCGCATCAACTTCTGCCGCGACTCCCGCTACGATTCCCACGACGAGCAGCGTCGGCGAAGCCGCGGCCGGGCACGCCGGCAACTGCCCAACGCTTGTGCGGAAAATCGCTTCGTCCTTTGTGGTCGCGCGCGAAATCACGACGCACGGAATTTCCGCGCCGATTCCGGCAGCCTGCAACTCTGCCGCAAGTTCGGCGTAGCGATTACCCGGCATGTAGATCACGTAGGTCGTGTCGGCGGCCACGTGCCGCTCGTTCTGGAGTCCTGTCCCGCCCTCGCGATGCGCCGTGACGAACACGACGCACGAGGCGTGCCGCCGGTCCGTGAGCGAAATTTGCGCTGAAGCCGCCGCCCCGAGCGCCGCTGTAACTCCTGGAATTACCTCGAAGTCGATTCCAGCCGCGCGCAGCGCTTCCATTTCCTCGCCTGCGCGTCCAAAAAGCAGCGGATCGCCGCTCTTCAGCCGCGCGACGATTTTTCCTTGGCGAGCCAGCTGCACCATCAGCGCGTTGATCTCAGCCTGCGAAATTCCTTTCGCGCCGCAGCGCTTCCCGACGTTCACCACCTGCGCCGTAGGCGGAAGGACCCGCAAGAGTTCCTGCGGCACGAGATCGTCGTGCAGCACGACGTTCGCGGATTGCAACACGCGCCACGCTTTGCGCGTCAGCAATTCCGGGTCGCCCGGCCCCGCGCCCACCAGATAAACTTTTTCCGCCATTGCGATGACTACTCCAATTTGTGTTCTCAGTGGCGCGGGCTTCAGCCTGCGGGGGTTAGACCTTGCAAGGACCAAACCCCGCAGGCTGAAGCCCGCGCCACTCCATCTAATGCGGCTTCGGGTCCAGGCTTGCGTATTGGTGCAGCAAGCGCTTGCGCTGCTCCGGCGGCATCGGAATGCTTTGCAATTCCTCGCGCGTGCGGCCGAGCTGCGCTACCCACTCTTCCCATTCCGGGCCAAATTGCTGCTCCAGTTCCTTGCGCAATCGCTGCGCGAGCGCCGGGCTCAGGCCGCCCGTGGAAATCGCGATTTGCAATTCGCCGCGGCGCACGACGGCGGGGAAGTAGAAGTCGCAACGCTCCGGCTCATCCACCGCGTTGCAGAGCACGCCCCTGCTTCGGGCTTCCGCGTAGATTTCATCGTGCAGCGCGGGCGAACCCGTCGCCGCGATCACCAGGAACACGCCCGCAAAATCAGCGGGCCTGTATTCCCGCGCTTCCCATTCGATGCGGCCTTCGCGCGCCCACTCGCGCACGCGCGGCGTGGCCTTCGGCGCGACCACGCGCACGGAGGCAGCCGTCGCGAGCAGGCCCTCGATCTTGGCCTCGCCCACGGATCCCGCGCCGACCACGAGGACTCGGCGCCCATCGAGCTTCACGAACATGGGGAACAAACTCATTGTCATTTCAACTCTTGTGGAGCGTTTCGAGTGGCACAGACTTCAGTCTGTGGGGTTCT
>DATNIO010000139.1:0-12926 GCA_035604385.1 Verrucomicrobiia bacterium | reverse complement strand
AGTGCGGAGATTCATGAACAGGAGGGTCCAGCCGCCGGCGCAATTCTTGCTTGCGCTCCAGAAGACGCCGGAGTTCTCCGCCCGCTCCTGCTCCCGCGGCTGCCGCAAAAGACTCGATCTGTTTCTGGACGGTGGACAATTCCTCTTCGGCGCGGCGGCGGCGCAACACCGCCAGGCAGCTTTGCGCTTCCTCCCAGGTCGGCGGAGCGGCGGATTCGAACGCGATTTCGAACAGGAGCCGGCGGTCACGCTCCTCCAGCGCCAGGGCCAGTTCGGCTGCGTCCGGGCGGGCGCCCGATACGCAGGCCTCAATCAACACGCCTAAAATGCGTTCGCTTTCCAGGCCGCGGTGCAAATCCTCGGCGCGGATTTCCTGCGCGAGTTGCGAGCGATACTCCTCGGCTTCGATCAGCATCTGCACGAGGCGCCGCTCGGCGGGCTTCCCCACGCGGCCTATAAGTTCCGGGCGAGCCTTCACTTCACTGCGGCGCTCGCTGGCCGCTTTGCGCATCGATTCGCGCAGCACCGGCTCCTCGATGCGAAGCTGCTGCGCGATGCGCGTGGCCCACTCCGAGCGCAGGATGCGGTCCGGAATGCGCTGCACGTAGGGCATGAGGAAATTTACAGCTCGAAGCTTTCCTTCCGCCGTGGACATGTCCATTTTGCGGGCGCGCGAAATCAGATAATCGACATATGGCGGGGCTTCGTTCAGCAATTTCGTGTACGCCGCGGCGCCTTCGGCTCGAATAAAGCTGTCGGGGTCCTTGCCGCCGGGAAGAGCGAGGACGCGCACTTCGGCGCCCTGCTCCAGGAGAATCGTCAGCGAGCGCTCAGTTGCGGCCTGCCCTGCCGTGTCCGGGTCGTAGTTGACGATGATGCGGCGCGTGAACCGGTTCAGGAGTTTTACTTGCGGTTCGGTGAGGCTGGTGCCGCAGCTGGCCACTACGTTCGAGATCCCCGCGCGCGCCACGGCAATCGCGTCCATGTAGCCCTCGACCAGCACGGCGAAGTCGCTCTGGCGGAGCGCTTCCTTGGCGCGATCGAGATGATAAAGAATGTTGCTCTTCGTGTAGATCGGAGTCTCGGGCGAGTTCAAATATTTCGGCAGGTCGTCGCCCAGCGCGCGGCCGCCGAACGCGATAATTTTTCCGGAATCGTTGGCGATGGGGAACATCACGCGGCGGCGGAAACGGTCAAAGAGGCGGCCGTTCTGGTCGCGGCTGAACAGGCCGGAAACTTCGAGCGCCTTCTCCGGAACTTTTTGTTTCATTGCGCGCAGCAGCGCTTCTCCGCCCGACGGCGCGAAGCCGATGCCGAAGCGCGCCATGGCCTCGGAGTCGAGCCCACGATCGAGCAGATATGCTTTTGCCGCGCGGCCTTCCGGCGTTGCATTCAACTGCTGCACGAAAAACGCAGCCGCTTCGCGGTGCAATTCCACGAGCGAGGTTCGCTGCTGATTTTCCTTGCGCTCCTCGGGCGTGCGTTCCCGCGCGCGCGGAATCCCGATGCCGCATTTTTCCGCGACGGCGCGCACCGACTCCGGAAACGTGATTTTGTCCATCTCCATCACGAATTTGAAAACGTCGCCGCCCGCGCCGCACCCGAAGCAGTGATAAATCTGCTTCACCGGATGCACCGCAAACGACGGCGTCTTTTCGGAATGGAAGGGACACAGTCCCGTGAAATTCTGCCCGGACTTTTTCAGGCGGACGTATTCGCCCACCACGCGGACGATGTCCGCCTGCTGCTTCACGCGATCCGCAAATGAGCCCGCTTCCGCCATGTAAGTACGAGTGGGATGCTCGGATGCGTATTGTACACGCCGCGGAGCTTCGACGTCGCGTGTGGTTAATCCGGGAACGCCAATCTCCCGATTGGCGGCATGCAACGCGCCCGCCGCGGCGAGGAGATTGGCGTTCCCAGGTTCTCTCCCCCACACACGGCAGTGAAAAATAATTCACTTCTATCCGAGAACGCTCAGGCGTATAAGTGTTGCCTCCCCATTAGCAGGACAGAGATTCTATTCAGGAGGATTCCCATGAGCACGCAAGAGAGTTTGCAGGTCGTAAAGGATGGATACGCCGCATTCAGCCGCGGTGATATTCCGGCGCTATTGGCGTTAATGGCGGAAGACGTGGAGTGGCAGATTCCCGGCGCGGGATTGCCGCTTGCCGGCACGTATCGCGGGCGCGACGGAGTCGCGAATTTCTTTCAAAAGCTGGCCGCTGATTCGGAAATTTTGGATTTCCAGCCCCGCGAATTCGTGGCTGATGGCGACCGCGTTCTCGTGGTTGGCTGGGAGCGCGCGAAAGTGAAAGCGACAAACCGGACCGTTGAGCTCGACTGGATCATGTCTTTTACTGTTCGCAACGGCAAGGTCGCGAAATTCCGCGAATACACCGACACGAAGACGCTAGCCGATGCCTATGGCGCGACCGCTCGCGCCGCCGGCTAAACCGGCAAACTCCACTCAGTTGAATATTCTGGGGGGGGGCGATGTCTTGCAAAGCGCCCCCTTCGGGAAACACGCCCCGCGCGCCCCTTGGAACTGACCCAATATCTTCCCGGTCTCATACAAAAAGCGAAGATACATCACGGAAGAGCCCGAAAGCCGAGGCCGACGTGAGTGAAGTGCTGGTCCGCTGTCAGGATATCGGTGATCCCGAGTTCCACCATAATGGCTATTGTCGAAAGATCTGTAAACGATATTCTTGGCTTGTCCGAAAATCTCTTCCGCAGGTCGATTGTTCTAGAAAATCGGGCGCTGGTGACCTCCTGTATGTCAATGAAAGGCGACCGCACGACATCTGTTGTGAAATGCCACGCATCCTCGAATGGCCGGCGCTTGAACAAGAGTGTAAATGTCTCGTCCAGGATGAAATTCGACGTGACGGCGCCGCCTGAACGGCGGGCTTGCCGGAAGATTTCCGTGGCAGCTTCGTGGCCGGGGTCCCTTCGGTCGGCGACGGCAACCCAGCCCCATGTATCTACAAAAACCTTCACGCGGGATCGTCACCGTACAATTCTTCATCAATATTTTGGGATAATGTGCCGTCGGAAATGGACCCGATCACACTGAGGAACGGGTCTGGAATTTCATTCATGATTGCCATTAGTTTTCCCAATGTGCGCGGGCTGAATACTCCATTTTTCACCGCACTCCGAAACAACTCGACAAATTTTTCCTCGTCGATTACGAGATGAACGCGGTTATGCTGCCCGTCTTTGTTTTTACAAAATCGGAGAGCTTCCCACGTGGTGCCGTTCGCGTTGAAGAGGTTTCTCTCAATGCGAGCCTCGTTGTGTTCGTCCAAATTACAAACGCCGACGGCTCTTTGCTCGATCGTGTTCATTTTGGGCATGACTACCAAATGCTCCCAATGGTTTCTACTAGAATCTAATTAATTCTACTAGATTCTACTGGTCATTTCAAGCCCTTTGGCCGCCATCCTTGCGTCATTATTCTTTCAGTTCGACTAGGGTAATTGCCTGCCCGCCCCGGTCCTCGGCTTCAAAACGGATCGATTCGACGAGCGGATGGGTTTTCAGGAATTCGGCGAGGCCGCGGCGCAACGCGCCTGTGCCGTGGCCATGGATGATCCGGATTTGCGAGGAACCGGCCAAGGCGGCCTGATCGAGGAATTTGTCCACTCGGCGCGTGGCTTCTTCGACCGTGCAGCCGATCACGTTGATTTCTTCGCCGGCAGGTTCGGTCGAAGGCTGCGTGCGGACGGTGACCCCTCGCGGCAGGACGCGCTTCGCCGGTGCTTCCTCGCCTACGATGGCGGTAATGTCGGAGAGCGCGACTTTCATTCGCAGCGGGCCGGCCTCGACTTCAGCGCCGTCGTCGTCACTGCGGCGCACCGTCAGCGGGGCGGCCAGGCCGCGCACCCGGACGCGTACGCCGGGAACGAGGTCGCTCTGCGCCACGGGCATGGACGATTGCGCCGCAGCGATTCCCAGGTCGGCTTGCGATTCGGCCAGGTGCGCGACGGTTGCGGCGTCGGCTTCTTCGCGGGCGTCGCCGCGCGCTTTCACGAGTTTCCTGTGTGTTTGTTTTTCGACTTGCGCGCGCAGTTCCCGCTCCTTCACGCTCTCGATGGCGCGCGCAACTTCCTTTTCGTGTTTCTCGATGGTCTGAGCGAATTGGTGCTCGAGTTCCTTCAAGCGGGTTCGTTGCCTGTCGGTCCACTCGGTCTGCAAACGCTTTTTTTCTTCAGCGAATTCCTGCGAGGCGCGCGCGGCCCCGCGCTTCAGCGTCTCGAGTTCGTTGCGGCTGCGATGCAAGTAGGCAATCAGATCGGCGGCTTCGTGCGCCTCGGGCGAAAGCTGCGCGCGCGCCCGGTCGATCACTTGCGCGGGCAGGCCTAGGCGGCGCGCGATGTCGATGCCGCTCGAACCGCCGGGAACGCCGACCATCAGGCGATACGTCGGCCGCAAATTCACTTCGTCGAATTCGACCGCGGCGTTAAGGACGCCCGGTGTGGTTGAGGCGTACGTTTTCAGGCGGTCATGGTGCGTGGTCGCGAGCGTCAAGCAGCCGCGGTCGCGGAATTCATCGAGCAACGCGACGGCGAGCGCGGCGCCTTCTTCCGGAGCCGTGCCGGTGCCCAGCTCATCGACCAGCACGAGCGAGCGCGGCGTGGCGGCTTCGAGCATGGCGCGCACGTTGAGAATGTGCGCGGAAAATGTGGAGAGATCGGCGGCAATCGATTGCTCGTCGCCGATGTCCACCAGAACGCGATCGACGAGAGGAAGGCGCGCCGTCTCAGCGGCGACGGGAATGCCGGACTGCGCGGAGAGAACTGCGAGACCAACCGTTTTGAGCGCAACAGTTTTGCCGCCGGTGTTGGGCCCGCTGATAACGAGCACGGTCTTCGCTCCTCCAAGAGCAAGCGTCATAGGAACGACGCTTCGGCCATGAGCGCGCAGAGTATCGGCGAGGACGGGATGCCGCGCGTCTGTTAGCTCCAGGGAGAACGATTCCGGCGAAGGCTGATCAGGCAAATGTTGATCCGGCGAAGACGGCTCAAGAGAATTTTCGCTTGTAAATTGGGGGAGCGTGCAATCGAACTCTCGCGCAAAACGAGCACGTGCGAATGTGGAGTCAATTTCGGCAATGGTCTCAACCGCAAAGCGCAGCGACCCGAGATTTGAGCGCAGGCGCTCGGTGAGCTCGGTGAGGACACGCGCAATTTCCGCCGCCTCGTCTTCGGCAAGCTGGACGAGCCTATTGTTGTGCTCGATGGTTTCAAACGGCTCGACGAAAACCGTTTGCCCGGTCGCGCTGGCGGCGTGCACGACGCCCTGCACGTTTCGCCGTTCGGCCGCGCGCACCGGGATAACGAAGCGATCGTTGCGCAGGGTGACGTAATCTTCGCCAGCGTCGCCGCCGCGGGCGCGCAACATGCGCTCGAGCGTTTTTTGAATCGTTTCGCGCGTGCGGCCCATGCTGGCGCGAATCCGTTTTAGTTCGGGCGAAGCGTCGTCGCTGATTTCTCCGTTGGGCAGGACGGCACGGCGAATGGCCGCGGCGAGCGGGCGAAGATCCGCAACAGAATTCGCGCGAGCGGAGAGCAGCGGAAATTGCCGGGCGGTGGGTCCAGAACCGGCGCTGCCACTTTCGCGAAAAGAATCGCGCAGCATGGCAGCCGCGTCCGCAAGCGACGCTGCATCGAGCAGCATTGGCGGCGTGAGCACGGCGACCGGCGCATCGAGTTCCGCGAGCCATCGCGCCGGGTCGGCCAGCGAACCAAATCCCGTTTCGCTGCCGTCGCCCAGATAAGCGACGGCTTCGGCGATCAGCGCGAAGGCGGCGTCGAGCGCGGAACGATCTTGCGAAAACGAAAGAGCATCCACCGCGCGGCGGCCGGGTGCGCAGGTCGTCTGGCGGCGCAAGAGATCGCGCAGACGGTCAAATTCGAGAATGTCCTCCGCGGTGCGCGACACGTTTTCCTATACTCCCTTTCCATGCGGGGCGCCACTCGCGAGTCGCGCGGCCAAAAACCGCGCGGCTTCGGCGGGAGTAGGCGCCTGGTGCACCAGCGGATCGCTCGACTCGCCCCATCTCGAGTCGTGCCCGCGCTCGACTTCGCGGACGCGATCGAGAATCGGCTGCCAGAAATCGCCGAGCACGACGAACGGGCGTTGCTCCATCGCTTTTTTGTTGAGCATTTCCCAAACAACGGCGAGTTCGACGAGAGTGCCCGTTCCGCCCTTGCAGGCGACGTAACCGTCGCCGAGGCGCACAAGTTCAAACAGGCGCTCTTGCCAGGTGGCCACGCGCGTTTCCTCTTCCACCCAGCGATTCGCGCGCGGGCGGAAAAAACTGGATGTCACGGCAACCACGCGTCCGCCGGACTCGCGCGCGCCACGCGATACGGCTTCCATCACGCCGCCGTAGCCGCCCGTGCAGACGGCGAATCCAGACGCCGCAAGAGCGCGCCCGAGTTCGAGGGCTTCCGCGTAATCCGCATGTCCATCCTCGGGACGTGAACTTCCGAACACGGTGATGGTTCTTGTTTTCGCTGGCATCATGTAATCGCGCTTCAGGGCCTAAAGGCCGCGATAGTCGCCATTTGAATGTCGCGGCTAAAGCCGCGACCCACAAAGATTTCGGAAAGCTCAAGTAGCACAGCCACTCTTGGCTGTGCGGTTTTCTCGACTTCCACGAATTCATAAACAAGTGACAATGGCAAAACCCGCACAGCCAAGAGTGGCTGTGCTACGCAAAACCCATTCCGGCTAGCTTTTCCTCCACTTCCTGTACTTCCTCTACTTCCTTTTGTTCGCATGCGGCGCCGGGCCCAACTCCTCGACCATCGCCACGCAAATCGCATCGATGACTTTGTTCGCGTCCGGGGCATGGAGATTGTTGTTGTTTCCGAGGATTGAAAACAAGAGCCGCTCGCCGCGAAGTGTCGTCGCGTAACCCGAGAGCGCATTGCCATGTCCGATGGTTCCCGTTTTCGCGAAGATACGATCGGCTGCTGGCGTATTTTTCATGCGGTCCGAGAGCGTGCCGTCTTCGCCGGCCACGGGGAGCGTGGAACGATACAGCTCGCCCCAGGGCTGCGCGGCGGCATAGCGCAACAGTTGCACGACGGCGCGCGGCGTAACCAGGTCCTTGCGCGACAGGCCCGAGCCGTCGCTGAGCACGACGTCGCCGTCGGTGATGCCCGCGGCCCTAAAAAAATCCGACGCAAATTTCAACGCGTCTTCGTAATCACTCGCGCCCGCCTTTTCGTGCGCGGCCAGCAGCAAGAGAAGCTCCGCGTGAAGGTTCTCGCTGTTCTTGTTCGTCAGGCGAATCTCGTCCGAGAGCGGCACGGAAGTGTGTTCGCCTAGAACCGTCTGCGGCGGGGCAGCGTCTACCGGCGGGCCTCCCGCGTGGCGCGCGCGGGGAGTTCCATCGATTTTCACTCCTCGAGCTTCGAGAAGACGCGCCAGAAGACTGGCCGCGTACTCGGCAGGCTCCTCGATGCCGATCGTGAGCCTGCGGGTTTGCGCATCGAGCGGCATCGTGCCGCTGAGGTGAATCACTCGCGAGCCCGGATCGCGCGCCACGGCCAATTTTTCCTCGCTGCCTCGAGCGCCGGTGCGAATCAAATTGTCGATGGAATAGAAGTCGGCGGCAAGCCCCGCCTCGTAGCGCGCCGGTTCGCCCTCGTTCGCGGCGGGGCGCACTTCCAACGAAAACGTGTTGTCGTTGACGGCGATCGCCGAAACCGCGGCCCCGTAGGACCACAAGATATCGTCGACGAGCCAGCCGCTCGGAAATTGTTCGTGCTGGAACATGCTGTCGTCGGCGATCACATCTCCGGTGACTTCCTTCACGCCGCGCGCGGCGACGGCATCGGCGAATTCAGCGAAAACTTTTTCGGGTGGCCCTTCGCGTTCCTCTTTCTTGCCGTACGGAAATTTGCGGTTGGAAAGACTTGCGTCTCCGCGGCCGGTCAGAACGAGGTCGCCGATCAGCACGCCATTCGCATCGATCGTGCCGCTCGACGCGACGGTGGTGCGCAAGCGGTAGTCCGGGCCAAGCGTGGCGAGCGCGAGAGCGGTGGTAAATAATTTGGCGTTGGAAGCGGGCATGAAATATCCGCCGGGATTGCGCGCATACAAAACTTCCCCCGTCGTGGCATCGGTCACCAGTACGCCCCACGCACCCTTGTCCGGCCCTGCAGCGGACAGCGCCGCATCGGCGCGCTGCCGGAAGCGTTCGACATCGGCGCGAGCCGTAGACTTGCTATTTGCCGTTCCGGAGCGCGAACTCGCCGGCTTGAAAGGCCGCGATTGCGCGGAGGTGTTCGGCGTCCCAGCCGAGACAACCATGCCGAAAATAGCGCATCCAACCAGGAATGCGTGTACTTTTCGCTGCAAGGCCATCGATCCGCTCCTGTGGATACCGCGCGAACAAAAATCGATTATAGTCCACACGGTCGGCGGAACTGGAAACGAATGTGCTTTTTCAGTTTGCGCATGCGCATTGCCACCTCAGCGATTTTTCAGATGGCGGCGGGCTGTGCATTGCACGAAAATCCGGGAAACCCTATTATGTGGATGGCATCCAGCCCCGTTTATGCTGTGCTCTACCTCGAGGAGGAATGAATTCATGAGAAAACTACTTTTGCTTGGGATGACTTTTGCTCTTACGGCCGCCCCTATGCTGGCTGCGACGCCGGATAACGATAAGGAAACGGACCGGCTGGAAAACTCCGGTATGGTCATGGAAGAAATCATGAATATTCCGGACAATATTCCGCAAGACCTGCTCGACAAGGCGGAATGCGTCGTCGTTTTCCCCTCGGTGCTGAAGGCAGCGTTCATCGTCGGGGGAAGCTATGGCCGCGGCGCGATGGTCTGCCGCAGCGGCGAGCATTTCACCGGTCCCTGGGGCGCGCCCTCGATGGCGGCGCTGGAGGGCGGAAGCCTTGGATTTCAACTGGGCGGGCAGGCGACGGATTTCGTCCTGCTGATCATGAACCCGCGCGGCGCCACGGCGATTTTGAGCAGCAAAGTTAAACTCGGCGCGGACATGGCGGCAGCGGCCGGACCAAAGGGACGCGACGCCGCCGCCAATACGGATGCCACTTTGCGCGCGGAAATTCTCACCTACTCGAGGTCTCGCGGCCTGTTCGCAGGCATTTCGCTGGAGGGCTCGACCTTAAGGCCGGACAACGATGCCAACGAGAAACTGTACGGAAAAAAATTGACGGCGACGGAAATCATTCGCAAAGGCGCGGTGCCGGTGCCGCCGTCCGGGCAGAGGCTTGTTTCCTTGCTGGAAAAAAAGTCACCTAAGAATCTTTCCGATCCAAATTCACTGAAGTAATTCCGCGCCCGCTTCTAGTTGCCGCAGCCTTGCCTGGACGCGGCAACTAGGCGGGCGCACGCGCGCTTGGAAGACAGGATTCTGAAAATGCCGGGCGCCTACGGAGAAATTTTGTCTTGCAGGATCATGATATTCTGCGTGAGATGCATTCGCGAGTGGCGCGCATCGATCACATTCAGATCGCCGCGCCTGAAGGATGCGAATCCGCGGCGAGGGATTTCTATGGCTCGATCCTGGGGATGAAGGAGATCGAGAAACCTCCCGTCTTGCGCGCGCGTGGAGGCTGCTGGTTCGAGTGCGGCTCGCAGCAGCTGCACATCGGCGTGGAACAGGATTTTCGGGCCGCCAGGAAAGCGCATCCCGCCTTCGCGGTCTTACAGCTTGACGAGTTGCGCGAAGCGCTGCGCGCCCGGGGTGTCCCACTCATCGACGATGATAGCCTTCCCGGCGCACGGCGGTTTTACGCGGAAGATCCGTGGGGAAACCGGCTCGAATTTGTTGAAATCCCTGCATAGCGTTGCCTTTCGTACTTCATCGGAGTTGAGAAATCCCAGGAGCGCACCGCGAACTTTTTGCGGAGCAACCACGAGTGGCCGACAAAAAAATCTGTCCGATCTGCAATAAACGGCGCGCCGAGCGATATTGTCCCGCCAAAGGCGAAACAATTTGCGCCATCGATTGCGGGACCGAGCGCGAAGTGACCATCGACTGCCCCAGCGATTGCGCCTATTTGGTCGCCGCGCACCGTTGGGAGCAAAGCCATCCGAAACCGATTGCCGAAAGTGACGTCCCTTTCCCGGACGTATCTTTCCCCGCCGATCTGATTCACACGCGCCAAGCTATGCTGTCGGGCCTTGGGTACACCGTGCTCATCTATGCCGCGGATCAGCGTTCCCTTGCCGACTCGGACGTGTTCGCCGCCGTGCAAGCCATGGCGGAGACCCGCCGCACACTCCTGTCCGGGATTTACTACGAAAAACCGCCGGAGATTCCCGTGGCCGCGGGGCTATATGCCGCGCTCGCGAAATTCATTGAAGAGGAAAAGAAGCATGCGGCGGAGCATCCGGAGTTTCCTGTTTTGAAGGAAACGGAAATTTTCCACATCCTGGTATTCTTTCTGCGTTTCGGACGGCTGCGCTCCAACGGCCGGCCGCGCACGCGTGCATTCATTGAGTTTTTGCGGTCGCAGTTTCCGAGCGAAGTGGGAGTCCCCAAGGAAGAACCGCGCATCATCCTGCCGTAAACAACGCTACTCAAACCACGAAGGAAGACTGCAGACCCGTTTCACCTGGGACAGGCTTCAGCCTGTCGGGTCTTGTTTTCCGTCAGGTCGGAAAAACCGACAGGCTGAAGCCTGTCCTACTTAAGGCCAAGACTCAATTGCCGCACGGATTCTGACGAACGTCCCGGATCGAGAGGGCGGACGCCAAGGCCGTATTTCTTCCGGAGCGCGGCGACTCGAGCGGAAATTTCCTGGCGATAGGTTTCGGGCGCATAGGCGGCGTGGGAAAACCATTCGCGATACCGCCGCGCGAGCCTGGGAAATTTCGCGTCCAGGAACGGCAAAAATTGTTTTTGCGCCGATGGCATCAGGAACAGCACGCTCGCTGTAAACCACTGCGCCCCGGCATCGCGCGCGGCGTGCGCCAGTGCGTCCAGGTCTTCTTCGCGATCGGTAATGCCCGGCAAGATGGGCATGGCGAATACGCCGGCCGCGATGCCCGCGCGGCGCAGTTCCTGCACGGCATGCATGCGCAGATCGGGGCGCGGCGCGCGCGGTTCGAGGATTCGCGCCAGGCGCGCGCGCATGGTTGTGATGCTCAGGTTCACGGATATGCTGGAATGCTCTGCGATGCGGAGCAGCAGATCCACATCTCGCAGGACCTGATCGGATTTCGTGGTGATCGAAACGCTTAGCCCTTTGCGCGCGGCCATTTGTTCGAGAATCGCGCGCGTGGCGCCGAATTCGCGCTCGGCCGGCTGGTACGGGTCGGTGGCGGTCCCGATGGCGATGTGCTCGCCCTGCACTTTTTCCATGCCCAGGTCGCGGCCAGCGAGCGGTCCGGCATCCTGCTTGACGTAAATTTTCTTCTCAAAGTCGTGCGCGTCCAGCTCCATATATTCGTGCGTATACCGCGCGTAGCAATACTGGCAGCCGAATTCGCAGCCGCGATAAGGGTTCACCGTCCAGGAAAAGGGCACGCGGGTCGATTCGCAGTGGTTCAAAATTGATTTCACCGGCAGGAGGAAATATTCCGTGCCGCGCTTGGCGTCAGCCAGCGGGGAGGAGAAGGCGAGACGGGCGATGCCGACGCGTTCGGGCGCGGACCCTGGTGGCAGCAGGGTATCCGGCCCGCTGTCCCGTTGGTTCGGGACGTCGGGGAATAAGGTGGGTGTGGGATCGCTCCTGCGGCCATGGAGAGCCTTCCTTCGGAAAGGAAGGCTCTCGGAGGCCGTAGGAATCGAGGTTGCAGTCGCCATGACCCGTCTCGCGAAGCACGCGGGGCAGTATTTCGCTTTTTGTTCGCTTTGTCAAGAATAATCTTCGCAATTTATTCGCCTTTCTTACAAAGCCTGGCTCGTCCCAATTTAGGCGAATGGACAGGTGACGCTTGAGACCGTGCCGGGTAGACGGGCGGCAAATGCCGGGGAATCGAGGGCTATACTCGATACTCTGAAAGGGATCGAAACTTGGCCAAGATCGGCATATTGATCATCGAAGACGATGAAGCGAACCAGTCGGCCCTGCGCCAATTGCTGGACTCGGAAGGCTGGCGAGTTCATGTCGTGCCGCTCGTCAAGCAGGCCCTTGGGGAGCTCTCCAGCGGCGAATGGTCCCTGGTGATCGTGAATATCGCGATGATCGGGCTGACCAGCCCGGTGTACCTGACGCTTCGGGAATTGGCGCTGGCGCCCGCGGTCGAAGAAGGCAATGTCCGCGCGCGCGTGCTTTTCGTGGTGCCCGAATCGGCGGCCATGGAAGCCCTTCCGATTTTCGAGCGGGAACGATTGCCCTACGTTCTGAAGCCATTCCAATTCCACGATCTGCTCGAAAAAGTGAGCGACTTGCTGATGGAAGCGGCCGCTCTGGCCAACCCGATTCGCCGCGTGCGCCACGATTCCAACTTGTCCGAGCGCAAGCGTAAAGAAGGCCGCGAGGGCCGCGAATCCGGCAATGCCTTTGCCCAACGCAACACCAATATGTTCGCCAAACGCGACGAGTACGTCATGACCGAAGAAGAGATTGCGGAATACGAAAAGTCGGAAAAAGAAGAACGTGAATTAAAAAAGAAGAAGAACCCTCTCACAGAACGCTATTGATTCCCATCCGGCAAGGTTCAATCTCCGACCATTGTGAACTAGGAACCTGGGGCATCCTGTAACGGCTGCCAGATTCGCACCGCGCTGTGATCGTCCGTGGAGGCAAGCAACTCGGCGGCTGTCTTGCGCAGAACTGGATGGCGAAATTCGGGCGCAAGCTCGGCCAGGGGAACGAGAACGAAGCGGCGCTCCGCAAGGCGCGGGTGCGGAATTTCCATTCCGACTTCGTGAATCACGGCTGTTTCATAAAAGAGAACATCGAGGTCGATGA
>DATNIO010000138.1:0-8603 GCA_035604385.1 Verrucomicrobiia bacterium | reverse complement strand
CTATTACTTTGTTCATCGCGCGCAGGGCTTTGCGGAGGTCTGACGTGCCCAGTTCGATGCGCTTCGCGTTCAAACTTTCGCGAAATTCATCCGGCGTGCCGATTTGCAGGATCTCGCCGAGATGAACCAGAGCGATGCGGTTGCACCGCTCCGCTTCGTCAAGGTACGGGGTGGCAATCAGCACGGTTAGGCCCTGCCCCGCGAGGTGCGCGAGCGTGTCCCAAAATTCCCGCCGCGACACGGGATCCACGCCTGTCGTCGGTTCATCGAGCAGCAGAATGTCCGGCTCGGAAACGAGCGCGCACACCAGCGCCAGTTTCTGCTTCATGCCGCCGCTCAACTGCGCCGCCAGCCGCTTGGAAAAGCGGTCCATGTCGAACATTTTCAAATAGCGCGCGCCGCGCACGTCGATTTCCGCGGGGGGAACATGCCGCAATTCGCCGATGTAGCGGATGTTTTCGGTCACGCTCAAGTCGGGATAGAGGCTGAACGTTTGCGTGAGGTACCCGGTCCGCGAACGCGCGTCGCGCGCCGGCCTTCCAAAAATCTCCGCTGTGCCGCCCGTGGCTTCCATCACTCCGGCGAGAATTTGAAATGTGGTGGTTTTGCCCGCGCCGTCGGCGCCAATCAGGCCGAAGATTTCCCCGCGTTGCACCTCGAAGGAAATTCCGCGCACGGCTTCGAGAGCGCCATAGCGTTTCCTGAGGCCGCGAACATCAATGGCAGCTCCGGAAGGCGCGCCGCCGCGCGCGTGGAGATTTTCAAGATCCGTGGCGGCAGCGTTCATTGCGCGGCCCGTTTGTGCGGCGGCCAGGCAGTGCCGCTCGTCAGGATTTCGCCGTCCGCGGGCATGCCGGGTTTGGCGAAGCCGATCCCCTGCGTCAATTGCACTTTCACGCCCACGACCTGCTTGACGCGATCGTCGCGGAAATACGTGTTTTCAGGAGTGAAGGTCGCTTGCGGGTCGATGCGCAGAACGGATCCGTCCAGCGGTTGATTTGAATTGGAGTCGAGAAAAATATGCGCGGGTTGGCCGACTTTTACTTTGCCAATTTCGCCTTCCGGAATAAAACCGCGCAGATACACTTTGGAGAGATCGAGCAGAGTCACGATCGCAGTGCCCGCCTGGACCACTTCGCCGGGTTCGGCGGCGCGAGTGAGCACGGTGCCGGAAAACGGCGCGAGCACGGTCAAATCAGCCCGATCGGCCTCCGCCTGCGCGAGCTGCGCCTGCGCCTGCTCCGCCTCCGCTTTCGTTGCGGCGATCGTCGATTGCTGCGCCGACATTTGACGTTCCGTGCCGGCAACCTGCGAAACGCGAATTTTCGGATTTTCCAGGTTTGCCTCCGCCATGGTCAGTGCGCCGCGGGCCGCATCCACACGACGTTGTGCGGCCGCAACCGCGGCGGATGCCTGGGCGGCTTGCACCTCCGCTTGAAGACCCTGCTGTTCGGAAGCGGCGCCAGTTTTGGCGAGCCTCATGTACGCATCGCGGTTAAATTCAGCCAGGCGCAGCGCGGCTTGTTGCTGGGTAAGGTCGGCCTCCGCAGCGGTGAGGTCCCCTTGCGCCTGCTGAACGCGGCCCTGCGCATCCATGTCCGATTGGCCGGTCTGCATTTGATTCTGCCGTAACTGTTCCTGCATGACGGCGATTTGGCCGCGCGCGGCCTGCAATTTTGCCTGTGCGTCCAGGAGCGCGGCCCGCGCCGAATCTTCGCGCGCGCGCACCTGCGCGTCGTCGAGCCGCGCGATCACCTGCCCGGCCGTCACGGTGTCGCCCTCGCGCACGGTGACTTCGAGAATTTTTCCGCTCGTCTTCGGCGCCACCGCGGAATCGTCGCCTTCAATGCGTCCGCTGAGCGCGATGATGCTGGCCGGCAGACTCGGCGTGGCAAAAAATATCTTCCAGATCACGAGCGCGGCGAATAAGACGCCCACGATAAGGAAGATCCTCACGACGCGCGAATGCGGCGCTTTATTTTCCGCCGGCGGCGGCGCCCCGGATGCGGGAGGCGGCGGAGTGCGCTGCTCCGTGACGGGCGGCGCTTGCGTCATCGTGCTTGTTTTTAGTTCATCCATGACTTTTTCCGTGCCCCACTTTCTTCAAATACGCGAGCGAGAATTCCGCAATGTGGTCCGCGATGCGGTCCAGTTGATCTGGCGTGAGCTTCAGCTCCGGCTGCAAGCGTGCCAGCACCGGCTGGGAGAACGTGTAGAAAAGAATTTGTCCGACGATACTGTTCACCGAGAGCCGGGTGGTTTCATGGTCCAGCGGCAACCCGATGATCGCGGCGACCGCCTTGCGCACACGGTCATAGATCGGACGCATTCCTTCGTCCACCACGCGTCCCATCGCCGGCGTGGGGTGCGAGAACTCGTGCATCACCAGGCGAATGTGCCAGTCAGGCCGCGGCCCTTGACACAGGCTCATCAGCCGCGCCCGGATCACGCCGCGAATGGTGCCTTCGGGAGAAAGGCTGGAATCGAGAGCGGCGCTCATCGCGGCCGCCTGGCCGGCCGCGCGCATGGAATGGCGCAGCACTTCCGTGTACAGACTCATTTTGTCGCCGAAGGTGTAATTCACTGCCGCGACGTTTGCGCCCGCGCGGCGGCAGATTTCCCGAATCGTCGCGGCGCGATATCCGCGTTCGGCAAACACTTGGCCGGCCGCCTCGATCAGCTTGTCGCGCGTCAATTCCAGAGCCTTGGGTTTGGCGCTCGGGCGGACCGGGGTCGAAATTCGGATGGAAGCGTGGTGCGCCATATCAAACGTATGTTTAAAACAACTGTTTGATTTTGTCAAGTGGAGAAATTTTTAGGCTGGAGATCACTCTGCTGTGCGGCGAATCGCGCGGCTGGTCAGCTCCTCGACCAATTCACCCTTTGCATTTACATAAGCGGGCTGGTCTTCCCGGAACTGCGTGGCGAGCGCCCTCTTTAAATCACCATAGATCTTGGCGTCCTGCGGATGAGCCCGGAGGTAATTTCTGAACGCCAGGTGCCTCCGAAACTCGGCACTGCGAGGCGGGCAAACGTAAAGATGATGGGGCGGATCGCCGGCGGACGCCAGGAAAGCTTCCCGCTCGGGCACGCCCAAGTTTCCCTGATGGATGTAGCCCACGCTCGCGAGACGCTCGATCGCGGCGGGAAGCATCGTTTCGGATACTAAAAGCACGTCAATGTCGATAATTGGTTTCGCGGCCAGATTGGGAACGGCCGTGCTGCCGACGTGCTCAATAGCCGCCGCCATGTCCCCGAGGGTTTCAGCGATTCGTTTGCGAAGAGACTGAAAAACGACGGGCCAGTTGGGGTCGTAGTCCAGAACGACAATAGCTTTCGCCGTGGCTGAATAGGGCATATCGATGTCCAAAAAATAGGATGACGATGAGCCGGGCAAAGTTGCCAAAAAATTGTGTGAATGAGGAGGGTAGGAAACAGAAAGTCGCCGGTTGAAGCGGATTCAACCGGCGACCGAAACCGCCCAAGTGATCTTAAACGTCTAAAGCCATCGAGACCGCCGACTCAGGCGACAGAATTCTCGATTTCTCTACGGAAAGGAATGACTCCGGGAATCAGCCACTTCTCCCACATTTCGTCGATTTTCTTCTGGAAATAATCGAAATCTTCTTCCGTGAAGTGGGCAAAGCGGCCCTGCCTCAGCAAATAGTCTTTCACCGGGCCTCTTTTGTAGCGCCCGGATGCGATCTCTTTCGTTTTTCCGACGAGCCGCAGCACTCCATTTTCGACTTCGTACAGAGGCCAAATGCCGGTGGTGACCGCAAGTTCGCCCAACTCGTGCGACTGGATCGGGTCGTAATCCCAACCCTTGGGGCAAGGATCGAGGGAATGGATAAATGTTGGGCCGCCAATCGAGAGAGCTTTGCGGACGCTGTTCATAGCCTGCAAGCCGTAGGACATGCATACGGTCGAGACGTACTTACATTCGGGATGGCCGGCCGCTATCATCCCCGCCATGTTCTTCTTCCAGCGGTGATGCATGATCCGCTTCAGTTTGCCCGGAGGGCTGAACGTGGTGTTCGCGCCGTAGGGTGTGCTGCCGGACAGTTGGATGTCCGTATTCGCGTACGATTCGTTGTCGTACATCAGGATCAGGCAGTTATAGTCCGGATGCGTCAGGGTCGCCGAGATAGCGGAGAGACCCATGTCGGCGCCCCCGCCGTCGCCGCAGAATGCGATGACATTGATCGGCTCCTTCTTCATCTTGCCCTTGCGCATCAGCGATTTCAGAGCCGCGGCCGTACCCAGAGCAGCTGAGCCGCTGCTCCCCAGCTGGGTGTGCATCCAGGGGATCACCCAGGAGGTGCTGTAGTAAGTCGTGTTCGCGACGTACATGCAGCCGGTGCTTCCGAGCACGATCGTCCGCGGGCCCGCCGCCTTGGCCATCATCTTCATCACCAGGGCGGACTCGCATCCCTGGCAGGTCCGGTGCCCCGAAGTGAAGAACTCCTCGAGTGGAATATTTTTCTGACCCTTGATGGGATCCAGCTTGGGGAGAGTAACATCGAAGGTTGCCATTGCTAAGACCTCCTGGCCGCCAGCGGCGGCACGAGCAAAAAATTCGTTATTCGCGAACTCCAATCCACTGCGTCGGCGGCTGCGTTTTTCCCGCGGCCGCGTCGTAAACGATTCCCGTCATTTTCTCGACATCCTGCAACAAAACCTCGCGCCCGCCGAGGCCGCAGATAAAGCCCAGGATAGGCGGATGTTTAGCGCTGCTGTTCATCGCCGCCCGCACTTCCGTGGCGAGCACTCCGCTGTGGAAGGGCGATCCGAGAGAGAAGTCACGGTCGATCACGCCCACGGCCTTGAACCGCGACAGGCACTCGGCCAATTCCTCGGCGGCAAACGGACGGAACCAGCGCATGCGCACGAATCCGACCTTCTTCCCTTCCTGCCGCATTTTGCGGATAGCCACCTTGACCGGAGTGGAGAGCGTGCCCATGCCAAGCAGAACTATATCGGCATCTTCGGTTTCATATTCCTCGAAGAACGGATTGCCGTAACTGCGGCCGAAGATCCTCTCGAAGTCCTTATAAGCCTCGCGGATCACCCCCGCGGAGCGTTCCATGGCGGCAGCGGTCTGGCGGCGGATTTCCATGAGCCAGTCCTCATTGGCCTGCGGCGCAATCGTGATGGGATTGTCCGGGTGGAGCAGAAGATCGCCTCGGTCATATCTCGGCAGGAACTCGTTGACCTTTTCCTGCGATGGAATCTTCACCAGGCCTTGGGAGTGAGTCAGGAAAGCGCCGTCGCAACTGATGGCGCAGGGCAAGAAAACGCGCCGGTCTTCCGCGACCCGGTAGGCGATCAGGGCGGTGTCCAGCGCTTCCTGCGCGTTGTCCACCCAAACCAGTTGCCATCCCAGGTCGCGCACGGCCAGGGCATCGTTGTGTTCCACGCCGAAAGCCCCCGGATCGTCAAGCGCGCGGTTGCCCACCATGGCGATCATCGGAACTCGCAGCGCCGGCGTGACGGTGAGGGCCTCAAACGCGTACATCCAGCCTACGCCGCTGCTTCCGCAGAAAACGCGCGCCCCAACCACCGAAGCGTGCTTGACGATTTCGAATTGCGAGTGTTCGCTCTCTGCCACAATGAATTCGCAGTCGAATTCTCCGTCAGCGATCAGTTTGGAAATGTACTGCATTACGGTGTCGTAAGGACGAATCGGGTAGCCCGTAATCACGTCCACGTCGGCCAGCTTACAGGCCACCGCAATCGCTTCGCTTCCGGTGATGAGGGCAATCTCCTCGGGTCCTTTTCCTTTGTCGACTACCACGGATGGCGCTGCCATATTGGCTCCTTCCCTGTTTCAAAATCTTTTCTGAAAAAGAATCTCTCAACCCTTCAAATGATTTTGACGTCGCTTCTTTCGCCGGTCTCGGTCAAATCTTCTAGTCCGCCGGCGGTGGGCTGGGCTTCGTCATCTCGGCTATTTGCTCCTGATATTGGCCGCGGTAACGGAACCCGTGGGATCGCTCCGGACGGTTCTCAATCTTGCCGTTGAGGAAAGCAAGGTAGCCCGGCTGGTCCTTCCGCCACATCTCCCACTGGCTGGCGTTGTCGTGGAACTCGACCTCGTTCACCATCGTGACGCAGTCCTTCACTGGGCAAACGGCCTCGCACACGCCACAGCCGCAGCAAGCTTCCATGTTGGCGTCGTAAAAGCCCTCAGGGGTAACGTCAAAACAGGAATCGGGGCATTGCAGCCAGCAAAGCGTGCACTTGATGCAAGTGTCGAAGTTGAGAATCGGCCGCATCGTTCGTGTGGTGAATTTCTTGAACGTGGGATTGCGCGCCGGCTGGAAGCCGCCGACCGCCTGATTCTGCGGGTCCGTCATGGTATGTCCGGCCGCGATACTCGGGATGGTAATTCCGTCGCGCATCTCATGCCATTTCGGCATTTCGAACTTGTACGGTATTTCGGGATTCCCCTGGTTGGGCGGGACGGTCACCGTTGAAATCCGCTCGTAGGATCGAGCAGCGGAGACGGCCTTCAATTCACCGCCGGCGTCTTTTTTGATGACTTTCTGCACAGATTGAAGACTGAACAACTCCGGCAGGAGCTTGGCGATGGCGCCCAGAATACGAGCGTCGGTGTGGTCATCCTTATAAACCCACAGGCCCGAAAAACTCGGGATCCCTTTCAAGATAGCCAACTTGTACGGAAATTCCTTGCGATGGCACATCGAGATGAGGGTTTCCGGCTCTTCGCGCGAGGTGACGATCAGCGTGCTTTCCGGTTTCAGCAGACGATTGATCGGCTGCAAGCCGTACCATGCCCAGGACTCGACGCCCTTGCACAAAGTGTCATCCACGGCGATGGTGATATCCACTTCCTTCGGCTCGTACTTCGCCATTCCCTCTTCGAGCGTGAGGTTGTCGGTGGCGACAATCGCGAAGGCTTTCGCGGGAATCCCGTTGCGTTCCGGGCTGTCGCCGTAGCGCCCAAAGGAGATGCCGGGCTTTCCTTCCTCATGCGCCGCCAGCACAATCGCACGGGTGATATTCTTGGCGAGCGTCTTCTGATAAATTCCGCGATAGACGACCTCCACTGCAAATAGCCGGCCCATGGGACGCCTCCTTTTTTCGCTACATCTTTTTCAATACCAATCCTTCAATCGCCGTAATATGCCTGCGCATGGCCTTCTCGGCGGCTGCCGGATTCTTTCGCGCGATCGCATTCAGGATCCGCCGATGACTGTTCAGCGATCTTTGCGGGCGGCCTTCCACCTGCAGCGACAGCTCCCGGCTTTCTCGAAGATAATCCATGAAGACGTCGAGAACTTTCAGGACCACGCTGTTCCGGGCTGCCTGGGCGATCGCATAGTGGAACTTTGAATCCTCTTCAATCGCCAGCTCACCATGGTCCACCTTTGCCTTCTGGCGGCTCAATATTTCCTCGAGGTGGGCGATTTCTTCTTCGGTTGCATTGGCCGCGGCGCGCGCGGCGAGTGTGGGCTCGACCATCAAACGAAATTCAAGCAGCTCACCGACGAGCGCCCTCTTCTGCATCAGCATGACGGAAAGTTGATTCACCAGGGGAGCGGCGGAGAGGTCGCGAACGATCGTCCCTTCTCCATGGCGCGGCTCGACCAAGCCCATCGATTCCAGCGCGAGGATCGCTTCGCGGAGAGAACCGCGGCTGACGTGCAATTGTTCTGCAAGCTCGCGTTCAGGAGGCAGCATGTCGCCGGGGCGAAGCAGGCCATCACGAATGATGTCCTGAACCTGCTTTACCACCTTCTGGTAGAGTTTGGTTCTGGGAACGGCTTCGAATTCTGCTTTGGCTGGAAACATCCGCTATACCTCGATACCCGGATGGTCCGATGACTAGGCCGAATGCGTGCACTCAACACCCTTTTGTTTGACTTGTCAAGCGGTATTTTTCATCTTTTTCTTGACTGGGACTGCCCCGTGTCTCTGCCACGCCGCACGCATCACTGAGAACAATGAATGGAAGCCAATGAGGAATGACGGGCTTCCACTGCCAACTGCCTCCCTGCATGTTGTTAGAGAGGATGGCAGGCAGATGCGGTCTTGAACCGCGGTGTGCGCGAAACCTTCTGGCGCCACACTGGCGGGCGTGGATTTTTCGAGTGTCCAGCACCCCCTAGGCCGCTCAAAAATTGCGATGACAGGACGCTATGCTCCTTCGCTTGCAAATGCTAAAATGACCCTCGCAGAAAACCAGCCTAGGCCCGTAGCTCAGTTGGTTAGAGCGCTACCTTGACACGGTAGAGGTCTGCGGTTCGAGTCCGCACGGGCCTACCATTCTTTTCAATACTTTAGAGCGTTTTCTCCGTAATCCGACAGAAACTTCACCTGTGATTCTTCACCTGTAAATGGTGTTTTTGGACAGTCGGAGTCGGCCTCGTTCGTTAACTAATCTCAAACATGTACTCTAAAATTGCATCACCACTGCGCGCAGAGGAGTTTCGGCTGGTTGAGGAAATCCCAACTTCCGGGTTGCCGACCAACCGGGAGCTATCACATTGCAGCTCAAATCTAAGGACAGCCGGTGCGTCACTACGAAAAAGCGGCCCGGGACGCGCACCTTCATAGCCGGGATATCAATGTGGATC
>DATNIO010000137.1:0-8480 GCA_035604385.1 Verrucomicrobiia bacterium | reverse complement strand
TGTGGGTTTTAGTCCTTGCAAGGACGAACCCCCACAGGCTGAAGCCCGCGCCACTGCAACAAATCATCCCCAGCCAGTGCAGTTGTAATAGAATGCACGGATTGACCGATCCAAGGAGGAAGTATGAATTATTCAGTCAGGAATTTAGTCGCCGTGGGGATAGCGTGTGTCGGTCTGATGGCCACACTAGCTAGCGTGCCCGCGGCCGCGGCCGATGATGCTGTCGTTACCGCGGACAAAGCCGTGGCAGCGGCGCTCTCAAAAGGCGACAGGGTTGCCGCGAATAAGTGGCTCGACCCGGATTTCAGTTGGATCGACTCCGAAGGAATTATGTGGGCCAAGGAAGATGCTTTTCGGGCCGAATTGAAGCCTCTCATTGCGGCGGGAGACGACGTCAAGATCACCGAGCACAAATATGGCAAGAGCGTTGTGTGGATCCAATGGAGCCAGGACAATAAATATTCGGCGAGATTCTGGGTGAAGCGCCCGGCCGGCTGGAAACTTCTGCACACGACCGAAATTGCATCGATGCCCAAACGGGATTTCAAGACCGTCGAGCCGACCTATGAAATCCCCTGCAACAATCCCTGCAAGGCCGTACCGTACAAACCGCTGACCGCGGGCGAAAAGGCTTCCCTCGACGAATGGCAAACGCAAGAATCCAGCCAGGCAAATTGGGAAGTGCACGTGGCCGATAATATGGATCAACGCGTCGTAAGCACGTACGGTGGGGCTTCTCCCTCCAAGGCCGACCGCATTGTTGGAATGAACAAACGCAAAGCGGCGAACCCCGATGCTCCCAAAGTCGGAGCGGCTCCGGCCTTGTGGATTCGCACATGGGATTTCGGAGATGCGGTGGTGATGGTCTCGGTGCAACCGACTTACGGCGACAAAGCCTATTGGTCCAGCCGCGTGCTCGCCCCCAATGAGTCCGGCCTATGGCAGATGATGGAGAGCTACCACAATTATATTTTGGCTTCGCCCGTGATGACGGCAACGCCAAATCAGCCTGACCTGAAGTAGTTGGACTGGGAATCAGTGGCGCTGGCTTCAGCCTGTGGGGGTTCGTCCTTGCAAGGACCGAAACCCACAGGCTGAAGCCTGTGCTACTTGAAATTCAGCGTGCCGGGAGCGGCTGCAGGGGCGGTGTCTTGCCTCCCGGCGTCTGATCCTCGGCCGTGTTGCTCAACATGGCTAACGTTATGTAGACGCCGCTCACGGTGATGAGATCGACGATTTGCTGATCGCTGAATACCGCGCGCGCTTCTTTGAATGACGCATCGCTGACCACGTGATTGGTCGCAAGATCCATGCAGAGATCGTACACCGCCGCCTCATCCGGCTGCATGGACGCCGGCCGCTTGCCAACCTTGAGATCATCGGCCACAGCTTGCGGCAGTCCTGCTTTGAGCGCCAGAGGATAGTGGGCCGTCCACTCCACCTGCGAAGTCCACAGTCGGGCCTGGATCAAGATGGCAAACTCATTCAGCCGCTTCGGAACGGAAGTATTGAAACGCAGGTAATCGAGCATCGCAAACATGCGCTGGCCCATGACCGGGCTGCGCAGCATCATATTGTACGGACCGGAAATCCCGATGCTCGAGACCTTCAAAATCTCATCCGCAAACGGGCGCTGCTGATCGTTCAACTGCTCCACTTTGAGCAGTGGGAACCGCTGTTCCTTGTCCGAGGAATGCACCTGCACCTCCGGCATCATGAGTGCCAAACCAATTCCAACCGATACGCACAACGCTAACACGATCCGTCGCTTCATGTCTTTCTCCTCCGCACTTGGAATATCCGCTCAGCTTTTTTGGCCGAACGGCAACATATATCCGGCTGCTCCGGAATGCAACTTCCCGGCGCGATTCCATCTTCAAATTCTTGGATTGGCGATTGCCCAAGGGGCGGAGGTGAAAGGGGCATGAGTTTCCGAGAAATGGTAGGCCCGTGCGGACTCGAACCGCAGACCTCTACCGAGTCAAAGGCCAACTAGCCAATACTTTGAATGACTGACACTCCGACCGAGGCCATGCGAATACCAAGAGATACGTGTAAGTCGAAATTTGAACAGTACGGAGAACGGTACGGAATTTCCCTGGCGGTATTCTGTCTCCTAAGGGGTGGGGAAACGTGAATCTCGCACTGATCCGACAGGCCATAGGGCACCGCAGCATCCATGGGTCAACCTCACCATTCGAGCCGCACCACACTGTAGGGAGGAATCGTCACTGCTCCCGGGGTGGTAACCTGGGTTTGAATCTGCACATTCTTGGGCCCCGGATTGGTGTTGACCAGTCGGGGATCGGTTCCCGTCACAAACGTCTTGAGCATTTGGTGGGTCCGCACTACGCCATCCTGCATGATTTGCGCCACTGCACTGGAAGCGCCCTTATTGGTGAGCACAACATAACGCTTGCCGTCTCTACCTTCGTAGGCTTGCGCGTAAACAGCCGGGATGCTTCCGCCTCCTTCCGTCGGCGCTGTCGGACCGCCGGTCGTAGTCGTCGCATAAACTCTGATGGAGTTATGGAGCGCTCCATTTGCAACGGCTTCTCCAGCCGCCTGGGCGCTGAGGAAGAAACCAAAATCCAAACCGGAAGTATCAGTCGTTGTATTGTTTTCGTAGGCGTCCATCACGAAATCCAAGTTGTTATTCGTCTCGTCAATGCCGGCGTTGCTGAGCATTTGGAATGAGGCGACATGCTTAACCTGGGGAAGCGTGGACATGCGCAATGCAAATTCGGCGGAGTAAATTCCACCGTAGAGCGTGCCTAGAAGCACACCACCCTGTCCGGCTGAGGGACTAACTTCAGAGATTAGATAGGTCACGTCAGAGTTATTCAGGGGCATCAGATAATCTGTCACATGGCTGGTGGTATTGGAAAACAGATTTTCATTCGCCGCAGCCATCAAATCATCGAAGCTCGTCAGATTCCCTGGATAGACATACTCATGATAGGTCACCGCATCCCAGTATTTCGGACTGTAGTTGGCCAGAGCGTTGTCCCAAGCGGTGTCTGGATGGCCGGCTTCGCTGAAATACAGAGCCACCACGGCATTCGGATCGGCGGCTTTGATGGCATCCCGGTAAGGCTTCATCTTGGTGGCGTAATCGGTCACATCCTTGAAGAATGCGCCGAACTTTATCCATGTGTAGGGTTCATTGGCCAGTTCCCACGCTGCTACCGGGATATGGTTCTCCAGAGCATATCGGGCGAAGGAATAAGCGGATTGCGGTGTGTCCGTGAAGGCGTTGACGCTGACAATTATTTTCGCGCCACTGACGTTGGTGGCCATGACCGCGAAGTCGCAGAACGACGAACCTCCCTTGCCCGCGACGATTGGTTGAGCCGCTGTGTTGATATCGTGTTGGTATGGATTCGCCGCCAGAGCGTCGACCCACGCTGATACAATTTCCCCTGACACCCAATCAAAAGCCTCGGAATCGGTACCACCCGGAAACCGCAGCCAACCCGGCGAAAGTGTTTTCAGAATTTGTTGGAAGTTGGGGTCGTAGTACTCCACGGCATTCTTCAAATTATTATTGAACCCGTTGAATCCCGGATTGAGCGGCGTGGCGGCGGTCGTGACGAAATTCACGATGACATCGGGGCTAATGGACGGTGTTCTATCTTTGTCGTCTTTATCGACGTCCGTATTCTCGTAGACACCTTTGTCCTTGTCTTTGTCCTTGAAGTGGATGTCGTTGGCTTTGTCGATCGGGCAACTCGCGGGCCAGGTCGCCCCAAAGCGGAAACCGCGGCCGTAATTATCCCTGTCATAGTCCCGCAAATCGTGGTCCATGTCCTGCGCCAAAAGTTGACCTGCGAACAAAGCACTCAGCGCAACAGTCAAACTGGCAGCAAGCCAAATTCGTCTCATATCAAGACTCCGACCTCTAGAAATTCATATTGAGCCGGGCCCGGTCCATGCGTTTGAACTTCAATGAGGCGCCCGATTCAACCTGTTGCGCCTCAACTTGCTCAGACACGCATCTGTTTCTATATCAAGCGAATGCCTCTAGGCAATCCTTTCAAAGTCCTATAACTGCTAGTATCGGGATGCGCTTATGTATAAAAGCCGCGATCGGAGGAGCATATTTCCTGAAGCCAACTCCTGTGAGGTCCTCTTACGTGGCTTCTCGGCGGTTCAGCACGTTCACCAAAGCTGACTCTTGGAATCCGACCTTCAGAAAGACGTTCAGGGGTACGGAGAGCGGTACGGAAGTGCTAAAAATAAGGTGGCGAAAACGGGGTTAAGTCCATCGCACTGAAATGGTAGGTCCATGCGGACTCGAAGACATCAGCAGGTACCCAGCCAGCCTGGCATCCACCTCCGAGTCAATGCCTCCCAACTTTTGCTCAGCCGCCGACTTTGCTGGAGCGTTCCTGCTCGCGACGTGCAGGCGAATATTCTTGGAGCCTCGATTCGTTCCTTCGGCATCAATAAGAAGGAACTGTCGTAACGTTGAATGAATTCAGGGAATAAGACAATGAAAGCGGTAAGAGTCCACAAATTTGGCGGGCCGGAAGTGTTCGTGATTGACGAATTGCCAATGCCGTCTCCCGGACCTGGACAGTTGCTAGTGCGCGTTGCCGCAGCGGGAGTCGGCCCCTGGGACGCGCTAATTCGAGAGGGCAAAAGCAAAGTCAGTCCGCCACCACCGCTGACCTTGGGCTCGGACCTGTCCGGAGTGGTTGAAGCCGTAGGAGCAGGAGTCGCCGGGTTCGAAGTCGGGGATCAAGTTTATGGTGTCACGAATTCGCAGTTCTGCGGAGCCTACGCGGAATATGCGCTTGCTTCAGCCGCCATGATCGCTGGAAAGCCGCAGCGGCTGAGTCACATTGAAGCTGCGTCGGTACCTGTTGTGGCGGTGACGGCATGGCAATTGCTCTTCGACTATGCGCAGGTTGCGGCAGGACAGAGAATACTCATTCTCGGAGCAGCAGGAAATGTTGGCGCTTACGTCGTTCAGTTGGCCGCAAGGGCCGGACTTCATCTCGTCGCAACAGCCGGGTCCAGGGACACCGACTATGTCCGAAGTCTAGGTGCTGAAACTGTCATAGATTTCAAAATAGGAAGATTCGAGGATTCTGTCGCTCCCGTGGACGCAGTCATCGACACGGTGGGTGGAGAAACGCGAAACCGCTCGTTTCGTACTCTGAAGCCTGGCGGGATTCTTGTGTCGATTGTATCGACAGATCCTTTTCCCGAGCGCTCTGATGTGCGTACAGTGGGTTTCTATGTGGATGTAACCACAGCAAGACTGGATAACATTACAGCATTGCTCGATCGCGGGGAGCTTGTCACACAAGTTGGCACCGTGCTGCCACTCGAACAGGCGCGCACGGCACATGAAATGCTAGCGGGTGCGCCGCACAAACGGGGGAAGATCGTGTTGAGCGTCAGGACGGAACGTTAGCGGGTTTTATTGACAAAACGTTTCGCGCAAGGTGCAAGCCCATGGGCACGTATGCCGACCACTTTACAGGTGAAGAATTACAGGTGAAGTTTCTGTCGGATTCCGAAGAAAACGCTCTAAAGTATTGAAAAGAATGGTAGGCCCGTGCGGACTCGAACCGCAGACCTGGCCGACCAAGTCGGCCCGCTCTAACCAACTGCCCTAGGAGAGACAACTTCGTTGATTAATCGCGCGGATTTCCATCGCTTAATTTCGGCTTCTCGCCGCCGGCTTCCAAAAGCGTCGCGAATTCTTCTCGATGGACCAATTTCCAAGGACCTCGTTTCCGCGTCGACGGTGTTTGACCCCGCATGTGCTCTGCAAGGCGGCGATCCAGATCGTTGGTTGAGCCCACATAATACTGACCTGTCTTTTCGCTTTGCAGGATATATAGGGAGGCCATCGTATTGAAATGGTAGGCCCGTGCGGACTCGAACCGCAGACCTCTACCGTGTCAAAGGGCTGCGATTACGTACGTCCCACAACTTGAAAAGCGTCGGGAACTGCCTAAGTGCGTTGAAGCACGGCGAAGCTGGAATCCTTACAGGTGAAATTACAGGTGAATCAATTCCAGATCGCGCCGCATTCGCCTGGCCCGTCGTGGTAACGCCCCGACCGAAAACCCGCACCCTTCACAGACAACGTGAAGGCTGCGCCACCCGAAAATTCAAACCGATCTGAAAGGGGTTGCCACCCGCCCATCAATTCTTCTATAAAGACAAACACGTTTATGACGATGATGGACAGGGTAACGAACAGAAAATGTGTAGGGCGTCGCGATGCGTCGGATAAAGGAATTAGCGTTGCCATGGCCGCCCGTTCTTATTCCCTGGTGCAGCTACTTACGCCAATTTGGGAAGCTCACCGCGTGCCACCAAAGACAGCCATCGGCGAGAAACAGATTGAAAACGGCGGGGGCCGTTTCGTATGCGCCCCCACCGTCGTGAAGTGTCACTTGTCGCTATGCCTCGATGTTCGCAGCTGCTTTTCTTAATTGCTCAGCAGCCAGGTTCCTCAGCTTCTTCGAGCGCTCTTCGTATTGTCCGCGTATCTGGGCAACTCGGTCATTAAAGGCTTTCTTGGCGTCACCTTGGGCCTTGGCCGCTCTATTCTGCAATGCTTGCACCTTTGCTTCTGTCTCGGCCTTGATCTGCTCCGATCTTTGTCTTGCTTGTTCCAGCTTTGTCTGGAGCTTGGCGTTGAGGCTGTCGATCCTGGCCTGGATCTTCGCCTTGCGTTCAGCCTGGGCCTGAGCATGTTCGGCCTTCAACTGGGCAATCTCCTGTTTGAGTTCCGCCACGTCTCTGGCTCTTAGATCGTCTTCGATCGCGCTCTTCAGCGAACGAAACACAACACCGCCGACAGCCTCCATTCTTGTGTCCACTGGCGTGACCCACTCTTCGCTTACATCTGCCACCACGCCGCACTTGCCGGGCGTGAGGGCAGCGGCGACGTCCGATCCGAAATCCGTGTTGACTCCCGCAGCGTAGAGGTCGCCCATCATGCCCGCGAAGCTTCCGGCGACAGCGCCGATGCCGAAGCCAACGGGCCCTCCCAACGCGCCGATTAAGGCACCAATGGCGGTACCCCCGATGGTCCGAACCGGAAACTCGCCGTCTGTCCGAAGTACTGAAACCGTTCCGTCGGCGTTCTTCTTGATTACTGATTCAGCGTGGATCGTGATGCTCCCCTCGTTATCGAGTTGGTTGAGACTACGCGCGCCTTCGTATGCTTTCGCTTCATTGTCAAACACTACGACTAGCATTTCTTCCATGAGAATTCTCCTTTAATGAATTTAGACAGCTTGAGAGGCCTTCGGCTTCGGGAAAATCTGGTGAATTGCTGTCCCAAAGCCGACCAGTGATGCACCGTCAAAAATCAAATCAACACCAATTGCGAAACCGATGAACCAGATGGTCGAAAGTGGCATTTGCGCCAGCAGAATGACTCCCAGCGCTACGGAAACGACCCCTGAAAAAACTGCCCAACCCCAGCGCGGAAACTTCATCATTCCTGCTGCGATTGCTCGAAACATCCCGCTCACAACGAAAAAGCTCGCAAGAATCAAAGTGAGGCTTGCAGCTCCGGCGAGCGGATAACGGATCAGCAAATATCCGGTGAATCCTCTGAACAGCGCGCTGAGAAGGTGAAGAAAGAATCCGCTCCAGTTCCTCGTGCCAAAGGCGTGAACCAAAGCGACGATTCCGCTGATCAACAGCAACCATCCAAAAATTAGGACGGTGGCAAAAGTAGCGGTGACATCCCCGATCATGCAAATGGCCCCCAGGAGCATTAGAAGAATTCCGAGACCCAGAAACCAGCCCCAAGAATTCCCAATTTCCTCCATGCCTGCGAGAAGCGGATTTTGTCCTAACTCATTTCTTGACATCGAACCCTCCTTTATCTCGTTTGTGGCTTTTTGCCCCGTAGTAACTTCGGGCCGCATTCTGACAACGCCGTTTTATCGGGAGTTACGGTAACGTCGCAGTGCGAAGATCCCTCCTCATAGTAGAGCCGGACAACACACCGCCGCGCTATTTCAACGCCGTCTTCAGCCGTTTAGAACTCTTCATCAACTGCCTCTTGAGTGCATCTACCTGTTTCGTTAGTGCGACAAGTTCTTGTCTTGCTGCGTGTGCCGCTTTGACTGCATTACGAGCTGCTTTGTGAGCTTTGGCATCAACGCTACCAACTGCAGAACCAACTCTCACCGCAGCATTTCTAAATACATTTTCCCTCGCCATGTCTTTGCCTCCAGAACTTAGCGGCGACTCAGATTTTCTTCGCGGAACTGTGCGCAACGTATTCGGTATCGCGAAGCATCGCAGTGACGCCGATCACACGATCCCGTGATTTCAATCGCCCTCGGACTTCGCGATTTTCCGAAGTCCTGAGAAGTCATGCCGCCCCATTACAGGTGAAGAATTACAGGTGAAGTTTCTGTCGGATTCCGAAGAAAACGCTCTAAAGTATTGAAAAGAATGGTAGGCCCGTGCGGACTCGAACCGCAGACCTG
>DATNIO010000136.1:0-5873 GCA_035604385.1 Verrucomicrobiia bacterium | reverse complement strand
CGCAAACTTTCGCAGGCCATGTGAATTGCGACGAGTGAAGACGAGCAGGCGGTATCGATGGCAACGCTAGGGCCGCGCAGATCGAGCAAATAGGAGATGCGGTTGGCCGCGATGCTGTGCGCATTGCCCGTTCCCAGATAGGCGTTGATCGTCTTGAGGTGATCCTGGTAGGTGAGGATCACATTGGAGTAGTCGAATCCGCCGATGCCGACGAAAACGCCTGTTCTGGTGCCCGCCAGCTTGTCCGGCGGCTGGCCCGCATTCTCGAGCGCTTCCCAAGTTACTTCGAGCAGCAAGCGCTGCTGCGGATCCATCGCAGCGGCTTCGCGCGGCGAGATGCCGAAGAAATGCGGATCGAAACGGTCGATGCCGGGTAGGAATCCGCCCCAGCGAGTGCTCATCTTGGCCGTGGTTCCGGGGACAGGATCGTATAGCGCGTCGATATCCCATCGTTCGCGCGGAATTTCCGTGATGGCATCCACACCGTTTCGCAGTAAAGTCCAAAATTCCTCGAGGCCGTCCGCGCCCGGGAATCTGCAACCGATGCCGACGATGGCGATGGGATCGGCGCCTTTGATTTTCGGAAGGCTTACCGGACGATCTTCGTATTTGCCATTTCCGTTTGTGTTTCCATTGCCGTTCGCATTGCCAGCCAGGCGGTGCGAGAAGGACTGCGTGCTCAGGTAGTCCCACACGAGCCCGCTGCGCGGATGGCTCGCGCCGTTCTGCTTGCGATCGGGGCGGCCTTCGCGGTCCCGCCATTCGTGCACCACGTCGAGCGTGCCGGCGAGAAACGCTTCGCGGCAGGCATAGCGCTGGATTTTTCCACTGGAGGTCCTGGGAATACTTCGCGGCTCGATGAGCACGACGGCATCGGGATGAACTTCGTGCGACTCGGTGAGCGCGCGGCGGATCGCGGCGACTACATTTTCATGGGGAACGGAAGCTCGGTCGGTTACTTCCTGAACGATAACCAATCTCTCGACTCCATCCACTTCAATCGAAAACGCGGCGCCGCATGCGGGGCGCAGCGCGCGGTGGCTTCGCTCGACGGTGTGTTCCAAATCCTGGGGGTAGTGGTTGGAACCGCGAATGATGATGAGATCTTTCAAACGTCCGGTGACGAAAAGCTGTCCGCGATCGAGAAATCCGAGGTCGCCGGTGCGAAGGAAGGGGCCCTCGCCGGTGGCCAGATGCGCCCCGAATGTTTCGGTCGTCTCCGCGGGCCTGCGCCAATAACCGCGCGCCACGCTCGGACCTGAAACCCATATTTCGCCCACGCAGTCGGGAGCGCATGGCGCGAGAGTTTCAGGATCGACAATCGAGACTTTGAGGTCTGGCGCGATTCCGCCGCAGCCCACCAGAACGCGGCTGCCTGCTGCGCCCTCTTCCGAAGGCTTAATTCGATTTCGTTGCAGCTCTTCCGCCAGCACGGTCGGCGCGAAGGGCGCATCACCGTCCGAATGGCCTGAAACGATGAGCGTCGCTTCCGCCAGACCGTATGCGGGGCGGAACGCCTCCTGCCGAAAGCCGCACGGGCCGAACGCTTTGGCGAACTGCGCGAGCGTATCCGGGCGCACCGGCTCCGCGCCGCACAGCGCCACTTTCACGCTTGCGAGATCGAGCGGCGCGCGCTGTTCGGCGGAAATTTTTTGCATGCAAAGTTCGTAGGCGAAATTCGGCGCGACCATCGTGGTGGCCCGATAACGCGTCACCGCCGCGAGCCAGCGGATGGGGCGCTGTAGAAACGACGACGGCGGCATCACGATCATCTCGCCGCCCGCGTAGACAGGCTGGAGCAAGCCGCCGATCAGGCCCATGTCATGGTAATGCGGCAGCCAGGTGACGCCGACGCTCTCCGGCGAAAACTGGAAAACGTCCCGCAGACATGCCAGGTTGTGCAGCAAATTGCCGTGCGTCACCATGACGCCGCGCGGCGCAGCGGTCGAGCCCGACGTGTATTGCAGGAACGCGAGCGTTTCGAGAGTCGCGCCGGGATCGCGCCATCCGTCCGCATTCGCCGCGGGCAAATCATCGGTCGCCAGCCAGTGCAATTTCTTAAGCTCGGGCGCGCGCTTGAACAAATCTTCCGCCTGGCGCTGGATCTTCGCCGTCGTCAACACGCACCTGGCTTCGGAATCGGCGGCAATGGCCAAGAGGCGCGGGATCTGCCGATGAAGGCGGGCGGGAAAAACCGGGACGGCCACAACGCCGGCATACAGGCAACCCCAAAAAGCGGCGATGAATTCGAGGCCGCCCGAATAGAAAAGCAGGGCGCGATCTCCCGCCGCGGCCTGCGGCGCGAGCGCCGCCGCGACGGCGCGAGCGCGCGATTCCAACTCTTTGTAAGTGAGGCGCGACTCTTCGGTTTCGCCATCGGCAAGATAGCGGAAAGCGACGCGCGAGGCGTGCTCCGCCGTTCTTGCTCGGAGCAGCTCAATCAGATTCGCGAAGCGCGCGTCAGGATCGGATGAAAACTTGGTCAAAGTCCCTATCCCCCAATATGAACCTAGTGCTCCAGACCTGCGATGAATACCTGCAACTTATTTCGTGCGTCCCCATGGAGGACGAACCCCCCACAGGCTGAAGCCTGTGCCACTAGGTAGGCGTTGCGTGCTCGACCCTTCAGGGGCTAAAGCCCAATTTTCCTGGTGCTTTGATGTCGCGGCTGAAGCCGCGACCCACAAAACCCCTTTGTGGCTTCCAGTGGATTCGTGAAATTTTCCGTCACCCCTGGCCTTGCTACTGATTTTTCTCCAGCGCCTCCGGGGTGAACAGCGCGGCGTCCAGCCCGGTATTCAGATGAACCTGATCAATCGTCAAAACCGATTTCGTGCCCTCGACGAGCGAACGCATTTCCGTCTTCCGCGCGCCCCAGATCCCGGATTCTTTCCGCAGACCGCTGGCGTGCATCTCGCGCACCTTGCGTCCATCCTGATCGTACATCTCCGCATGCAAGATGCAGGGTACATCCTGGGCCACCCAGTAATAAATGAATTTGTATTGGGAACGGTCCGGCGCGACGGGCGTGGCCATTACCTTGGATGTTTTATGGTTCTCGATAATATCCTCGGCAGGAAGTAACTGATACGTGAAATCATCGAGCGAGCGCTCAGCGATGTCCTCGTAAGTAAAATCGCTTCCGGCGAAACGCTCGGAACGTTCGCGCGGCGCCACGCTGCGCACGCGTTCCGTCGCGGGCGTGTAGATCCACTGGCGGTCGGTTACGCCCGGCTGATTGATCGAAAGAAGTGTGACGCCGCGAAGCTCCGGCGGATCGGTGAAGCGGACGAGCGTCTTGCCATTGCCGAACGAGCCCACCCGGCTGAGCGTAAACCGTTTCCGCACCGAGTGGCCATCCTTGTCCGTGACTTCGAGCGTGGCCCGCAATGTTGCATCCTGGCTGGTGTCCTGCTGATAGACGCCGGCCATGATCGCCTTGGCGTCCGTCTCGCCGAAAACAGGGAGCGCGCAAGACATACCAAGCGACAGGAAGAGCAGCGCCGCGCTCAGGCGCTTTCTCTGCTGGTGCGGCGGAATTGTGGCGAGTCTACTCATAGCCGATCGCCTCAATCACTTGCATGCGCGCCGCGTTCCGCGCCGGCCACCAGCCAGCCGCGAGCGACACCGCCGTCACAACAGGCACGGAGAGCAGCACAAATTCCCACGGAAAATAAAACGGCACCGAATAGCCCGCCAGCACAAGGGATACGGTGTGGGACATAAACACGGTGTTTAGAGCTCCGGCCACCGATCCGACGATCACACCGACGATGGCCACGGCCACCGCCTCAAGCAGCACGAGTTTCCGGATTTGGTCACGCAGCCCGCCGATCGCGCGAACGATGCCAATCTCGCGCCGCCGCTCCGACACGGAAATCAGCAGCGTGTTGACGATTCCGAGAATGGCGATCAGCACGGCCACGACCAGCTGCATGTAATTGAGTGTGAAGAACTGGTCGACGAGGCTGGAGATCCACCGCTTGAACTCCGCATTCGTGTACACGAACGCGTGAAAGGAGCCGGCGGTGAGCCGCTCGATTGCTTGTTTCATGGCCAACTGATCGACGCCCGGATTCAGATCGACATCAATAAAATCCACCGCATCGTCTCCCCAATACTTTTTGTAGAGAGCGCGGTCCATGAAAATGGTGCCCTTTTCCGAGCGGTAGTCGTCGAGAAAGCCGAGGATCGGCCGTTCCAGCGCGCCCGTCGGCGATTCGAGAGTCAGGCGATCTCCGACGCCGACTCCCCAACGATGGGCAAAATTTCTTGATACCAGCACGCCCTCGCCTCGTGTCAGACGGTCATACACCGTCCGTCTGTCCGCGCCCTCGATGGCTTTTTGCGAGCGCAACAGAAAGCCATCCATTTCGATGGCATTCACGGCCGCGGTGTCGCCTCGATAGGGAATGCCGGTGAAACGGACGTTTTCGACGCGGTTCACTCCGGGAAGCGCGGCGATCTGCTTCCCCAAATCCTCGGTGAAATGGTAGCTGGTCGATCGCAACATTTCCGACGTGGCCACGAAAATGTCGGCGTTGAGCACCTGGTTCATCCAGCGGTCAATCATCTGGCGATAACTCTGGATGTAAGAAGCCGTGGAAAAAACGAACATCAGTCCGACCATCAGGGCGCCGACGGTCGCCGCGGATCGGCGCGGCGTCTGAATCATGGCGTCGACGGCAAGGGCGCCTTCCGATCCTCCCAGCCAATTCAAAATCGGCCGCAAGGCGCGAGCCGACCAAAGCACCAGCTTCGGCAGCACAATCGTCAGGCCCAGTAGAACAATCGTGGCAAAAACAAATTGAATGAACAGGCCCAGGCGCGACGGAGTCCAAACTACAAGAGCCGAACCCGCAACGATCAAGAGAACGCCGGCTCCCATCCGCCTCCATCCCAGCACGGTTTCGCGGTGGCGCGCTTCTATATTGTGCAACGCCAGCGCGGGGTCCAGGGAGGCCGCGCCGCGCGCCGGATACCACGCGCCGATCATGGACGCGGCAACGCCCAGCACAAAGGCGATGGCGCATTGATCGAGACGCAGCCTGGCAGGCGAGGCCGTGGCCACGACTCCGTATACGGCCGCGACCATGCCGCGCATAACGCGATTGGCCGCCGACGCCAGAAAGAAACCCCCGGCGATCCCCACAAGCGAACCGATCACGCCCATCAGCAGGGCTTCACACAAAAACATCCGGCTGACGTTTCCCTGCTCCACACCCACGGCGCGCAGAATGCCGATTTCTTTCCAGCGCTGGTTGACCGCGATGGTGAAGGAATTGAAGATGATGTATACGCCCACCAGCAGCGCCACAAAACTTGTGATTAGAATTCCTATGCGCATCGCGGTGACGGCGTTTTCGAGCGCCTGCCCGCGGACTTCCGGGCGATCCACTTCCATTCCGGGAGGGAGCTCGGCGCGCAATCGCTGCTGCACGACTTCCACGGGAACATTCGGAGCGTTCATCAAGTCGATGCGGTCGAACTTCCTTCCGCGATGGAATACCACCTGCGCGGAGTAGATGTCCATCACCGCGACGTTGCCGCCAAACACTTCTCCCACGCCGACCGGTTTGAACGTTCCCTGGACGGTGAACTCTTTCTTTCCGTCGGAAGCGAAGAGCGAAAGCTTATCTCCGACCTTCAAGCCGTGGCGGTCGGCAAAGGCGCGCGAAAGCAGGATGGAGTTCGGCTGCGCGAGGAACACGAGTGGATCGGCAATCTGGGTTTGCGTGCGGTCGAATTGGTAGTCCCGGAGCTGCTGGTCACCCGTCGTGTCCACTCCCAGAACGAGCAGGGCGCCTTCGTCCGCAAAGGAGGTTTGCACCATGGTTTCGATTACCGGTTCGGCGAGCTGCACGCCGGGGGTG
>DATNIO010000135.1:0-4300 GCA_035604385.1 Verrucomicrobiia bacterium | reverse complement strand
GGGCAACAACGTCCAGCACATCTACGACGTCGGAGTCGCCGGAATTCACCGCCTGCTAGCCCATCGCGAGGCGCTAGCTAAAGCCCGCGTAATCATAGTCTGCGCCGGCATGGAAGGCGCTCTCCCCAGCGTAGTCGGAGGCCTGGTAGGAGTCCCGGTAATCGCCGTTCCCACCAGCGTAGGTTATGGCGCAGCCTTCGAAGGCCTGGCGGCTCTTCTCGGAATGATGAATTCCTGCGCCTCGAACGTCAGCGTAGTCAACATCGATAACGGATTCGGCGCCGGCTACGTCGCCGCGCTCATCAACCGCCGCTGACGATACCCGGACAGAAACCGTACAACAATTGTACGTACAATGTTCCACGTGGAACATTTTGTGCAGGTAATAATGTACGTACATACAGATACGTACATTGAGTACCGGACGTGATCCGCGGTCACAATTATCGCGCTTGGGGTGGTTGTAAGTCACTGATAATGCTCAGGGTCGGGTGTGGTTAAATAGACACTGGCGCGTACTTATTACACTGTAATTATTACAAAACTCATTATTTGGTGGGCGGGCGCCCCGGTCGAGTGTCTCCTTCGATGGGTAAAATCCGGCTTGTGGCGCGGGCGCCCTCGACCGCTTCCAGGTCATCTTCCATTGTCGGCGACGGGCGGTTTGAGGTCTGTGATGGTGCGCGCAGGGGTTTGTGATGATGGTATGCGCGGCCTCGGCACACACCAAACTCGCAAATTACGCAATCGCCTTATCCGGGTTAGAATCGTGCCGCAGTGGAAAAGAACAAACTCTATTACGGCGACAATCTCGAGGTACTGCGCCAGCACGTCAAGGATGAGTCCGTTGACCTCATCTACCTCGACCCGCCTTTCAACAGCCGTCAAGATTACAACGTGCTGTTCGCCGAAAAAGACGGCACGCGCTCCAGTTCGCAGATCATGGCTTTCGAGGACACGTGGGAGTGGAACGTGGACGCCGAACTTGGTCTGAGTGGATGAGACAGATGTACAATCGACGGCAGCCAGATGCTCGGTAGGATATGACTGCAGAGATAGCGATTCTCAACCGCAACGCAGTAGCGATGGCCGCTGATAGTGCCGTCACGTTACAGCTTCCTGGCGGCCAGAAAATCTACAACACTGTCAACAAGCTCTTCACGCTCTCGAAGTATCGGCCGGTGGGTGTAATGGTGTATGGTTCAGCCGATTTCATGCGTATTCCGTGGGAAACGATAATCAAAACCTATCGAGCGGAGCTGTATGACAAAAAGTACGACGATCTGGCGGAATACGCTTCCGATTTCATTAACTTCTTCGAGCGCGAAAACATACTCTTCCCGGAAGAGGTGCAGAGTGAAAGCGCGTCCGACTACCTTCGGCTGGGTTTTTTCCAGCTAAGGCGTCGAATTGATGCGGAGGTTGGTCGCGTTATCAAGAATCTCGGTTCGATCGACGAAGAACAAGTGGAGACTCTCGTCCGCGAAAAGTCAGCCGATTTTTTGGGTGAACTTGAAAAGAGCGAGAATCTCCCGGGCTTCGGCCCGGACGATCTCGGGCGATGCGCGGCTCGGTGCGAAGGGAACATCCGAGACGCAATTCAGGATGTCTTCGAAAAATTGCCAATTGAACGCTGTAGCGAGCAACTGCAACAAGCAGGTTCATTGATCCTTTGTAAGAAGTTCACTCGTCGTGATTATTCAGGCATCGTGATCGCGGGCTATGGTGAAAAGGATGTCTTCCCGAACCTGCTGTCCTACGAATGCGAATGCGTTATCAACAATAAGCTCCGTTACATTGAGGTTAATCGTGTCCGAATAGGAACAACCGGTCAGACTGTCATCGCGTCAGTCAACCCATTTGCACAACGCGAGATGGTCAATCGCTTCATGGAGGGGGTGGACCCGAAATACACCGAAGAAATAGAGAAGTACGTTTCGGCGCTCCTCACCGACGGGTATCCCGGTAAGATTGCCGAAGCTTTATCCGGCAAGATCAGTACAGAGCTACAGGATTCGTTACGAAAGGAACTTACTGAGCTGGGAAGCAAACTTGCGCAAGACTTCGCTGACGGGCTCCGGTCCTATCGACAATCCCAATTTATAATGCCCGTTATCGATAGTGTAGCGTCACTCCCAAAGGATGAACTAGCGGCCATGGCCGAGTCGCTCGTCAATTTGACGGCGTTCAAGCGTAGAATGACTTCAGTGGAGACTGATACCGTGGCGTTGCCCATCGACGTTGCCGTGATCTCCAAAGGGGACGGCTTCATCTGGATCAAGCGAAAGCACTATTTTGAGCCTGCCTTCAATCCGCATTTCTTTTCCAACTACTATCGAAAAGACGAGACGAGGTAACATGGCGAAGAAACTCAAAAAACTCCCTGAGCAGAAGGAACAGAAACCCGTGAGGCGCTTCACAACCCCGGAAGAATTTCGCAGAGAGTACTACCCGAAGTCGACCGAGCGAGAAGCCCAACAAAAAACGCAAGAGGAGGGCGATTTCGGCGTGGAACTCGCCTTCGGCTCCCTTAATCGGCATGCGAGTGTCTTGCAGCTCCGCCGCGATTGAGGCGGAAGTCCGGCCACGCTGAAAGGTGAGCCGCCAACTCGGTCTGCAAGAGCTGCGTATGTGCGCGACCTGCGTGGCGTCATCGATCGGGAAGATGCGCAGATCGGCGTGCTCATCTGCATGGAAGCCCCTACCAAGCCCATGTTGAAAGAGGCTGCCGAAGCCGGATTCTACAAGCCTCCTGGATTGGAGGACCGGTATCCGCGGATTCAGATTCTTACTATCGAAGAGTTGCTGGCGGGCAAGGGTGTGGCTTATCCGCGGCTGTTGGAAGTGACTTTCAAGAAGGCTCCGAGAGCGCGGAAGGCGGCGGAAGAGCAGATGGCTTTGGGCGAGACGGAGCTTGGGGAGCCGTTTTAGGGTTTTCGCGGGCCAGGGTCAAAGTCAAAGACAGCGGACAGGAGTGTCCGCTCCACACGAACGTCTTCACACTTCATTGTTGGTGTTGAGGAACGCAAGGTCTTTCGACTGCGCGGCTGCTTCGCTTCGCGGAGCAGCCTCTTCGCTCAAGATGACAACTTATGGAGCGGGATTTCAGTGGTGGGAATAGTGACGGGCGCTTCGAACCAACCGAGCGGTCGCCGTCTCGCCGTCGTCTGCTGCTACAATTTCCGGTACGCCATCCTGCCCAGACGCGGCAAGTCGCGTCTCAATAACGAGGTGTCTTCATGCCGGAAACTTTGCAGCTTTCGAATCCCGCGCCGCTCACCACTCTTACCGAAGACGAGATTCTCTTCCGCGACAATGTCCGCCAGTTCGCCGAGGACAAGGTTCGTCCACTGGCCAAAGAGATGGACGAAAAGGCAGTGTTCGATCACGGTCTGATCGACCAGTTCTTTCAGCTTGGGCTGATGGGGATCGAGGTTCCCGAGCAGTACGGCGGACCGGGCGGCAAGTTTTTTGAGTCGATCCTGGCCGTCGAAGAACTGGCGCGGGCCGACGCTTCCGCCGCTGTAATCGTGGACGTGCAGAACACGCTGTTCGGGAATGCGATTCTGCGCTGGGCCAATGAAGACCAGAAGAAGCGTTACCTGCCGAGGTTGACGACGGACATGCTTGGCGCCTATGCGTTGAGCGAAGCGGGCTCGGGATCGGACGCGTTTGCGCTGCAAACCAAGGCTGAGGTCAAGGGCAATGGCAATGAGTTCGTTCTCAACGGACGCAAGCTCTGGATCACGAATAGCAAAGAGGCTGGATTGTTCATACTGTTTGCCACTGTGGATGCGTCGAAGGGCTATAAGGGGATCACGGCGTTTCTGATCGAGAAAGATTCTCCCGGATTCACCGTCGGCAAAAAGGAAGACAAGCTGGGGATTCGGGCTTCGTCAACTTGCGAACTGATTCTGGAAGATTGCCGCGTGCCCAGGGAAAACGTGCTCGGCGAGGTCGGCAAGGGATACAGGATCGCGATCGAGACGCTGAACGAAGGCCGTATCGGAATTGGCGCGCAGATGCTGGGCGTGGCGAGCGGCGCGTGGGAATGCGCCGCCAAATATGCGCAGGAGCGTACGCAATTCGGGAAGCCGATTGCGGAATTTCAGGCGATCCAGTTCCAGATCGCGCAGATGGCAACCGAGATAGAGGCGGCGCGGCTGATGGTTTATAACTCCGCCCGCATGAAAGACGCCGGCGTAAGTTTTGCGAAAGAAGCCGCCATGACCAAGCTGTTCACGTCGCAAGTGGCCGAACGCGTGACCTCGCTCGCCATCGAAATCTACGGCGGATACGG
>DATNIO010000134.1:0-11251 GCA_035604385.1 Verrucomicrobiia bacterium | reverse complement strand
CGTCCAGCCTTCGGGGCAGTGCTGGCCGGTGGCGGTCGGGCCGTTGAGCGGGCCCTTGCACTTGCGGCGGTCAAAGCTGGCGAAGTGTCCGCTGGCGAGAACGGTCCAGATCACGCCATCGCGTGTGATGTCCATTCCGCGAGGTGAAAAACCCTGCACGGGGGCTTTCGGATTGTTCCACGGCACTTCATAGATTTCTGCGAGGGAAGTGCGCGAGGGGTCCGAGCCGGGATTCAAGCGAACCACGGCGCCGGGGAAGCCAAGTACTGTGCCCCAAATCGAACCGTCCGCTGGGCTTGGGCTGACAGCGTAGAAGCCTACCTTGATGCGCATGTCCTTGGTGGGATCCATCGGCTGTCCGGGTTCCGTGTACTCGTCCCGCTTGCCGTTGCCGTTGGTGTCCAGGACGAACGGCGTCCAGCCCTGCGACTTTTGGGCGTCGTGGGTTTCATCGTACATTTTCGTGTTCAGCCAGCCGACATTGTCGCCGCCGGGATTGCTGAACCAGAGCGTGTTGTTGGAATCCTCGGCGAACATCAAGTGCTGCGTGCTGGTGCACAGATCGACGAGCGTCCACTTTCCAGTCTTGGGATCGTAGTAGTTCGTCTGCCGCGAGCTGTTCGCAAGCGGAAGAACCATGGCGGACGCATCGCTGGAACCCTTCTTGCAGTAGTCCGGATTTTCCCGGGGACGCGTGGCGGCGGCGGTCCAGAGCCGGCCCTTGGAATCCATCATCAAGCTGTGGGCCGTGGCGTGAGAGATGGCCACCGGCTCGTTGGCCCAGTACGGCGAGGGTTCGAGCACTTCTTCGGGCTCGGCCATCGGTGTGCCCGGCTTGTAGGGAATTGCGATCTGGGTGAAAGAATTCTTGTTCGGATCGAGTGCCGTGATGAAGTCCGAGCCGTCTTCATGCACGCCGTAGATGAGGCCGTTCGGATTGGAACTCGGATTCCGGCGATCCACGGAAATTTCGTCGTGGAAATATTCTTTCGGAGTGGCCCAGTCCCATTCGGTGATCACGACGTTGCGCTCCATGCCCTGCGGGCGAGGAGGAGCGGACGGCAATTCGCCGTTCTTGATGCGATCGGTCCAATCGCCGTATTCCGCGAGGGCGCGCTTGCGGCCCATGCGCGTCGCAACGCTGCTCATCATGCTGCCGACTTGCGCGGACTGGATGCGGCGATCCCAGGCCGCGGCGGAAGTGTCAAAGGCGCCGAGGCTGGAAGGAATCGTGCGCGTGGCCTTGTCGCCGAGCTGGTGACAGGATTCGCAGCCGTCGGTCTTCACCATCTCGACCCAGTTGCCCTGATCCTTGATGCGTTCGGAGATGCCGTTTCCCTTGTCGCCCGTGCCGGGGAAATCGCTCTTCGGCGGAATGTGCAGCAGGGAATACCAGTAGGCGGCGGGATAGTACTGCGCCGCTTCGTGCGGATCGGGCGCGAGCACGGCGGTCAGGTTGAGCATTTTTCCCGGCGCCGCTTTTACTTTGGGAGAATCCACCAGGCCGTAGCCGCGGACCCAAACGTCGTAATTCGCTTTGGGAAGTTCGGGGATCACGTAACGGCCCTGATCGTCGGTGACGACGATTTTCCTGTAACCGGTGGGCAGATCCTTCGTTTCGGCGATCACCCAAACGCCCGCTTCGGGGCCCTTGGAGCTGGTGACCACGCCGCCGATATCGTCGGAGACGATTTTAACTTCCGCGGCGGGTTTGCGCGCGGTGTGTCCGGTGCGCGCGATTCCCAGTACTGCGGCGAGAACGATTGCCAGGATTCCGAGATACGACATTTTCTTGTTCATCGGCTGATCTCCTTCGGCGGCTGGGCCAAGGCCAGGGCATCCTCAATCGAACATTGGGATGCGCATCGAGAGCGTGAATTGAGGGCCGTGACAAATCGTATGACGGACCGAAAGTAATGTCAATCGCATGTACAGCTTGATTGCCAATTATTCAAAGAGGCCTCGGAATAAGTAAGTTTGTCATTCTGAGCGAAGCGAAGAATCCGTCCGTGTATTGGGCTTAAATCGAAGAGAGATTCTTCGCTTCGCTCAGAATGACACCAAAACCGAGTTTTTCCGCAGCCTGTAAAGACCGAAAATCCGGGCAAGCGCGATCGATTGCCGACGGCATGCCGCCAAATTTAGAAGTCAAAGCGCGGTAAGAAAAACGCCGGGAGTCCACTCACGGTCTCCGGGCGTTTAGTTTGAAAGTTAGATTGACTAATTCGCGAGCGGATCGGGGCGCAGCTGGAATTTTACTGCTTTGCTGGTTGTGCCCTTCCCGCCTTCGATGTGCCAGGGTGCGCGCGTGGCGTAGGTGGACCACAAGCCACGGCCTTTCCAGCCGGTTTTTGGATCGTCGATTCGGCCGTCCAGGCTCTTGGCGAAGAAGCCCATGGGGTAGGGAACACGCATCACGATGAACTTACCTGTGGCCGTGTCCAGAACATCCAGCGCGTCCGTGTCGTTGCCGGTCGCGACCGGCACGTTCTTTCCCATGCCGAGCGTGTCGAACTCATCGACCCAGTTGTAGTAGTTCAAATCCGCGCTGCCGTATTCCGTGACGCCTTTGAAGCTCGGGCCGGGCGTGCGGTACAGCGTCCAACCTTCCGGGCATTGCTTGCCGGTCGCGGCCGGGCCATTCAGCGGGCCTTTGCACTTGCGGCGGTCGAAGCTGGCAAAATGGCCGCTGGCGAGGACCGTCCAAACGACGCCATTGGTGTCGATGTCCAATCCCCGCGGCGAGAAGCCCTGCACGGCGGCTTTCGGTTCGTTCCAGGGAACTTCGTAATATTCCGCGAGTGCAGTCTTGGCCGGATCTGGTCCCGGGTTCAAGCGAACAATTCCTCCGGGGAATCCGAGCACGGTCCCCCAAACGGACCCATCCGCTGGGCTGGGAATGATGCCGTAATATCCGACCTTGATCCGCGTGTCTTTCGTGGGGTCGGTTGGCTGGCCGGGTTCGGTGTAGTCGTCCCTCTTGCCATTTCCGTTTGTGTCCAGGATAAGAGGCGTCCAGCCTTGCGATTTCTGCGCGTCGTGAGTTTCGTCAAACATTTTCGTGTTCAACCATCCCACGTAGTCGGTGCCCGGATGTCCAATCCACAGCGTGTGATTTGCGTCGCTGGCAAAATTCAGGTGCAGCGAGCTCGCGCACATGTCGACCAGAGTCCATTGTTTTGTCTTGGGGTCGTACACATTCACCTGCCGAGAGCCCGTCTTGATCGGGAAAGCGATTGCCGAGGCAAGCGTGGATCCTTCTTTGCAGAATGCCGGGTTGTCGTGGTCGCGTGTTTGCGAAGCAGTCCAGATTCTGCCCTGCGAATCCATTGCTAAACTGTGCGCCGCGGCTCGGGCTGTAGAGATCGCCTCGGATCCCCAATAGGGCGAGGGTTCCAGCACTTCGGGCGGCTCAACGAGGGGAGTTCCTGGATTCGAGGGGATCGGAATTTCGGTGAACGCGTTCTTCGTTGGATCAAGAATCGTTAAGAGGTCCGTGCTTTCCTCGTGTACTCCATAGACCAGGCCGTTGCGGTTCATGGTGGGATTCCAGCGGTCCACTGTAATTTCGTCATGGAAATAGTCTTTTTGCCCGGACCAATCCCACTGCGTGATCACCACGTTTCGTTCCTTGCCCTGCGGACGCGGCGGGACGGGCGGCAATTCGCCAGCCTTGATACGATCCGTCCAGTCCGCATATTCCGTCAGGAGCCGCTTTTTTCCGGCTCGATTGGCTGCCGTATTCATTGCGCTGCCAACCTGGCTCGACTGAATGCGCCGGTCCCACGCGGCATACGACGAATCGAATGCTCCGAGTCCCTTGGGCATCTCTCGCGTGGCCTTGTCGCCCAATTGGTGGCAGGATTCGCAGCCGTCGGTCTTCACCCATTCCACCCAATTTCCCTGATCCTTGAAGCGCTCGGAGATGCCGTTTCCTTTGTCGCCCGTGCCGGGGAAATCGCTCTTCGGCGGAATGTGCAGCAGGGAATACCAGTAGGCGGCGGGATAATACTGCGCCGCTTCGCGCGGATCGGACGCGAGCACGGCAGTCAGGTTGAGCATTTTTCCCGGCGCCGCTTTTACTTTCGGAGAATCCACAAGGCCGTAGCCGCGGACCCAAACGTCGTAATTCGCTTTGGGAAGTTCGGGGATCACGTAGCGGCCCTGATCGTCGGTGACGACGATCTTGCGGTAACCGGTGGGCAGATCCTTTGTTTCCGCGATGACCCAAACGCCCGCTTCGGGGCCTTTCGAGCTGGTGACTACGCCGCCGATATCGTCGGAGACGATTTTAACTTCCGCGGCGGGTTTGCGCGCGGTGTGTCCGGTGCGCGCGATTCCAAATACTGCGGCGAGAGCGATTGCCAGGATTCCGAGATACGACATTCTCTTGTTCATCGGCTGATCTCCTTCGGCGGCTGGGCCAAGGCCAAGGCATCGTGAATCGAATATTGGAATGTTGAACAACAGTTTAAATTGAGGGCCGTGGGGGATCGTATGCCGGGCCGAAACCATTGTCAATCGGTGGTTTTTACAGGGTTTGCAAGATGTCAGAGCGCAAAAGTCCAGTAGAGAGTGAGGGACAATATGGTGGTGCCGGGGGGAGGGTTATGTGGTACACGGACCAGCTATGAGGCGAACAAAATTAGAAATTCACTGATCGGAGGGGCTAGCAGTTCTTTTGCTTGACGCTAGTATACCCGCGTGCCTAAGATGGGCATCCAAACAGGTGATGGGCGCGCAGGGACTTGAACCCTAATCCTTCCCATTCAGAGTGGGAAGCTTTACCAGTTAAGCTACGCGCCCATTGCTTGCATTTGCAAATCTATCCTGTTTTTCCCGCTTTCCATACTAAATCCGTCCGGCGCTTCTGTGGATTCCTAGCAGTTTTCCACAGGCTTGTGGAAATCACAGATTGCCCGCCTCCCCTGCACTATCACCTCCCTTAGTACCGCAGAACAGGTGTACTTTCTACTGTGCTTCGGGACAGTATTGGTGTAGTGGCAGAAGCGGTCCTTTTTTCACCAATTGCACTTTTGACTTCTCCCCAAGTAACGAGTTAACTTCTATTTAACTTATGTTAATGTTAAATGGTGACTTGAAACCCTAAACAGTTTTCTGCGCAAAACGGGCCGGGGAGAAAGATCGTTTAACTGCGTTCTCCTTCTCGCCGTTCCAAGTGAGGAGGAGATAGGTAAGCAACTTTTCGTTACGTGATTAGTCGGCGAAAAATCGTGCTAGCATCCGGCACGGAGAACTTCCAATGAGATGGTTTCGTATTCGAAAAGCCGAAATCGATCCCGGTCTTCGCGAAACATTTGAACAACACGGTCTTGGCACTATGCAATCGAATCTGGCGACGGGTCACTTTATTGTTCACAAGGGCGAAAACTTAATGATGAGGAATGTAACGCCTGATTTGCTTTCGTGGCTTACGGAACAGTACGACCGGGCGGAAAGGAAAGAAACGTGGTCGCTTACAATGGAGGTTGCGATCACCATTTTTGTTCTTGCTGAACTGATATTCTCAATACTCGATTACAAGAAATGAAGCAGTAAGCGGATATGCGTGTTTACCAAGTCCCGGATGTACATGGCGACCCAAAAATCTGCTTCGTCCCCGAAGTGAGATTCACTGAACCGATCTCGAACGCGGTTTATGGCATTTGCCGCTTGGGTGATTACGTTGAACACTTCTCCGGGATACTCTCTATTTTTCGCCTTAAGGTCGTCCTTCACGATCCGTGCGAGAGCTGTTATTTCATTCTCGGCAATTTCGGCCGGCACATGCTTCCTCACATACGCTTTGAAGAATCCCTCCATGCAAGTGTATGAGAGCGTGAGTACCCGGTCTGGATTGCGTACCTCTAATTCAAAATCCATATCGCGCAAGAAGTTGGATAGCCGGTCAGCATTCCAAGTATTGGCGGGGATTTTTGCAGCAGGCGCATTTGCCGTCCCTCCGACCAATCCCCGTATATCCTTACAGTGAGGATGCCCGTTCGCTTCAAGGTCATCCAAGATATTGAGTACCAATGATCGTCTTTCATCTTCATTGAGATCCATTAAGACGCTTTTGAAGTAATAACGTCGCGTTGTGCTTTGTTCTCGGCTTCTTAGCTGCTCTACTAGTTCGGGGTAATTGGGGAAATCTTCACGGACCTCCTGGACTTTTTGAACGAACCGAGGCCCGGAGTAATACCAAATCGTATTTGTCGAGTCGATTAGCTTGAAGAGCCGGTTATACACCATCGTCCAATTAATACTCACAAAAACAGCTTAGGACAATTTCCAAACCTTTTCTATCGCATTTTCGAGTGCTATCTGACGCGATTACGGGAACCGGTTCTTATACCCGCATTCATATTCAGAAACTGGAACGCTATTGAAACGTGGGATTTTTGTAGTTTCAAAAGGCAGGTCTGGAGCAGGAAAAAGATGGTGCCGGGGGGGAGAGTTGAACTCCCTACGCCGGCCTTTTCAGGGCCGCGCTCTACCGGTGAGCTACCCCGGCACCGAAGTAGCGAAAAAGATTGTACGGGTGGGGAAGACTAGAAGCAAGTGGCAGAGGTTGGTGCATTGGCCTGTTTCCGACAAGAGGACCTGTCAAGACTTGGCCCACGTTCTTGTCGATCTCCAGCCAAGATGGCCGAGATTTGCCTGCCGTGCTTCGGTGTACGGAAAATCCATTCCATCCCTCGATCCAGCGTGATACTTTGTTGCCAATCTCACCCGAAGCCAGAACCGAGGAGGGTCTCCAGTGCGGAATCGACTGATTTTTTCTGCTGGGGCCGTGGTGGCAATGCTTGCACTTTCTCCTGCGCCGCGTAGCCAAGGCGCCGCCCAGCCGGGATCGGCGCCGGACCTTTCGGGAGTATGGCTCGTGGAAAAGTTTCAGCCCGTGCTGTTTCCGAACGGTGGCGCGCCTTTGCAGCCTTGGGCGGAGGCGAAATTAAAGGCGACCAACCCTCAGACCGACGACCCCAATCTAGCTTGTCTGCCGGAGGGAGTGCCGCGGTACATGATTTCCGTGCCTTACCCGATGGAAATCTTTCAAGGGTCCGCGAGCGTCCTCATTATTCACGAGGGGACATCGGTGCTGCGGCAAATCCATATGAGCCGGCAGCACCCCAAAGATTTGGATCCCACTTATGCGGGTGACTCGGTTGGCAAATGGGAAGGCGACACGCTCGTTGTGGATACGATCGGTTTCAACGATAAGACCTGGCTTGACGGCGGCGCAATTCCCCATACCGAAGCGCTGCACGTTGTGGAGCGCATCCGCCGCATCGACCACGATACCCTTGTCGACGAATTCACAATCGACGATGCCAAGGCGTACACGAAACCCATCACGGCCCGGCAAGTCTACAAACTAAAGCCGGACTGGGAGGTTCATGAATACGTCTGCGAGGAAAATAACAAGTACACATACCAGGGAAAATGACCGCGCAAGAAGAAAGAGGAGGGGTCGCCATGAGGAATAAGCTGCTGATTTTTCCCGCTGCCGCCATTTTTCTATTGCTTTCGCTGGGGGGATCGACGTTCGCTCACCACGGGTTTGTGTCCTGGTACGACATGAGCCGCTCGGTCACCGTCAAGGGAACCGTAACGGGCTTCGACTGGACCAATCCCCATTCCTACATTTATCTGGACGTGAAAAATGAAAAGGGCGCTGTTGAAGGGTGGCGCATCGAATTGGGTGCCCCGGGCATGCTGGCGAGGGCCGGCTGGAGAAGAGATACGCTAAAGTCCGGCGACGAAATTACCGCGATCGGCAATCCCGCCAAGGACGGCAAGCCGCTGATGCATCTCAGCAAGATTGTCTTTGCCAATGGCCAGGAGCTTGCTACAGCGCTCTGAAGGCCCTGTAGCTGTTGACTGTAGAATCTTCCACCATTGGAAGCCGCACGAGTTGAATTGAGTTTGGCGAGGCAACTCCCGACAAGTGGTCTTCGCGGAACATGGTCCACCTCGCTTCCGTACGAAATTCACACATTCCGATAAGATCATCGGAAGTTACTCCAACGCCCGTTCCGTAGATCTACCTCTCTGAAGCGGGTTTCTTGGGGTCGGCAATCTGATATTGCGAGTCCACGGAAAATATTTTGAAATCGGTAAAGGAGTGTTTTCTGTGGAAGCGGCGGCCTTGAAAATCCATGTAGAGCTCGGTAGTTGAGGGCAGCCAGAGCTGTGGATTTTTCGTGGACGATTTAACGGGAAGATACTCGATACTTTGGTGGTCCAGGCGAAGGCGAATCTTGGGGATGGATTCCACCAGGTCCGTCTCCAACCGCGCCACCTGATAAGAACCTGCAAGAATCCAGGCCCTGCCCCGCAAGTTCACAGCGTACGTCGCACGATCTACAGAAAACGAATAAGTAAGATTGGGGCGGTCCTTGCGTTGCTCAAACCGAACTTGCCACGCCGGCTGTCCATGCCACTGCCCCAGACCTTCGCACTCCATCCTGAAATTGTTGACGTATCGCGGGTGAAAAATCAAAACGAGGCTCGGTGTGCCGACGGTTGCGATGTGGTTCGGGAAGGGCTCGAGGGAAAGACTTCCATTGCGGAATTCGTCCACATGCAGTGAGCCGGTAGGATCTTCGGTGTAGGAAACCAGATAACTAAATTGAGTCGTCAGGCTCGGTCCCATATGGCCGAGATGATCTACCGGCTGGTGCATGAGGACTTCTGTCGCGGTAAATCGATCCACGTTGTGAACGAGTTCCACGATTCTTTGACCTGCTCCGTCGAGCACGGCCGGCAGCGAACAGGCCGATCCAGTAGCGACGGGCGGCACGGAATGATCGATGTCTTCCGGAATCCAGCTATCATCCGGCGTCCGGAGTTCGGACATGTAAGCGATGGCCTCGTCGGGTGTGTCCGTGAGCGGTATGGAAGCCGCGCTTTCGCTTGGTATCTCTGACCTCTGGGCGATCGTGGTGGTTGCTGCCGTCTCAAGCTTTGCTAAATACCGCCTTGCTACAACTTCTTGTGCCGGATCGTTGTGATTTTTCAGGGCTACCCGCAGCTGGGCCGCCGCGGCAGCCTTGTCGCCCTGGGCGGCGTAGATCTGAGCCAACAGGAAGTAAAGGGGCAGGTAATTATGATTCAAATCGATCTCTGCGGCTTGCAACGCGTTCTTCTGCGCATCAGCAAGATTGTTCAGATAGAAGGAAGCCATTGCGCGATAGTAATGCGCGTATCCGTCATTCTCCGAATTGAGGCCGAGGGCGACGTTCGACAACTCTAAAAGCCGCTGCCATTCTTGATTGCGGGCTGAAAACTCCGCAAGGCAAAGGTACGCCGGGAAGTATTTCCCATCGATTGTGGTGGCTTGAGAACAAGCATCGCGAGCTTCTTGCGCTTTATTTTGCTCATCGAGAACCACGCCCAACATTACCCACGCCGCCGAATAGCCCTTAAATTTATCAATAGCGCGGCGCAGGTGTTGCTCGGCTTCCTCAAACTTCTTCTTTTGAGACGCAGTACAGGCCTTTTCATATTCGTCCCTGGCTTTCGAGGGCACTTTCAGCGTTGTAACGCGCGAAGCGGTCGCTTGCGCCGCTGAAAGGTTCCAGGGAAGACATTTCTCATCATCGACAATTGCGGGTTTCATGAGCGCCGGCAAATCGCCAACCATCGGGGTAGCACAAGCCCCCGGGCTGGCGCAGACTGGGCCACCGCTCGGACCAACCTCCGCTCTGGTTTTTACTTGCGCATGGAGCGGCAGAGCCAATAGAGCCAGCGCCAGAACACAAAGAGCCGCATGATTCCAGCTCGAAATTGGGGCAAGTCTCAGGCGATCTACTGCCGGCGTGCGGCTGTTCCGCATTTGCATAATTTCACCCGAAGAGGGAGTCCCAAATCGACGGTGGATAATGTTCGTAGTGCAAATGGTAATACTTTTCTACACAGAATCAAAATGATTTGCGCAGAGGCTTCTTGTCAGATCATGCAGCTAGCTGGGGGGGAGAGACTTCTTTGTGGGTGTCTGGAAGTAATCCCTCAGCCGCATCCGAACGGGAATAGTCCTGATGGACGCGGTTATCGGAAAAAGGCGCACCAAAGAGGTTAGAAATCGGGCGGTAAATCCGGCCCGTGCTTGGTACGCACTCAATTGCCAACGGCTGGTCTTGAATTTCTAATCACTGACAGCCAACTTCCAGCCTCTAGCGCATTGACTGATCGATCTCGCGCATCCAGTCTTTTGTTTTTAGGACTTCGCGGGGCTTGGTGCCGTCGGGCGGGCCGACGATGCCGTCTTTTTCCATGATGTCGATCAGGCGGGCGGCGCGGCCGTAGCCGATGCGCAGGCGGCGCTGCAAGGTGGAGGTGGAGGCGCGGCCCGCTTCGCAGACGACGCGCACGGCTTCCTGGTAGAGATCGTCGTCGACCGCTTCTCCTTCCGGCTCGCCCTCGGGGCCTGCGGCGTTTTCATCTTTTGGCGCTTCGAGCAAACGCTCGTTGTAGACGGCCTTGGCCTGCGAGCGCCAGTGATCGCACACGGCGGAAATTTCGTCTTCGGTGACGTAGGGGCCGTGCATGCGGTTCAGGCGCGCGGAACCCGCCGGCAAATAAAGCATGTCGCCGCGTCCGAGGAGCGATTCGGCGCCGTTGGCGTCGAGAATCGTGCGCGAGTCCACTTTGCTGGCCACGCGGAACGAAATGCGGGCGGGGAAGTTGGCCTTGATCAAGCCGGTGATGACATCCACGGACGGACGCTGCGTGGCGAGGATCAAGTGGATGCCGACCGCGCGCGCCATCTGCGCCAGGCGAGTGATCGATTCCTCGACGTTGGTTGTGTCCACCATCATCAGGTCCGCCAACTCATCAATCACGATGACAATGTAGGGCAGCGGCTTGTGCTCCGTGTTTTCAGTCTCGTCGAAGAGCGAGAGTGACTGGCCCTTCTGGAACGTGCGGTTGTACTGATCGATGTTGCGGACGCCGCGGGCGGCAAGCAGTTTTAATCGCGATTCCATTTCGCGCGTGGCGTTGCGCAAAACATTAGAGGCGACTTTGGGATCGGTGACCACCGGAGCCAGTAGGTGCGGGATGTCTTCGTATAGGCCGAGCTCCAGCCGCTTCGGATCGATCAATATGATTTTCAGCTCATCGGGCGTGCCTTTGTAGAGCATCGAGAGAATCAAGGAGTTGAGGAAAACGCTCTTGCCGGTTCCCGTCGATCCGGCGATGAGCAAGTGAGGCATTTGGCAGAGATCGGAAACGCGGTTGCGGCCGATCA
>DATNIO010000133.1:0-11934 GCA_035604385.1 Verrucomicrobiia bacterium | reverse complement strand
CAGGCTTCCAGCCTGTGGGTCTTGGTAGTAGCAAGGACTAACCCCCACAGGCTGGAAGCCTGCGCCACTAGATCCTCATGTCCCAGGGTTGTTTCACGACGCGGGACAATAGGCGAGAGACAAACTAAATGTGGGAAGCGGCTTCCTGCTCGAACGCGTGATACGACGAGCGTACCAGCGGACCTGACTCGACGTGCGCAAAACCCATTTGCTCGCCCAGTTTTTTGTACTCGGCGAATTCATCGGGGTGGACGTACCGCACGATGGGCAAATGTTCGCGCGTGGGCTGCAAATATTGGCCCAGCGTCAGAATGTCGGTGCCTTGCGCAGCCAGATCCTGCATGGCGGCGAGGACTTCCTCGCGCTCTTCGCCGAGGCCGAGCATGAGTCCAGTTTTCGTCGGCATTTCCGGCGCCAGCGCTTTCGCGCGGCGTAGCAGTTCGAGCGACCGGCCATAGACCGCGCCCTTGCGCACTTCGTGATAGAGGCGCGGAACTGTTTCCGTATTGTGGTTCAGAACGTCGGGGCGCGCGGCAACCACGGTTTCCAGCGCGTTCCAGTCCCCGCGAAAATCGGGGATCAACACTTCCACTTTGGTGGCCGGAACACGCCGGCGAATTTCCGTGATCGTGCGCGCGAAGATGGCCGCTCCGCCGTCGGGCTGGTCGTCGCGGTTGACGGAAGTCACCACCGCGTACCGCAGGCCCATGCGTTCCACCGCTTCGGCCACGCGCTCCGGTTCCTGCTCGTCCGGAGGACCGGCCGGCTTGCCCGAAGGCACGGCGCAAAAGCCGCAAGCCCGCGTGCAGATGTTTCCCAGAATCATGAACGTCGCCGTGCGGTGCTCCCAGCATTCGCCCATATTCGGGCAACGGGCGCTCTCGCACACGGTGTTGAGTCCCAGCGTGCGCATGATGCGCTTCAGGTCCTGGTAGTTGGGCCCGTTAAAGAACTTGACGCGCAGCCATTCCGGCCTCGGGTGCGACGCGGGATCGGGCAAGCTACCAGCCGCAGGCGGGGGAACCGAGTTTGAAATAATGTGAAATGGCGAAGCCATCGATAACAATCTCAGTTTTCTATTCTAAGCGCAGCTTCGAAGAGACACAAGCGCGTCAGGCACGTAGTAGTGTTCCAATCGCACAGTGCCAAAAGTCCCGTAGGGACGACATACCTTAGCGCACCGCGACCCGGTCGAGGTGAGGAAATGTGTGCAGCCAGATAAGTAAGAAGCCCTGGAGGGGCACCACACAGTTTGGCCGGGGATCGGCAGCTCCCGACCAAATTGATGCATTTCGACCACGCCTTAAGTTGTGTTTTGTGGCTATTTTACCACGCCCTATTGTCTGATACGCTCCAACTTACTGATTATAATGGCCTAAACATTGTTCTCATAGGGCTTCGACATGCTACTATGATCACTCCTGTGAGCTATCAAACCACCATCGAAAAGCCGGTCGCCACAAAGGGAGTCGGCCTCCACACCGCCGTAAAATCCCACCTGCGGCTGGTGCCTGCCCCAGCCAATACCGGAATCGTGTTCCGGCGAGTGGATCTCGACAATTTTGAAATCGAAGCGCATGTGCGAAACGTGGCGCGCGTCAGCTATGCCACAAGCTTGATGAAAAAAGGCGTACTGCTCTCCACGACCGAACATGTCCTCGCCGCTCTTTATTCATGCGGTGTGGACAACGTGTACATCGAGCTGGACGCGCTGGAGTTGCCGATCCTGGACGGCTCCTCGCAGCCATTCATTGAAATGCTCGGGCAGGCCGGAATTCGGAGGCTGCGGAAGCGGCGGCGTTTTCTGAAGGTCGTAAAGCCGCTGGAGGTTTCCGAGGGCGGACGGCGGATCGGAATTTACCCGGCGGACGATTTCCGGGTCCAGTGTTACGTGGAATACGCGCATCCGGCCGTAGGAGTGCAGGAAGTCGAGTTGCGCGTAGGGCGTGAATCGTTCAGCCGGATGCTCGCACCCGCAAGAACGTTTGGCTTCGTGCAGGATTTCGAAGGGTTGCGCCGCATGGGTCTGATTCGCGGCGGCTCCCTCGACAACGCCATTGTCCTCAACGAAAGCGGGGTCATGAACGGACCGCTGCGGTTCCCGGACGAGTTTGGCAGACACAAGGCGCTGGACCTGATCGGCGATTTGGCGCTCGTCGGCCGCCCGCTACTTGCACGCGTCGAGGCTCATAAGGCGGGCCACGCCCTGCACACACAGCTGGTTACGCGCCTGCTGGCCGATCCTTCGCTCTGGACCGAGACCTACGACGAAGCCCCTTCAGACCGTTCCCAGTTCCGACCCGAGGCTGCTGCCTCCGCCGCGGATTGAACCCGCCCCTTGACGAAGCGCCCTGTGTTCGTTCGATGAAGTATTCGATTCGCATCGCTGGCGGTTACCTCGCATTGTCATTCCCCCTGGAAACGCTGAGAATGCAGGCATGGCAAATTCCGACTTGGTGATTGTGATTCTGGCGGCCGGCAAGGGGACGCGGCTGAAATCCGCGCTGGCCAAAGTGTTGCACCGCGCAGGCGGGCGGACGCTCGTCGAGCACGTGGTGCGGGCCTGCCAGCCGCTCAAGCCGCGCGAGATTGTGGCAGTGGTGGGGCATCAACCCGAAGATGTAAGCGCCTCAGTGACGCCGCTCGTCGTCAAAACGGTATTGCAGGAGCCGCAGCGAGGAACAGGCCACGCCATGCTCGTGGCGCGGCGCGCCATTTCCTCGCGCGCGAAGTTTGCGATTCTGCTTCCGGGGGACGCGCCTCTTGTGCGCACGGAAACGATTGCCGCGCTGGCGCGCGCGCACCGGGAAAGCGGCGCGGCAGCCACAATTCTCTCCGCGGAAATCGAAAATCCGGCGGGTTACGGACGCATCGTGCGGCAGGACGACGGTTCCGTGGCCGCGATTGTGGAAGATTCGGCGCTCACCGGCGAGCAACGCTCGATCCGCGAAATCAATTCCAGCATTTACTGCTTCACGCTCGAAAAATTGTGGCCGTGCCTCGCGGCGCTCAAGCCCCAGAACGTGCACAAGGAATTGTATCTGACGGACGCGATCGCGGTGTTGCGGCAGAAAGGGGAGAAAGTGCAAGCCGTCCTCGCCACGGATCCCGATGAAGTTCTCGGTTGCAACACGCGCGCCGATCTCGCCGCCGTGGACGCCGTGTTCCGCCGCCGCAAGCGCGCCGCCGTCATGGACGCGGGCGTGACGATTGAATTGCCGGAGACTGTCTTGATCGATCCCGACGTCATCGTGGGCGCGGATTCGCGGATCGAGCCGGGCGTGCAACTTCTCGGAAAAACGCGCGTCGGCGTAAGCTGCACGATCCGCACCGGCAGCGTTCTGTCCGACTCCGTCCTTGAAGACAACGTGCTCATAAAGCCCTACACGATCGTTGCCGCAAGCCATCTCTCCAGCGGCGCGCAGGCCGGACCGTTCGCGCATCTTCGCGACGGCGCGCGCCTCGAAGAAAACGCGCGCGTCGGAAACTTTGTGGAAGTGAAAAAGAGCGTGCTCGGCGAAGGCGTGAAGTCCATGCACCTTACGTATCTGGGCGACGCGCGCATCGGCAGCGGCACCAACATCGGCGCGGGCACGATCACGTGCAATTACGACGGCGTGAACAAGAATCCCACGACGATCGGCAAACGCGTCTTCATCGGCAGCGATACCGCGCTCGTCGCGCCCGTGCGCGTCGGCGATGGCGCCTACGTTGGAGCAGGCTCGGTGATCACGAAAAATGTGCCGCCCGACGCGCTGGGTCTTGCGCGCGGGCAACAGGTGAATAAGCTCGGCTGGGCCACGGCGCGCCGCCGCCAACTTGCCTCGGCAGGCAAGCCTGTAAAACGGCGCTCCCATACAAAATCGAAACGCCGAAGCAAACCGCGTCCCGCCAAGCGAAAACGCTAGACCATCGCACTATCATTTCCCGCAGTCGAACTTCATACCAGAATGAAACTGTTGCGCGCTGTTACACACGGTGATATCGTCGCAGTAAATCTCCTCTTAGGAGGACGGGTCTATGGGCGGGTGGGTGAATTGGGGCCTCGTAATAGGTGCCATTGGCTTCATATTTGGTGATCTCGTTCTGGAAGTTTATAAAAACGTGAATCTTGCGGCGCTGGGGATGTTCCTGCTGGCCGGCGGGGTTCTAGGGCTGGCCATCGACTCGGCCACGGTCGGTTTGGGAACCGCAATCATTTTGACGCTCCTTTACTTGGTGGTTCATCGCCGTCCGGGCCACATGCAGCCGAAACATGTTTCCGGCCACTAGGACGGGTCGTAAAGACGTTCGAATAGCCCCTCTTTTGTGCCTGACCTAACAGTGCCTCGTTGCGGAAACCCAGATGGATCTGTGTCTTCTCTACTTTCTGGACTAGTTTCCAGGAAGAGGGCGTTGGCGCGGATACCCAATTAAATACGTGATTGGCAGGCCGCCGAAGGTCCCTGATTGCTCACCTGTCTCCCACTGGAATTCGGGCGCCGCCAGGCCTTCAATCAACTCGCGCAGCTCTCGTGGCTGGTATGTGCGAAGGCAGGACACAAGTCCATCGAACAACAAAACCAGTGGAATGATTGGGAGCACATACGCGTAAAACAGACGCGACCACCGGAAAGGACGGATTGAGGGCGTGAATACGAATGGCGTTAGAAACCATAGGAACATCATGGCAAGGGCTGAGGCAGTTCGGCTCGTTACTTCAAAGATCCCTATGCCTTGCTTGGCATCGACGGCATTTTGCAGGATGGCGCGAGCTTGCGCCGGCGGGAAATGATGGAGCGAGGAGAACATCGTTCGGAACCCATCCAATTCAACAGGAACTTTTGTCGCGTCCACCGGGCTTCGATGGAAATCAATGCCATTCGCGGAAGCGGCTTTGACGTTTTCAAACGCCGCAAGGTTGGGGAATTTAGCTGTGAGCAAAATGCTGTACGGCGCTGCATTGCCTCGCAGCTTTTGAGAAAGGTCCAACCAGGGCCCTCCACTTCCTGAACATATATCCGCAATCGAACGGCTCCGCGAAGCGTCAAGCGCGCGTAGAAGCAATGTGGAAACGGAAGCGTAGGCTTTCAAGTTCTCCGATCCGCACTGAAGCGCGTCTGTAATTTCATTTCGAAGCGTGGGTGGAAACCACGGTTGTTCGTGAAGTTCGATGAACTGTATGCGGCGCATGGCGAACTTTTTTTGTGGGCAATCTGAAACTATCTGCCCCGGGTACATCATATTCAAGCTAAAAACTTTCACATGAAAGATCGCGCAACAGCCCCGCCATTTCATGTGGGATTCGAGTTCCTTCGATGCACCGGGAAATATCGCCGCGCGCTGTGATAAAATGTGCGCGAGGGGAGACTCCGCGAGATGAAATTTGGGGTGGTCGTGTTTCCGGGCTCGAATTGCGATCACGACGCCTGGTACGCGCTCGGCGAAGTTCTCCACCAACCGGTCGAATTCCTGTGGCACCAATCCGAAAAAGTTAACGGCTTTGACGCGATCCTGCTCCCCGGCGGATTTTCTTATGGCGACTATTTGCGCACGGGGGCCATCGCGCGGTTTTCTCCAGTGATGCGCGCGGTGGAACAATTCGCGCGCGGCGGAGGACTCGTCCTCGGCATCTGCAACGGATTTCAGATTCTCTGCGAAGCGGGTTTGCTGCCGGGCGTGCTGCAGCGCAATGCGGGAATGCGGTTCGTGTGCCGCCAGGTGCACGTTCGCGTGGAAACAACGGACACGCCGTTCACCTCCGCGGCCAAGTCCGGCCAGGTTCTGCAAATGCCAATTGCGCACGGTGATGGAAATTATTTCTGCGACGAAGCGACGCTCGCCGAACTCGAACGCCATCATCAAATCGTGTTTCGGTACACGACGCCGGACGGGCGCGAGGACGCTGCGGCCAATCCGAACGGCTCGCTCGCGAATATCGCGGGCATCTGCAATCGCGAGCGCAACGTGATGGGTCTCATGCCGCATCCGGAACGCGCGGTGGAAGCGGCGCTCGGCTCGGCCGACGGGCTGGTGATTCTTCGCTCGCTGATCGAATCGCTGAAGCGGCGCGCGGCGGTTTCGGCTTAGGTAGCACAGACTTCAAGTCTGTGCTACTGGAGCCTTCATCAACTTGTCAGCCCGTGAATCGATGTTAGAAACCGAAATCAAAGTCACGCCGGAACTGGCGGCCGAGCATGGCCTCACCGCCGAGGAATACGCGCGCATCCAGAAAATTCTCGGGCGCGAGCCGAATTTCACCGAGCTGGGCATCTTCAGCGTGATGTGGAGCGAGCACTGCTCCTACAAATCGAGCAAGGTGCACTTGCGCCGCCTGCCGACGCGCGGGCCGCAGGTCTTGCAGGGGCCAGGCGAAAACGCGGGTGTGGTGGACATCGGCGACGGCCTCGCCGCCGCATTCAAGATGGAGTCGCACAATCATCCGAGCTACGTCGAGCCGTTTCAGGGCGCGGCCACGGGCGTCGGCGGAATTCTCCGCGATATTTTTACGATGGGAGCGCGGCCGATTGCGGTGCTCGATTCACTGCGCTTCGGGCCGATTTCTTCGGGCGCTTCAGGGGCTAAAGCCCTTTTAAATCCGTCGGACGAAATGTCGCGGCTAAAGCCGCGACCCACAACACCCTCGGATTTCTCGACTGGTACGTCCGCTACCTCTTCGTCGGCTACTTCCGGAAGCACGCATTCTGCGAGCTTTGTGGGTCGCGGCTTTAGCCGCGACATTTCAGCCGCTCAACAGAGTGCGGCTTTAGCCCCTGGCGGAGTCGACGAGGAAACGATTGCGCGCAACCGGCGGATTCTCGACGGCGTCGTGCGCGGGATCGCGCACTACGGCAATTGTTTTGGCGTGCCGACCGTCGGCGGCGAAGTGCAGTTCGAACCGGGCTATTCTGCCAATCCCCTCGTCAACGTTCTGGCGCTTGGCATCGCGAAAAAGGAAGACCTGTTCTTCGCGAAGGCGCGCGGCGTGGGCAATCCCGTCATTTACGTAGGCGCGAAAACCGGGCGCGACGGCATTCATGGCGCATCGCTCCTCGCGTCCGCCGAATTCACGGAAGAATCGCAGCAAAAGCGGCCCAATGTGCAAGTGGGCGATCCCTTCATGGAAAAGCTGCTGCTGGAGGCGTGCCTCGAAGCGATGCACACGGGCGCGATCGTCGCGATTCAGGACATGGGAGCCGCGGGGCTCACGAGCACGTCGTGCGAGATGGCCTCGCGCGGCGGCCTGGGCATCGAGATCGAACTGGCGCGCGTGCCGCAGCGCGAACCCAGCATGACGGCGTACGAAATGATGCTCAGCGAATCGCAGGAGCGCATGCTCCTCGTGGCCGAACGCGGCCGCGAGAAGGAAGTGCTGAAGGTATTCGCCAAGTGGGGACTCGACGCGGTCGAAATCGGGCGCGTCACTCCGGATGGCTTGTTGCGCGTCCTGCATCGCGCAAAAATCGTGGCGGAAATTCCCGCGCATGCGCTGGCAGAAGAAGGGCCGGTCTATCAGCGTCCGCTCGCGCCGCCCGCACCTGTCGCGCAGGAACGTTTGGTGGAATTCGGCGCTGCGGGCGCGAACCTCACGGAAAATTTCCGCGCGTTGCTCGCGGCCCCCGCGATTGCCTCGAAGCGCTGGATCTGGGAGCAATACGATTACATGGTGCGCACGAACACGCTCGAACCGCCGGGAGCGGGCGACGCGGCAGTCGTGCGCATCAAAGGCACGAAGCGGGCGCTCGCGCTCGCGTCCGACGGCAACGGCCGCTGGTGCCGCCTCGATCCGTTCATCGGCGCGCAGCTTGCCGTGGCCGAGGCCGCGCGCAACGTGGCCTGCTCGGGCGCGAAGCCCATGGCCGCGACCAATTGCCTCAATTTTGGCAGTCCGGAAAAACCGGAGGTGATGTGGCAGTTCAGCCGCGCGATTGACGGCATCGCCGAGGCCTGCACCGCGCTCGAAATTCCCATCACCGGCGGCAACGTGAGTTTCTACAACGAAACGCTTGGCCGCTCCATCGATCCGACGCCGGTTCTTGGCGTGCTGGGAATGATCGAAGATGCTTCGCGCGGGCTGGGGATGGCGTTTCGCGCGGAAGATGATTACGTCTTGCTTCTCGATGGAGATACGAAGGACTGGCTTGTCCTTACGCTAGGGAGCCTGGGCGAACTAAAGATGTATATACCTGTGGACAGATCGACTGACGCACCAAGCATGAAACGCGAATTCTCGTCATCCGAATACGCGCGCACGATTCGCGGCATCGAGTCGGGCGCTCCTCCCACTGTGAATCTCGCAGCAGAAAAACGGCTGATCGCGCTGCTGGTTGCGCTCGCAAGCGACGGCAAGGTGCAATCCGCGCACGACGTGAGCGATGGCGGCCTCGCCGTAACACTTGCTGAATCGTGCTTCGCCAGCAATGGCCTTTCACTTCGCGCCGCGCTCACGAGCAAGGAACCGGACGAAGCAGCGCTCTTCGGCGAACGGGGCGCGCGCGCCATCGTATCGGTTACTCCCGAAAACCTTGCCGCTGTGCGCCGAATTGCGGCACAATATGAAGTGGCAGTCGTGGAAGTTGGCCGAGTCTCCCGCGGCGAATTCCGCATCGAACTAAATGGCCAGACAGTTGTCAGCGCCGAAGTCCCCTCTCTCGCTGACGCCTGGAGCGGAGCCCTCGAACGGCTCCTGAGCGCGAACGATCTCCGAAAGGCAGAATGATCAGCCTGATCGAAATAGAGAACGACCGATTTCACGATCACTGCGGAGTGTGCGGCGTTTTTGGCCATCCCGAAGCCGCGAAGATGGCCTACCTGGGCCTCTACGCGCTGCAGCATCGCGGACAGGAATCGGCCGGGATCGTTTCGAGCGACGGGCGCGAACTGCATCTCGAAAAAAGCATGGGCCTGGTGGCCGATATTTTTCAGCCCGAAGTGCTGGCGCGCCTACCGGGCGACGCCGCGCTCGGCCACACGCGCTATTCGACTGCCGGCGACACTTCCCTGATGAACGCGCAGCCGATCGTGATCGACTGCAACAAAGGCAAGCTCGCTCTCGGGCACAACGGCAACCTGCCCAGCGCGGCGAGATTGCGCCGCACGCTCGAGCATCGCGGCTCGATCTTTCAGACGACCAGCGACACCGAAGTGATCGTGCACCTCGTGGCGCGCAGCCAGGCGCGGAATCTTTCCGGCGCGCTCGCCGATGCGCTGAACCAGGTTGAAGGCGCGTATTCGCTGCTGGTATTGACGCGCGACGAAATGTACGCGCTGCGCGATCCGCGCGGCTTCCGCCCGCTGGCGCTCGGCCAACTGGACGGCGCGTGGGTCGTCGCCTCGGAAACGTGCGCGTTTGACTTGATCGGCGCGACCTACATGCGCGACGTCGAGCCCGGAGAAATGCTGCGCATCACGCGCACGGGAATTGAGTCGCTGCATTTCGCGGCGGAAAAACCGCTGCAGCAATGTATTTTCGAGCATGTCTACTTCGCACGGCCCGACAGCCTCGTCTTCGGCCGCGTGGTCGAGCAAAGCCGCGAAATGCTGGGCCGGCTGCTCGCGCGCGAACACGGCGTTCCGGCCGACGTGGTCGTGCCGGTGCCCGATTCCGGCGTGCCGGCCGCGGTGGGATATTCGCAGGAATCCGGCGTGCCCTTCCGCATGGGCCTGATTCGCAATCATTACGTGGGGCGCACGTTTATCGAGCCGGTGCAATCGATCCGCGATTTCGGCGTGAAGCTCAAACTGAATCCAGTTCCGGAGCTTCTCCGCGGCAAGCGCGTGGTGCTCGTCGACGATTCCATCGTGCGCGGCACGACCAGCCGCAAGATCGTACGCATGGTGCGCGAAGCCGGAGCGACGGAAGTTCACATGCGCATCAGTTGCCCGCCGACGATTTCGCCGTGTTACTACGGAGTGGACACGCCGACGCGCGAGGAATTGATCGCTTCCGATGAATCGCGGGTGCGCCCGCGGCTCACGCCCGAGGAACTCGTGGCCTTTGAAGCCAGGCTCGACCCGCGTGGGCCCCGATCCGACCGGGCGCAGCGCTCGGTCGAGGAAATTCGCCAGTATTTGGGCGCGGATACGCTGGGCTACTTATCGCTGGAAAATTTGCGGCGCGCGGTGGACGATACGCGCGGATCGTTCTGCACGTCGTGCTACACGGGCGTATATCCCGTGGACGGGGCGCAGGGCGAGCTCGAACCCCGCGCGGCGGAGCCCGAAGAAGCGCCCGCCATGGATGTTCAAGGGGAAATTCAGGTGGTGCCAAATGAACGCTGAAGAAACGCTCCCGGTTGCGGCCAGTGCAAAACCGGATGTTGGCAAGATCATCCTCCGCGAGGCGTTGTCCTGGCTGTGGGTCATCCTGGCGTTCCTGTTCATCACCGGAACGATTGTCCAGGCCCGCGTGATTCCCTCCGGCTCGATGGAGAGAACACTGCTCGTCGGGGATCACTTGCTGATGAGCCGCTTCGGTTACGAAGCCGAATTGCCCATGACGCCACTGCACATGCGGCTCTGGCGCAACCCGCACCGCCAGCAGATTATCGTGTTCCGCGCGCCGCTGCCGGGAACGCCGGATTACATCAAGCGCCTGATCGGATTGCCGGGCGACGAGCTGGAAATTCGCGAAGGCGTTGTGTCCATCAACGGCAAGCCGCTCAATGAACCGTACCGCGCGGACCCGCCCAATCCGACCGACAATTACGGCCCGGTGACCGTTCCGGCGGGCGAATATTTCATGATGGGTGACAACCGGGACGATTCGTACGACAGCAGATACTGGGGTTTCGTGCCGCGCGATAACATCATCGGCACGCCCGTCATGGTGTATATGTCGATCGATGCGCCCGAGGAGACTTGGAATCCGGGGCACATTCGCGACCGGATGACGACGTACGCAGGCGTTCTTTTGCATCCGAGTATTGTGCGCTGGCGCCGCATCTTCAAATTGTTTTGAATTAACGGGAGCACGCCACCCGGTTCCTCTCGCCACGGCAGAAAGAGTTCTTCGTTCAGGGTGCGGGCTGTACTTGCAGCCCGCCAATAATATGGATTACACCGACGCAGGTGTGGATATTTCGCTTGCGGACCAGGCCAAGCAGCGCATCCGGCGCCTGGCTTCGCGCACGTTCACGCGGGGCGTGATCGGCGGGATCGGTTCGTTCGGAGGGTTGTTCGCGCTGGACAAAAAATGGCGCGAGCCGGTGCTGGTGTCGAGCGCCGATGGCGTGGGCACGAAGTTGAAAATTGCCATGGCCATGAATATCCACTCCACGGTTGGCGCCGACCTCGTCAATCACTGCGTCAATGACATTCTCACGCTCGGCGCGGAGCCGCTCTTCTTTCTCGACTACCTGGCCATGTCGAAAATGGATCCCAACGTGGTCGAACAAGTGGTCGAAGGGATTTCGCGCGCCTGCCACTCCGCGGGATGCGCGCTGATCGGCGGCGAAACGGCGGAAATGCCCGGCTTCTACGCGCCGGGGGAATACGATCTCGCGGGCTTCATCGTCGGCGTTGTGGAACGCGCAAGTTTGAAAAAGACGAATGCCGTAAAGCCGGGCGATCTGGTTTTCGCGCTTCCCTCCACGGGACTGCACACGAACGGCTATTCGCTGGCGCGCAAACTCGTCTTCGATCACGCGGGCCTGCATCCGGAAACCTACGTTGCCGAGGTCAGCAACAAAATCGGCGCGGAACTGCTGCGCCCGCACCGCTGTTACTGGCCCATGCTGAAGACCACCGTCGCGCGCGGCTGGCTTTCGGCGATGGCGCACATCACCGGCGGAGGCATCCCCGGAAATTTGCCGCGCGTCCTTCCTCGTGGCGCGCAGGCGGAAATCGAACTCGGCTCGTGGCCCGTGCCGCCCATTTTTTCCTACCTAGCCGGGCTCGGCAAACTCGAACGCGATGAATTGCTTCGCGTGTTCAACATGGGCGTGGGCATGATCC
>DATNIO010000132.1:0-16103 GCA_035604385.1 Verrucomicrobiia bacterium | reverse complement strand
ATGCAGTCGGTTTCCACGCTGATCGAGGAACAGCGCCAGCGGCAGAAGCTCGAGAACGAGCTTTCCATCGCGAACGAAGTGCAGCAACAGCTGTTCCCGCGCTCGCTGCCGAATCTGAAGGGAATCGAGATCGAAGCCATCTGCCGCCCGGCGAGGGTGGTCAGCGGCGATTACTACGATTTCATTCGCATCTCGCCCACGCGGCTAGCCATCGCGGTCGCAGACATCAGCGGGAAGGGAATCTCCGCGGCGCTGCTGATGGCCAACGTGCAAGCCGCTCTGCGCAGTGACGTCCTCCGATATCGGAACGGCCAGCCGGGAATTCACCTCGAGCAGATTGATACCGCTGAAATTGTCTCGCACCTGAATCTGCATTTGTTCCGCAACACTTCCGACGAGCGCTATGCCACAGTTTTCTTTGGAGTGTACGACGCGGAGACTCGCCAGCTTCATTACACCAATGCCGGGCATCTTCCCCCTCTTTACATTAGCGGCGGCAACGTCAGGCGTCTGGAAACCGGCGGGATGGTCGTGGGTTTGTTCAACGACGTGCCGTTTCAGCAAGGCGCCGTGGAAATCGAACACGGCGGCATGCTCGTGGCCTACAGCGACGGCTTGATCGAGCCGGAGAACGTGTACGGCGAAGAATTCGGCACCACGCGCCTCATCGACGTGGCCACGCGCAATAAAGATGCGTCTTCCCACGCGATTGCCGAGGCCATGATGCATGCCGCGGAGGAATGGTCCGGGTCTCCCGAGCAGGCGGACGATATGACGGTCATCGTTATGCGCTTTTCCGAGCACTCGCAGGAGAAGCGCGCGTGAAAGTTCTTACCGCGGCACAGATGCGCGAGGCGGACCGGCTCACCACGGAAAGGTACGGCATTCCCGGCATTGAATTGATGGAGAATGCAGGAACGGCCATCGCCGATTTCCTGCGCGAAAAGTTCGCGGACCTGTCGAGCCGCAAAATCCTCGTCCTGTGCGGGAAGGGAAATAACGGCGGCGACGGCATGGTGGTCGCAAGGCTGTTGAAAGATTTTGGCGCCACGGCGGTCGTTTTTCTTTTTGCAAATCCGGGTTCCGTCGAAGGCGATGCCGCGGCCAATTTGAAGCGCTGGCAACAAGGCCTCGGCGAGTTGTACGTCGTGACGAGCGAAGCGGAATGGGAATCGGCGCGCGCGGCACTCGCGGAAGCCGGCTTGATTGTTGACGCGCTGCTCGGCACCGGGCTGCGCGGGCCTGTAGAAGGCCTGCTCGGCAAGGTCATCGAAGATTTGAACGCGGCGCGCGCGAAGCGGCGCGGCAAAACGGTCGTGGTGGCCGTCGATATGCCTTCCGGGCTTGCTTCCGATTCGCAGGATTTCGGCGGCCCGGTCGTGGCCGCCGATTTCACCGTGACGCTCACCGCGCCCAAGGTGGGGCAGCTCGTTTTGCCGCACTCGTCGTGCTGCGGCGTGCTGGTCGTGAAAGATATCGGGACGCCGCCCGAGCTGCTCGAGTCCGACTCGCATTTGAAAATCCACTGGATCGAGCCGGCGGAATTCCGCGCCTTGCCGCTGGTGCGCGATCCGGCCGCAAACAAGGGAACCTACGGCCATGCGCTGATCGTCGCCGGATCGCTCGGGAAATCCGGGGCGGCGATTCTCTCGGCGCGCGGCGCGTTGCGCTCCGGAGCGGGCCTCGTCACCGTGGCGACGCCCCAGGATGTGTTGCCGATCGTGGCCGGGGGTATGCCCGAAATGATGACGGCTCCTTTGGCGTCCACGGAATCCGGGACGGCGAGCCTTCGCAATCTAGATTACGGAAAATTTGCTGAGATTTTGCGGGGCAAATCGGTTCTCGCCATCGGCCCCGGGCTTTCCATGCAGGACGAAACGCAGCAATTCATCCGCCTGGTCGTTGGACAGACGGAACTCCCCATTATTCTGGATGCCGACGGCCTGAACGCCTACGACGGCATGGCCGACACTCTGAACGAACGCCACGCCGCAGCGATGGTGATGACCCCGCATCCGGGCGAAATGGCGCGCCTTCTCGGCATCACCGTGAAGGAAGTGCAGGCGCGCCGCTTGGACGTAGCGCTCGAAGCGGCGGGGCGCTGGCGCGCGCACGTGATCCTCAAAGGTTTTCATACCATCCTTGCGACGCCCTCTGGTTACGCCTACATCAACACGACGGGAAATCCCGGAATGGCGACCGGAGGAACCGGCGACGTGCTCACCGGAATCCTTGCCGGCTTGACGGCGCAGTTTGGCGTCGAGGATTGGGCGCGCGTGCTCAGCTTCGGTGTGTACCTGCACGGCCTGGCCGGCGACATCGCCGCGTCGTGCGTTGGGGAAGCGCCATTGATCGCATCCGACCTGATCGACGCGATCCCGGAAGCGTACGCGCGCGTCCTCGCGGAGTGGGAACATGCCCGCTGACGAAATCGTCACGCACTCCTCGGAAGAAACCATTGCCAAAGGCCGGGAAATTGCATCGAAACTTCGGCCGCCCGTCCTGGTGCTATTGAAAGGAGACCTCGGCAGCGGCAAGACCACGCTGACCAAGGGCATCATCAGCGGCCTGGGCGCCGCCAAGGAAGAAGACGTCACCAGCCCCACGTTCAATCTCGTCCACGAGTTCCGCATTCACAATGGGGCCGGCTCTGAGATGAGCTCTCACCCCTGCAAGGTCTACCACGTCGATCTCTATCGCATTGAAAATTTCCACGACCTCGAATCCCTCGGCCTGGAAGACGCCCTGTCCGAAAAGGCCATCGTGATTATCGAGTGGCCCGAGCGATTCACGTTCCGCACGGACTGGCCTACGATTGAAATCCGCCTCGATCACGCCGGGGGCGACTCCCGCCGAATCGCCACCTCGGGTTTGATTAGGGTGAACGAGTTGTCATGAAACACTGCGCCCTTAGTCTGGCCTCCGATTAAGATGTCCGATCTGCTGTTAACGGGTTGGCTTCGCCGCCTTGTTCGCGCTTTACCCCCTTGTTAACCTGAGGATGAGCCTAGCGCAGCCCCCTATGCCTGAACGCACGTCCATGCTCTCCACCGCTACGCCCGCGCGAGTTAACCTGAGGCCCTATGCGGCGGAGCTTCCCCTCGGCACTCTGGCCGTCGGGGTGGACAACATCCATCATGATGTCTTCCTGAGCCCCACATTTGTGGAGACGACCGAGTCTTACCTGCTGGAATTCATCCGGCAAACCGCCAGTCTCCCCTTTCTTGCTCAGACTGACCGATTGCAGGGAAACCGGCGGCAACCCGTGCGCCGCGAGGCCGACCGGAAGGCCGCTCGCGCGCCCGATGCTCCTTCCTGGAAACGGCAACTTTCCGATCTCTTGCACGGCGGGCTCCAGAAGGCCAAGTACGAGAAAAATATCGAGGTCGATCTTCTCCTTCGCGTGACTCTGTTGAAATACCTGACGCAGGAGATCGGCACGCAGTTCGCGAACCTCCTGCTGGAGGCCAAGGAGTGGATCCGGGGACGCGGCACGCATTTCGATCATACCGAGCATGCCCACGTGATCAAGGCGCGCATCGCCGAATTGCAGGCGGACCGCCGCAATTTGTTCCGGAACGTGGGCCAGCATGTGTTTCAGGCGATTCAGGAGATCGAGGAGAACGGGCTTGCCAGGTCCCGGAAGGCGCTGTTCGGCGACGAGGGCTCGACGACCACTTACGACATTTTGAACAACCGCCTGGCTTTCGTCGAAGGCGGCAAGGACGACGTGCTCTTTCTCGAGCAATACATCCTGCTCGGAAATTATTTGCGCGATCAGGACCGCTTCGAGACGTTCGACGCCGTCCTGCTCGATTTCCTGCGCGAATCCGTCCTGGCCGGGGACCAGGGTAACGACCTCAACGATTCGTGGCGCCAGCATCAGAAGCTTGTGGATGGCGCGGTGGCGCATCGGGCCGAAATCGCGCGCCTTGAAGAAGAGCGCGCCGCCCTGGCGCGCAAACTGGAGCGCTCCGAGAGCCTGATGGGGCGCGTCGGTTTTGGCTCCGATCCGGCTACTCTCCGCGCGTCCATCTCGGATGTCGAGAAACGCCTGCGCCATGCGCGGCACAAACTCGAGGAAGCAAATCCACGCATTGAAGTGTCCCGCGGCGAGGCGGATTACCTGGCCAAGCAGTATCAGGAGCGCCTGGGCGATTACTTGAACCAGCCCGAAAACGCGCGCCGCCTGTTCGACCCGTCCGCCCCGGGCGAGCCGCGCGGAAACGCGGCCGAAATGCGCGGGCGATTGCTCGATGAGTTGATCGTCCGGCTCGAGCAGCGTGATTTGCTCGTGCACATTCTGGCCAGCTACCAGCTTCGGAACATCTGCCACGACTACTGCCCGCCGATCCACTTGCAGCAATTGAAAAAAGCTCTGGTATCGCGCGAGGAATTCAAGCGCGTCGAGGATATCCTGAAGCAATTCCCCGCGCGGCAGTATTCCACGCAGCGCATCGACGAACTCTCCAAAAAAATACGGAAAACGCCGCGCGATGAAGTGCGCACCGTCGTCCTCCGTTTCGCCGAGGATTTCATGCGTTTGCGCCGCGATGCGCGCAATTTTGAGCGGCTGAGCGCGGCGATGGAGCGCGTCCATCTGGTACGCAACGAGCGCACGCGCGAACTTTCCGAGATGAACCACAGTCTCTACGAGTTCCTGCTGACCGAGGAAGCCCGGCCGGCCGAAGACCGCGTGGTCTCCCACACCATCATCAAAGCCGACGTGCGCGGCTCGACGAAGATCACGCAAGAACTGCTCGCGCGCGGACTCAATCCCGCATCCCTCTTCAGCTTGAATTTCTACGAACCGGTGAAGCGCATCCTCGAACGCTACGGTGCCGCGAAAGTCTTTATCGAGGGCGATGCGCTGGTGCTGGCGATTTACGAAACCGAATCCAACCGCGTGCAGCAACGCGCCGTATCGAAAGCCTGTGCGCTGGCGCGCCAAATTCTGGCGGTCTCGTCCGCGTACAATGAGCGGCCGGATTCGGCCGACCTGCCCCGGCTGGAGCTGGGCGTCGGGATCGCGTATCAGGGATCTCCGCCGACGTACTGGATGGACACCGATTCGCGCATTATGATTTCGCGCGCCCTGAACCTTTCGGACCGGCTGTCGAGTTGCTCCAAGGCCGCCAAGCGCATGCTGTCCCAGAATGCGTCGCAATTTCGCCTGTTCCTCTTTCAAACCATGACGGAGGGCGTGGCCGAGGACGAGGCCGACGAATTCCTGATTCGCTTCAATCTGAACGGCGTGGAACTGAACGATGAAGGTTTCCAGAAGCTGCAGGAAGAAATCTCCCTGACGCCGCTGGAAGCGGAATGCGCCATGCCCTGGGGCAAGGAACGCGTCGAGTTCTTCTACGGAGAAACGCCGGTAGGCGAAGGGCTCGAGCCCGTCCTGATCCGCCGCGGATTCGTCCGCCAGATGCTGCCGGGCGGAAAAATTGGAGAAGCCGGCACGCGCCCCTACTACGAAGTCTGCGTCAACCCCAAGGTCATGGAACTCGTCGAACATCTCGCGGCAACGGCCGCCGCTCTGCGCGAATGAAATGGTAGGATGAGGCGTGGGGCGTGAGCCGCCAGATCTGAACCATCCATGAGCAGAAGCAAAACCAAGTCAAAAAAGTTCACAGCTGGCAACGAAGCGAGGCGCCGCGCGCGCGAACTCGCGGGGCCTCCGCCCGCCGCGCGAGTGATCCCCGACAAGCGCCTGAAGCCGCCCAAGCACAAGAAAAAATTGGACGAGACCGACCGGTAGCACAGCCACTCTTGGCTGTGTGGGTTTCACTGCTTACCCACATCCATGGCTTACCGTCGATCGCAAAACCCGCACAGCCAAGAGTGGCTGTGCTACTAGTGAATGTGCCGCGTTTTCTTCTGCATGTAATCCATCAGCAGGTATTGGCCGAGGGTGTAGGGCGTGGTGAAGTAGGCTTTGCCGCGGCACAGCTCCGTCACTTTTTGCACGAAGTGGACGAGGCTGTAGTCGCTGGCCAGCATGAACGTGTTGATCAAAATTCCCGAGCGGCGGCAGCGCCCCACTTCCTCGAGCGTCTGAGTGACCACCAGCGGATCGAGGCCGAACGCATTCTTGTAAATGCGCCCGTCGTCGAGCGTAAGCGCCGAAGGCTTTCCGTCCGTGATCATCACGATCTGCTTCATGTCTTTTTTCTGGCGCGACAGGATGCGCCGTGCGAGGCGCAGGCCTTCGCGCGTATTCGTGTAGTACGGGCCAACCTGCACGCGCGCCAGTTCGCCGAGCGGCATTTCCTCCGCGGAGTCGTGGAATAGCACAAGGTGCAGCGAGTCGCCGGGATATTGCGTGCGGATCAGATGCGACAACGCCAGCGCCACTTTTTTGGCGGGCGTGAAGCGGTCCTCGCCGTAAAGAATCATGCTGTGGCTGCAGTCGAGCATCAGCACCGTGGCGCAAGAACTCTGGTACTCAGTCTGATGGACCATCAAATCCGGGTAATCGAGTTCAATCGGAACTTTCGAGCCCTCGCGGCGCACGGCGTTGAACAATGTCCCGCTGATGTCGAGATTCAGCGTGTCGCCGAATTCATAAGGGCGCGAGATGCCGCCCGACTCGACGCCCGTCGCCAGGTCGCGCGTGTCATGGCGGCCGAAGCTGCTCTTGCCGAGCGATCCCATCAAATCCTTGAGCGTCTTGAATCCCAGAAAGTCGATGGTCTTATCCGTGATTTCAAAGCGCGCTTCGTTTTCCCGGTCGCGGTCGCGGCCTTGCCCGATCTGCCCGCGCGGCGTCTTGTCCGGAGGCGCCGTCACCTGTGGATTCCCCGTGACGTAGCCCTCTTGCATCAGCCGGTCGATCAACTGGTCGATCAGCTCTTTCATCTTGGCGTCCATCTGTTCGGGAGTCCCGTCAAGCAGATCTTTCAATTCCTGATTCGGAAGCAGGTCGCCTTCTTCGAGCGCGCGCTGAATCGCCTGGCGCAACGCTTCCATCGACTTTTCCGGATCCATCTCGGACATGCCGTAAAATTGCGATTCAAAACCGCTCTGGAGGAAAAAGTCGGACAGGCGCTTGACGAGCTCTTGCAAGTCGACGCCGTCGGCCGGTTCGCCCGTGTATTTCGTGTAGCGGATGTATTTCGTCATAAGCTGTCGCTCGCAAACGAGTGTAATCTGTTGAATGGCCGGCCGAAAAACCCCGCCTCTGAAGAGGCGGGCTACAGCAAATCTCCGCTCTGCGCCCGATTGCTGTAGCCCGGGTCTTCAGACCCGGGGGGCTTTCCCGCGTGCTTGAGAAACCCACTCCTGAAAACGCGCTGAGCCGATCGGGCAATTCACCCGCTTCTAGTTAAACTGGCGCCGTGGCGGGCGCGGCTGCTGCTCGCGCGGCTCGGGCGCTTTCGGGCGTTCCGCGTGAAAGCCGCGCTCTTCATTGCGGCTGATGCGCTTGTGCGCCCACAGTCCCTCGAGAATGAATTCCGCCGCTGCCGCCATTCCGGCCGGGCCGCTGCGCCCGTCGACCCCCAGGCGGTCGACAAGTTCCATCAGGCCCTGGATTTTCTTGAGCTGCGACAATGCCTCCGATGCAGGAGCGCTCTCGGGCACTTTCAATTCGCCGCCCAGTTCAAACCATTGCACGACCGGCTGAAGATTCGCGCCCTCCATCCGGTTGGAGAAAACTTTGCCCACCGCGCCGCGGATCAGCTCCCGCGCGATATTTTCCGCGCCGCGCAATTCGCCTTCGTACTCGAGCTCCATTTTTCCGGTGATGGCCGGAAGCGCGGCATACACATCCGCGATGCGAGCCGAGGCGCGCGCTTCGCGATTGCGCACGGCGCGCTGCTCCGCGCTGCTGACCACGCCTTCCAGGCACGCGATCGGCAGGCGCTGGCTCACGCCTGAACGCTTGTCGATGCGCTTGTCCTCACGCGCGAGAAATGCGACCAGCTCGACAACTTCGCGCAGGTAGTCGGGGATGTCGACCGAGGTGCGCCCGCCATCGCGCGCCACCCACGCTTCCTGCGCCGTGATGGATACGCCTTCCTCCACCGTGGCGGGATAGTGCGTGCGAATTTCCGAGCCGATGCGGTCCTTGAGCGGCGTAATAATTTTTCCGCGCGCGGTGTAATCGTCGGGGTTCGCGGTGAAGACGAGCAACACGTCGAGCGGCATGCGCACGGGATAGCCCTTAATCTGAATGTCGCCTTCCTGCATGATGTTGAAGAGGCCAACCTGAATTTTCCCGGCGAGGTCGGGGAGTTCGTTGACGGCGAAAATGCCTCGATTGGCGCGGGGCAGCAGGCCGTAGTGAATCGTGAGTTCGTCGCCCAGGGCGCGCCCCGAGCGCGCCGCCTTGATCGGGTCCACGTCGCCGAGAATGTCTGCGATGGTCACGTCTGGGGTCGCCAATTTCTCGACGAAACGCAGGTCGCGCGGAAGCCACGAAATGGGCGTGGCGTCTCCCTTCTCGGCAATCAAATCGCGGCACGCACGGCAGAGCGGCTGGAGCGGATTGTCGTGAATTTCGCAACCAGTGATGTACGGAATTTCCTTATCCAGAAAGTCGATCAATCCGCGCAAAATGCGGCTCTTCGCTTGTCCCCGCAAACCGAGCAAAATAAAATTGTGCCGCGCCAAGAGCGCGTTGGCGATCTGCGGCAGAACCGTTTCTTCGTACCCGTGAATGCCCAGAAAGAGCGGCTCGCCGGATTCGAGCTTCTGAAGAATGTTGGCGCGAAGCTCGTCTTTGACGGTGCGGCGCGCCGTTCCAGCCGCATAGCCGGGAAGCTTCCGCAATTCGCCGAGCGTGGCAGGTTTGGTAGTCATCAAGGGCCCCTAATCGATTTGCAGCACCATTATATGCCACACGGAGGAATACTGCAGAATTCAGATCAAACGTCGGGGCACAGCGAGTGGCGCAGGCTTCAGGCCTGTGGAGTTTAGTCCTCGAAAGGACGAACCCCCACAGGCTGGAGCCTGCGCCACCAGTCCTTGCAAATACAGTCTGAACCGGAAATTTCGATTGACGGTCGCCCTGCCGCGCTGTCTAATCCTGCTCCAAGCGGACACATCGCTTTCGGAGGGAGATCCATGATCAAGATCAGTGTGCTCTACCCGAACAGTAATGGCGCGAAATTCGACATGGCTTATTACTGCCAGAATCATATGCCATTGGTGAAGCGGCTCCTCGGCCCTGCCGTCAAGGGTATGGCCGTGGACCAGGGAATCGGGGGTGTTGCTCCCGGCTCATCCGCCCCTTACGTTGCTGTTGGGCACCTCTTGTTTGATTCCGTGGAAGCCTTCCAAACTGCATTCGAACCTCATGCGCAGGCGATCATGGGCGATATTCCCAATTACACGAACCTGCAGCCGACTATTCAAATCAGCGAAGTTAAGCTCTGAGAATTTAAGCCGGGACTACGATACGAACTTGACGGGCAATCGTGGCTTGGACGCTACTGATCGGCCATGCGGGAGAAGATCTGGCCGATTTCGCGGTGCTACAACTTGGCGTGGCCATTGCCCGCCGCCTTCCCCCGAACGTGCTCCCTCTTTTGCAATTGCGGATACCATTCGGCAAGGTGCGCGACGAGTCTGCCTTGGCGCACCGCTTCCGAGCGAATTTCCAGGAGGCCCTGGCGGATCACTACATCGACCGGCAATTCCGAAGCCACATGATAGGCGAGCGAAATCCCCCCCTCGGTTTCAAACCGCGGCGCGTCTTCGCCGTAAAGAAGCTGGTGACACTGGTTGCAGAGCTTCTCGAGCCGCTCAGAAACGGCGGTATCGCCCTCCGTGAAGTCCTCCTCGAGATATTCAACGTCCGCTTCCATATATGGCTTTTCCTCGTGGGTGCGGACCAATCGAAACGCGCTTTGCCCGGCCGTCAGAATGTCGGAGCGGCCGTCTTCGTATTCCTTCAGAATTTTCACGATCATCGCGGAACAGCCCGTTTGCGCGAGCTGTTCTTTGTCGACATATACGATTCCAAATGGGGATTGCGTGTCGATGCAGTGGCGCGTCATTTGCCGGTAGCGCGGCTCGAAAATATGCAGCGGCACAGCCTGGCCGGGGAAGAGGACGATGTCTAGCGGAAACAGCGGAATGCGCGCCGGATTCATGGACGTGTCCGGGCCATGATAGCAGAAGCCGCGCGGCGAATCCTCACGTGATTCCAGTGGGACAGCCACTCTTGGCTGTCCTCCTTCGCTCCGCTGAGGCTATGCGAGACAGCCAGGGACAGCTCCGCCGCAGCGGATGGCTGTCCTACCAAACAAATTGACTACTGTTTTTTGCCAAGGAAAAGCGTGTCGTAGAGCCAGCCCGCCACGATGCCTCCTGCCAGCGGGCCAATCCAATAGACACCGTGGTTGGTCCAGTGATTCGCGGCCAGCGCGGGGCCAAAGGCGCGCGCCGGATTGAGCGCAGCGCCGGTAAACGGTCCGCCGAACAGCGCGCCCATCGTGATGGAGAGGCCGATAGCAAAGCCCGCGATCTTGTTGAAAGCGCCCTTCTCATCGACGGCCGTCGCAAAGACCACAAAGACCAGGAAAAACGTCATGATCCCTTCAAATATCATGCCGTTGGTGCGTGAGATGCCGCTCGCGAGATCGGGCGTGCCCAGTTGCACAGGGCCCCAGACATCGACGGGCAAGCGTCGCAGCAAATAGGCAGCCGCAACGCCGCCCGCAACTTGCGCGATCCAGTACGCCACAGTGTCAAACGTGGAAAACTTTCGAGTGACCCAAAATCCGATCGTAATCGCAGGATTAAAGTGGCCGCCTGAGATGTGCCCGAGCGAACTCACCATAATGCCCATGGCCAAACCGTACGCGAGCGCAATTCCCAGCAGCCCCAGTCCAACCTGTCCATTCGAGCTCGTGCGGAGAAACTGATCGGCGCAAATCGACCCCGCGCCAAAAAAGATCAGCGCAAACGTGCCGATAAATTCAGCGGCGAGCTTCTGCGGTTTCGAGTACATAAAAACCTCTCCTGGCGGACCCGCTTGGGCCTGGCCCACGTTCTTTTTCCATTGGGGAAGCAGATTCTATGAGAAGTAGATAGAAGAGTCAAAGACTTGAGTAGCGCAGGCCCGCATATCGGCGAGCGAGGTCTTTGTGGGTCGCGGCTTCAGCCGCGACATTCACTGGGTGTAGGAACTGGGCGTTAGCCCCTGAAGACTCGAATCTGAAATCTCAAATTTGAAATCTCAAATTCAGGTTAGTCAGCGCGTGCCGGCGCCTAGTGGCACGCTGACCGGAGTCAGCCAGTTGTGGCGGTCGGTCTTCGTCCCGTTGAGGATCGCGAAAAACTCTTCCTGCAGCTTCTTGGTAATCGGGCCGCGCGAACCCTTGCCGACCTTGATCCGGTCGATCGAGCGCAGCGGGCTGATCTCCGCCGCGGTGCCCGTGAAAAATACTTCGTCGGCGATGTACAGCATTTCGCGGGGAATCACCTGCTCGCGGACCTGGATTTTCATTTCCTCGCACAGTGTGATGACGGAACTGCGCGTAATGCCCGGCAGGACGCTATTTCCCACTGGCGGTGTGTACAGCACGCCGTCCATGGCGACGAAGATATTTTCGCCCGAGCCTTCGCTGACGCAACCGTTCGTGTCCAGCGCGATGCCCTCGGAATAGCCGTTCGCATGAGCTTCCATGTGAATGAGCTGTGAATTCATGTAGTTCGCTGCGGCCTTGGCCATGCTCGGCAGCGTGTTGGGGGCCATGCGATTCCACGAGCTGACGCAGACGTCGACCCCTTGCTCGATCGCTTCCGGCCCGAGGTAGCGTCCCCATTCCCAGCACGCGATGTACACTTCGATCGGGACGGCCGTCCCGCCGACGCCGATGTCGCCGTAGCCGCGCAGCGCGATCGGGCGGATATAACACGAATTCATCTTGTTCACGCGCACGACTTCCGCGGCCGCATTCGAGAGTTCCTCGGCGGTGTACGGCAACTCCAGCCTGTAAATCTTTCCGGAATTGACCATGCGCTGCATGTGTTCGCGCACGCGGAAGATGGCGGGCCCGTTCTTGGTTTCATAGCAGCGCAAGCCTTCAAAGACCGCCGAGGCATAGCTGACCACGTGGGAAAGGACGTGAATCTTCGCGTCATCCCAGTTAATCAGCTTTCCGTTGTGCCATATTTTTTCCGTCGGCTTCATCGGCATCGTCGTTCTCCACGCTGCATTTCCACGCAAGATTTGTGCTGCTCTGAAAGGAACAGGTAAAATTATAGCACAGCGGTCCGTATCGCCCGCGTTGTGCAAAGAGCATCCTTCAAATCCAGCAATGCCAATTTGGTTGGTGCGGGTTCTCGTAGCACAGACTTCAGTCTGTGGGTTTCTATTTGGTCTTGGCTGGCGCGCACGATCCGGGTTTGCGAACGGACCCCCACAGAGTGAAGTCTGTGCTACTAATGCTCGATTCGCTCCAGCGAGTACGGTTCCCGGATCGATTGCATGTTCTTCACGGCGTGGCTGCGCAAATCGCCGTTGAAGTTTTCCCAGATGCCCAGCAGAAGGAACGGAACTACCGCGGCGGCGACCCAGAGCTTGGCCTGGCGAGGGGCTTTGGTTTCCGGTTCCCAGCGGAACAGTTGCGCCGAAACGATGAAAGCGATCAGGGCGCATCCGACGAGAGAGGCCAGGTAAGAACCGAGACTGTTCAGGTTGGTGTGGTCGATCATGGCGCGCTGCAGGCCGCTGACCAGATAGGTGGCCGGCAGGAAGAGTGAAATTTTCTGAACCATCGCCGGGAGCATCGGGAAGGGAATCGTCGCTCCCGAAATAAAAAGAAAAACAAACCAGATGATCTGATTGATGATCTGAGTTTCCTGCATCGTATTGGTCACGCTGGCGACGATCAGTCCGAGGGAGGCAAAAGTAACCGTTCCGATCGTCACCAGGATGAAGACGGAAACCAGGTTGCCCAGCCCGGCCATATGAAACACCGAACGCGAGATATAGAACTCGATGGCAATTGTGGGCAGAGTGAGAAAATAGTTGGAGATCAGGCTGGAGGCGAGCATCGCGCTCGCCCCCACAGGCGTAACACGGAATCGGCGCAAGATCCCCTGTTCGCGGAAAGTCACCAGTTGCACGCTCAATCCCCAAAAGCTGCCCATGACGGTAAGCGCAAGCACCATCGATAAGAGATACGGCACGGCTTCGGGACCGAACCGCCTGAAAAGCCCGGCGTAGCCGAAAAGAAAGGCAAGCGGCATGATCAGGCTGAAAAACAGAAACGCACGATTGCGCATCGCGAGGCGCATGCGGCTCACAGTGAGCGACCAGGTATGGCCAAAAACGCGGCTCAATCGCGCAACCTTCTCCCGGTCAGCTCGAGGAAAATGTCCTCGAGCGACGGGGCGGAAATTTCCAGGCTGACCAGTTCGTTGTTCTGTTCTTCCAGATGCTTCACCAGGGCCACGATCGTGCGCGGCACGCGCGTCGAGTACAGCAGATAATCATCGGCTTCGGTGCGGCATTCGGTCACGCCTTCCAGGTTTCCCAGCGCGCCGTTGGTTTCGGGCTTGGCCATGCGCACGGTGATCCGCGTGACCGCTCCGGAGCGCTCCTTCAGTTCGCGCGGTGTGCCCAGGGCGATGACTTTGCCGTGGTCCACAATCGCGACGCGGTCGCAGAGCTTTTCCGCTTCCTCGATGTAATGCGTCGTCAGCAGGATGGTTTTCTTTTCCTTTTTCAGCTCCTCGACAATGTCGTAGATTTCGCGCCGCACCTGCGGGTCAAGACCCGCCGTCGGCTCATCGAGGAAAACGACGCGAGGGTTGTTCACGAGCGCCATGGCCAGGGCCAGGCGCTGCTTCTGTCCGCCGGAAAGCTGGGAATAAAAAGCGTTGCGCTTTTCTTCGAGGCCGAACCGCGCGAGCAGTTCCTGCGTGCCGCGCCGCTGTGGATAGAAGCTGCCGAACAGGTCGAGGGCTTCGTGCACGCGCATCTTGTCCGGCAGGGCAGTAGCCTGCAGCGCCGCGCCGATGACGTACTTGAACTCCGCGCCGCTCGACTGCGGATCGAGCCCGCAAACGCTCACGCTGCCGCTGTCGGGAGTGCGCAGCCCTTCGAGGATCTCAACGGTGCTCGTCTTGCCGGCGCCGTTCGGCCCCAGCAGGCCGAATACTTCTCCTTCGTTGACGGCAAAGCTCACCCCGCGCAACGCTTCCACGTCGCCGTAACGCTTGGTCAGGTTGGTTACTTCAATCGTCGCCCCACTCAGCATGAGTCCTTATCTATAACACAATCCAATCCTGCGGCGCGAACCCGGCCGGGATGGGATGAGACAAGTGGCGCAGGCTTCAGCCTGTGGGGTTTGGTCCTTGCAAGTTCGAACCAGCACTGGCTGAACCTGGGCCACAAAAATCACTTGCGCCGGCGCGCCTGGACGGGGTTCCACACGTAATCTCTGAAATTCAGGATTCTCTTTTCCGCCAGTTCCAGCCCTTCCGTTTCGAGCAGCTTCCGCTGCAGCGAGGCGTGCGGCTCGCGAATGAGCAACCTGCCGCCGGCGCCCACGACCCGGTGCCACGGCACGCCGCGCCCGCTGGGACACGCGGCCATGGCGCGTCCGGCTGTTCGCGCTCCGCCGGAGAGCCGCAGGGCTTTTGCGACCTGGCCGTAGGTCATGACGCGGCCGCGCGGAATTCTCTTCACCAGCTTGTATACGGGATTCCAATTCATCGGATTTGTTCCACGAATAAACGATTGTAAAGGTACTAGCTCAAATGGACTAGTGGCTTAAACCTTTCGAACTATGGTGCGTGGCGGATCGCCGGCGCACACTTACCATCGCCAAATACAAATTCCGCATCTAAGCAACTAGGAGCAGCAGAGATCGTCAAGCTTATTCGAGTGGATGCCGATAATAGAGATCGACAGACACTCCAACTTGCGCGATCCACGGTTCGGAGAAGAGGCAAAGGGAGTTACTCATACGAGGCAATTCTCGGAACAGTTCGACATCTAATTTGACAGGCGTAGTGGAAGTAACTTACACTACAGGTTCGATGTCGGAGTAGGGAGCGATCCATGGCTTTTCTACGTCGCAAAGGGAACACTTATTACCTGGTGCATAACGTCCGCGAGGGCGACCGGGTCAAGCAGTTGCACCTGGCCAAGCTCGGAGAGCGCCCCCGCATTACCGACGACGTTGTGAGGCAAGTCACCCGTTCGTATCCCTTTGTGGACGTCAACTGGAACGAATTGCGCGAGCAGCTAAACAACCGCGTGGAGCTGTTCGATCCCAAGTCCAACCAGATTCAGAAGCTCGTTTCCACCTTGCGCACTCTCAACCTCGATCTGGCGGATCTGTTTCCGCCGTTGCTGGATGTTTCGCACGCGCCGGAAGCGGGACAGGAAATCATCACGCAGCTCCGTCTGCTGCACTCCACTGTCGGAGTCAAACTCGACCAGTTTGATCGTGCCCCGCATCGGGGCGTGTTAGCGGACCGGAAGTTCCGGTAGGAGAATGGCCATGAGCACGAACCGCCCTGCACAACAGCCACTGGACCCCACGCTGAGAAGCGTGGAGTCGCAGGAATTCCAAGCCGCCCTGAAAAGCAAGGTCGTCGGCCAGGAAGAGGGAGTCCGCGCGTTGGTGGACCTGTATCAGGTCTTCTGCGCGGGGATGAGCTCGACCGGACGCCCGGTTGGTAACTTGCTGTTCCTTGGACCGACCGGCTCGGGGAAAACGCGGATCGTGGAAGCGGCGGCGGAGATTCTGTTCGGAGACCCGCGCGCGGTGATCAAGGTGGATTGCGCGGAGTTCCAGCACTCGCACGAAATCGCCAAACTGATCGGCTCGCCTCCTGGATACCTGGGACACCGCGAAACGCATCCGTTGATCACGCAGGAAGCGCTGGCGCAGTATCACAAGGAAGATTTGAAGCTGAGCTTTCTGCTGTTCGATGAGATCGAGAAGGCATCGGACGCGCTGTGGCAATTGCTGCTGGGCATACTGGACAAAGCGACGCTGACGCTGGGAGACAACCGGCGCGTGGACCTGTCGCAGACGATGATTTTTCTGACGTCGAACCTGGGCGGCGGAGAGATCACGGAGTTGATGACGGGCGGCATGGGCTTCGTGCAGCCGAAGGACAAGACGGAA
>DATNIO010000131.1:0-13431 GCA_035604385.1 Verrucomicrobiia bacterium | reverse complement strand
ACGAGGGAAGGTAACACGTGAGCCTCGGCTGTGTAGGCAGGACAGGCGAGCCTAACTGCTACTATCCCGGTGACTAAACACATAAAGGATAAGCTCGACTCGGCTGGAGACTCCCAACTTCTCGAAGATTCGGTAGATGTAGTTCCTGATGGAATGTTCCTTCACCTTAAGCCTTTGAGCGATTTCGCGGTTCTTCAGACCGTCGGCGACGAGGCGGACCACATCTTCCTCGCGGCGGGTCAACAAGGGCGTTCCACGGGAATTGTTTAAATGAAGAGGCTTAAGATGGGATAGAGCTTTGATGAGATGTTCGAGATCCTCGTTACTGGCCCAGATTTGCCCCTGATGGACCGCCTGGATGCATTTCGAGAGGGATTTCAAGGAATGACTTCGGTAGAAAACGCCCCGCGCACCGCCCCGAAAGGCGCTAATCACTCGCTCGGGTTTGGAACTCCGCAGGAGCATGATTGCAGAAGTGCCATGGGACTCCAGCGTCTTCTGGAGAACTCTGCTGCCCGCCTCAGGGCCGTCCTGAAGCTCTTCACTGATCAGTGCGACGTCCGCTTTGTGTGACCCGAGCTCGCCGATAATCTTCTGTGAGGTGCCGGTCAAGGTCTGGACTGTGAAACCTTGACGACCATGCGCGAACGCATTCTTTAGCAACTCGCTCGTCATGTTATCAGCCGTGACCACGAGCACGGAGATGCGATCTTTGGGCCGGGGGAGAGAACGAGACACGCAACTGCCTCCAACGCTCTAAAAAAAACATGTTCGGGGGACGCCGAACGAATTTTGTATCGCTGTCCGTAGTCAAGATCAGCGAGACACTGCCTGGCGACACGCGACCGATAGTAACGGTTTAATGAATCATTTGCAATATCTACGAACCGTGAGTTCAATCCTTGCAGAGCCTGAGATCTAGAGATATGAATACAAAATCCAAGTGATTAGCCCAACATGACTACGTGTGGTTGCTTCTTGGGCAGGAGCAAATTAGCTGTCCTTTCCGGCGCTGTCAAGAACCAAGTTTTCGTGAGCTCTTGACATGCGGTTGCGCCCAAATCTCAGCATTGTTCTTAAGCCAGAAGGCCGAGACATTGAGTCTCCGCGCCTGCGGCTCATGATACCTTTGCACTGTGCAAACGAGTCCATAAATCTTTTGAATGCACCAGTGCACACCAATGAATGTGGTAGCCGCGTTGCGATTCGCCATGTGTAATTTTTGAAGTTGAAGCGAGTACTACAAAAATAGGTCAATGGACATTTGTCTCCCTCCATTGCCTCCTGATTGGAGCAATAGACCCCCCGCAATCTCAGGAACAGTTTTTGTCCGGGGAAGTACGGCAAAAGCCGCTTCAAGAGTGGGGTGTGCCACAAACTTTCTAGGTAACGGTCTTTGCCCGGAGAAGTGAAGGTTAAACCCACCTCAACAGCGAGAAGGGCCACGTCTCGGAAAAAACATTTGAAGTACAGCAAAACAGGTTCAGTAGAGCGGGACTCAAGGCCACTTGTTGATAAACTTTTAATCTAATAATCTCTGCGACGCTGGGGGGAATGCCGATTGCCCAGAAAAAGCGGAGACACTCAAATCGCACACAGATCCGAGTATTCCCTCGAACGAAGACAGGCCATACGCTATCGCCTGAATACATCCGTCATGTTCCGCTGGAGTGGGCCTGAGGACGGAAGCTACCAGGGCGAAGGCGTCACACGAGACATAAGTGTGGCTGGCGCATTTGTTGAGACCGCCACTTGTCCTCCTCCGAATTCCTTGATCCAGATGGAGGTTTTTTTTCACCTATCGGATGGCGGGGCAAAGGCGCTGATGAAAGCTGACATGATGGTATTGCGGGTGGAACACGACGCCTCGGGTAGCAAACGAAGCGGGTTTTCGGCTGTCGGCAAAGGATTTTCGTTGCGCACTTTTTCGGAGCGAGCATCACGACTCGTAGACGGGCTGATCAAAGAATCGGAAGCGTCCATGAAAGGGCAGAAGTGAGCAGCGCGAATCGAAGTGTCGGAAAGCGCCAGGATGACTTGGCCCGTCGCCACCGGATTTGGATCAAGAGTGGTGCAAGTTTAATTCGGCGTGAGGTCGCCTGTAAGACCAACGCGTGTCCAGATAATCGAATCTGAGGCTGCCTCAATTCGGCCACGGCGGAAGATGGTTTCGTGGATTAGTTTTTAGTGAGAAATGGGACTCAGAGGGCGAAGCTGTATTTGCTCTACAGAGACAACTCGGATCTACATCGCAGTTTCCTCCGTTAGATCACGCTCCGAGGGAATCGAAAGTGTCGGGAGGCGCGTGCGGATTCGCGGCGGATCGCTTGGCGTAGCCGAAGGAATCCTCGAGCGTCAGGGCGGGGATCAAAGTTTGGTCGTATCGGTGGAGCTACTCCATCGATCGATCTCAATTCGAGTTGAAGGCTATGACATCGAATTGGTTTCCTAGTTTCTGTTCCAGGTGCGGCCTTTCTAGGTTGCAGAAGCCTACGATTCTGAGGACGTCAAAGCAGGAGATGGGGTTTTGTCAGTGCTACCTACGATTTCTTATCGAACCGCGCGACTAATTTTTGCCAGTCCAGTTCGTCGCCGGAAGGGGATTCGTCGAAGGCAGCGGCCAATCTGTACCAACCCGGCGTTCTGCTGGATTCGGCTCGCACGATGTGCCCGGTGCTAGATACGCTTATATTGTTGCCGAATAGTCCAGCGCCCAGGAAAGTAACTTCCACTTCGATTGACTGGCCTGGTTCAATCCGTTGCGGTGAAGGGAAACATAATCCGGTTTTGCTGAGATTCTGTGTTACCAAAGGCGCGGGATCTGGTTCCACGATGCCCCCTACGCCTTTCACGCGGAGAGGCAACAAGGCGGTGAACCGTGGATGGCGCCTGCGCTCGGGAGTCGCCGTCATTTCTCGCCATCCGCTCGCGAACAAAGAGTTTTGAGCCCAGAAACACAGCAATCATGTCGATACACAAATTGGTCTATCATAATAAGACTTCAACTATCGCGCGGCCACCTACTGCATCAAGCAAGAAATTCCTTTTTGAGGCTCAATTTGCTTAGAGTCTACCCGAAAGCTTCCAATCGAGAATTCAAATCGAGCAAATGTAAAAAAAATTCTCGGGCACTGTCTGTTCAATATGGGTCACTTTCAAGATTCATTGCCTAAAAAAACTGAGTCTGCCGCTGGGATCAAAAGATTGCCAAATCAAATCAGGTTGTCAAACGTACTACCTCAGTTTGCCGCAGCAGAGTTGCGATCAGCGTACTTTTTTCTGACAGGCGCTCCAGTTGTGGAGTTGATGGACAAGGAAGGACCGTGCAGACCTTCTCTTCAAACTCCGCAGCAACCAGTTTCTTGCGCCAACCTCTCGTGTGCACTGCGTACCAGCTTGATTCTTGCTGAGCGAATCCCAACGGGGGAATTCGCGATGTGGATTCGAAGTGTGTCCGCGAGCTAGGCACGGCTTCGCCCCTTCAATCCCATTGGGGACAATCGTTCTGCCAATCCTGGTGAGACATCCATAATTGCGGGCCTCGGACCCTAAGCCATGTGCGACCGATTATGGTAAACAGAGACAAAATATCCATAAGTTCAACACAGTAGAAGAGATTGGTATTCCCTGTATTGGCTGTGCATTTCGTCGCGGAAAATCGGGGGAATGAATATCCTATGGAAAAGCTATGAAGTGTCCCATTTTGAACAGTTTCGTCTTGGAGGATTTAATAGGCTGTGTGCCGGAACGGGTATTAGGGGTCGTATCTTTTCAAATTCTGCTGATAATACACAAGATTGACCCAGTCAATGGCAATGAACGCTAGTTGGCTAGTGAAATGCAAAAATGGGACTCACGGGGCGAAGCTTCATCTAACTCGCGGATGCATCTCGAACCTACATTTCAATTTCTTCCGTGGGGTTTCGCCCAGCAAGAAGCGAGCTGGTAGGCAGTTCACACCGTAGTTCGGCGGGAAAAGCGGGTTGCTGTTCAGTTTAAAGGGAAGTGTGTCTGCACATTTCTTTCCCTATTTCGAGTTCATCGTGCGCAGAATACAGGGGAATAGCAATCTCTTCTACAGTATTGAACTTATGGAGATTTTGTCTCTGTCGACCATAATCGTTCGTATCTCGTTTAGGGTCCACGGACCGCAGTTGAGGATGTCTCACCAGGAGTGGCAGATCGATTGTCCCCAACGGGACTGAAGGGGCGAAGCCGTGTCGAGCTCTCAGTTACATCTTGAATCTGCATCGCAAATTCCTCCGTCGGATTTCGCTCAGCAAGAATCGAACTGGTACGCAGTGCACACTAAGGCGCGTCATGAAAAGCAGGTTGCTGCGCAATTTGAAGAGAAGCGTGTGTGCACGTTCCTTCCGCTTCTCCGCCAAATCCACAGGTGGAGCGACCGTCGGAGTGTGGTGGAAATCCCCATGTTTAGTTGCTATGCATTCGTCCGCATGGTTCAGACTGCCGAGGAGCGCTTAAAGGTCCTGCGAACGCCAGGGGTGCTGGGTTTCGTAGGTAATGAAAGACAAGGGACTTCGATTCCAGAGGAACAGATCGAGAGCCTCAGGAAAGCGATAAGCGAAAAGGTTCCGTGCTTGCCACATCCGTTCATCAGTGTCGGCAAGCGCGTCCGCATTCGCGGGGGATCTCTCGACGGCGTTGAGGGGATCCTCATGCTTCAAGGTAGAGATCAAAGATTGGTCATATCGGTGGAGCTACTTCAACGGGCTGTTTCGATTCGAGTCGAAGGTTATGATATCGAGTTGGCTTAATTTTGCTTTTCGTGCGAGCAATGCCTCAATTTGAGTTCGTCATACCCGGAATGCAGAGAAGTACCACCAAATATTACAGCGTTGACCGTATGGAGATTTCGACTTCGTTGACAATAATCGTTCGGGTTTGGGCGCAGTGTCAACTCAAAGGGATTGGCAGAATGATCCTCCGATATGGGACTGAGAGGACGGAGGTGTGTTCCTGTGCCAATGCATCTGGATTTCGTCTGATCACTCCATCTAACGGAAATCGACCCGATTTGTTAAGTTTACGCGATTCCTCTGCTGACTGCTCTACCTACAGCTTTCAAGAAATTTCGCAGGTAGCATGCAGCGCGAGTGAGTTGTACAATCCTCGCCATCGAACGGCGAGCTTGGGCCTCGCGAGCTCCACTGCACGTAGAGGCTATTTACATGAATGAACCGGAGATTCGAAATCTAGCGAGTGATGAAACCGCTTTGCCGGCCCGGCCGGGTGGAAACTCCGAACGCTCGATGGGCGTAGTCGAGCGGCGGGGTGTTGATCGGCTATTTCTCGAATATTACGGGCTTATTGAGCAGCCCTTTGGTGTTACGCCGGACCTGCGGTTCCTCTACCTCGGCGCGAAACACCGGCAAGCGCTTGATGTTCTCAACTACGGCACGGAACTAAATCGAGGCTTTCTGACGTTGATCGCCAAGCCGGGAATGGGAAAGACTTCGCTCCTTTTCCACTATCTCGAGAGCCTGCGCGGCAAAGCACGAACTGTTTTCTTGTTCCAGACCGATGCCAACTCAACGGAACTGATGCGCTATTTGCTCGCTGACCTCGGTCTTGACGGCAAAGGGATGGATCTTCCGGAAATGCGCGCGGTTCTGAGTCAAGTCCTGATGGGTGAAATGGAGGCAGGCCGGCGGTTCGTTCTCGTCATCGACGAAGCGCAAAACCTGGATGAAAAAGTGCTTGAATCCATCCGATTGCTGTCCAATTTTGAGACGCCGTGGATGAAGCTCATGCAGATCGTCCTGGCTGGCCAGCCCCAACTGGACGAGCGGCTCGCCCAGCCATCAATGGCCCAACTGCGGCAACGAGTTTCGTTTGCAATTCGAATAGAGCCCCTTACCCGCGAAGAGGTCGATCTTTACATCGATCATCGCCTCTGGGTTGCTGGTTATAAGGGTACGCCACTGTTCAGTGTGGGCGCCCGGACTTTGATTGCGGAACGGAGCGAGGGCATTCCTCGCGTAATTAATAACATGTGCTTTTGCGCTATGTCATACGCGTGGGCCATGAAGCGCAAAACCATCGACCGGGACACGATGAGCGAAGTGTTGTCCGACTTAGATCCTGGATCTCCGATTGAAAAAGTTGAAAAAGAAGTCCTCCCACCAAAATTGCAGGAGGAGCCCAAACCCAGCGTTTCACAAACTCCTCAACCTGTTGGCCTCACGTTGGAGCCTCCTCCCGTTCGGGGATGGCTCTCAAAGTCTGTAGTCGTTTGCTTGCTGCTCATCGTTCTGGGCTGGTTTGGGCTTCAACCAAACGTCGAAAAATGGATAGGGTCCTCTGCTAATTCTATTTCGATTGCCGTAAGAAGTTTTCTTGTCCCGACATCCGCAGAAGTGCGGACCGATCCGCGATCAACAGCCGCACCTAATAAGTCTTTGAATAGCCCAAAACCGGAAGGGCCCTCGGATGCAAGAGATATGAAAATGCAACAACGGGACGGAGTAGATTCATCGTCCTTTGTTGGGGGACATGATTGAAATGCTTCGCCGCGTCTTGGCAGGTGCTGGTTTGATGACCAGCATCAGTGTCGCACGTCGCTGTGACTGGGCGAATGGGGAGTTGGAATGTCCGAAGAACTAAACGCCCCAGTCCTTCCAAGTTGGGAGGAGTATTGGGCCATCGCAGTCCGACGGCGCTGGTGGATCTTGCTTTCTGTGTTTCTGGCTTGGGGTACCGTATGGGGAATGAGTTGGCTCTTGCCGTCCACGTATCAATCGGAGGCACTGATCCTTTTGGAACAGCAGAAAGTGCCAGACCAATTCGTTGCGCCCAACGTCACCGATACCCTCCAGGACCGAGTGCAAAGCATTTCGCAGCAAGTTCTGAGCCGGACTCGCCTTCAGGCCACAATCGATCGTTATCATCTCTATTCCAGGAACGATCGCCTAAGCTTCCTTCACAAGTCGCGTGATCCAGTCGAACTTATGCGGGACGATATCACCATCGAACTCGTCAGGGCACCAGGGCATCCGGGAGAATTCACGGCTTTCAAGATGCGGTACACGGCGGATTCACCGAAGGTCGCTCAACAGGTGAACAGCGAGCTTACTTCGCTCTTCGTGAAGGAAAACGTCGAAGCGCAGCAACAACTTTCCGAAGATACGACATCATTTCTGGAGAACCAGTTGGCTGATGCGCGAGCCAAAATGGTGGAGCAGGAAGCCAAAGTTGCGGCGTTCAAGGCGAAACATCTCGGCGAACTGCCGAGCCAGTTGGAAAGCAACATGCAAATCCTGGCGGGCCTTCAATCGCAACTGCAAAGCGCCCAGCAAACGATGGACGCCGCCAGACAACAGAAACTTTACTTGGAGTCACTGCTGCAGCAATATCAGTCGGTGCAAGCGAGCATGGGTGGAGGAGATTCTACGGCGGGGCCGCCCCAAACCTTGGAGACAGAGCTGATCTCGATGCGCCTCAAACTCCAAGATTTGCAGTCACGGTATACCGAAGGGCATCCCGACGTTATCGCGCTCAAGGAGAAGATCGCACAGGCAGAACGATTGAAGAAGCAAACCGAAAGCGAAATGGCCGCCAAGCAGAAAGACGGCAAGACAGCGAATGCTGTCGACCCCGCAGCGCAGTTGGAAGCACAGCATGGTTCCCCGACCCCCATCATGCAGGTGCAAAGCCAGCTCAAGGCCAATCTGTTGGAGATCTCGAACATCCAGCAACACGAGAGGGATCTCGAATCGCAAATCACTGGATATCAGGCGCGCCTGAATTTAACACCGGAAACGGAGCAGGAATTGACAGCTGTTTCCCGTGGATATGAAGAATCCAAGACCAATTACAACTCCCTTCTGCAGAAGCAAATGCAGTCGCAGCTGGCAACGAGCTTGGAACAGCGTCAGAAGGGCGAGCAGTTTCGCATTGTTGATCCGCCAAGCTTGCCGAACAAGCCCTCGGCCCCAAATCACTTTAAGATCAGTCTCGCCGGCTTGGCTTTGGGTATCGCTTTGGGATTAGGCATAGCTGCACTCCTTGAATTCACGGATGTTCGTGTCCGAAAGGAAAAAGATCTTGTCGGGATTGTTCCAGTCAGCGTGCTGGTTGGCATTCCCCATCTGAGCACGCCGGGCGAGACTCATTCTCGCGTGGTCAGATGGTGGACGGAGCTTGGGGCAGTGACGGCGATAGTCATTTTGATTGTGCTTGGCAATCTCTACGCATTCGTTAAAAGCTGAAGAGTATTTCTAATATTGAACTGTATGGAAACAGTATGAGCCGACTATTTGAAGCCCTAAGCGGCCTGAGAGCGGAACACCAGGCGATGGAGGTTGTCACTCCGCGGACGATAGCTCCTCCCGCTGTTGTTCCGCCGGCACCCAAGCAAGTGGCGAAACCGGAGTATCAACCGTTAAAGGTGGTTCAACCGACTTTGGGTCCCCTCGCACTGGTTCAGGCGGAAGCCGCGCGGGAAGTGACTGAAGTAAACGAGGCCGTAAGGAAGCCGGCCGAGACCGTGGAGGCTCCTGCGGTCCTAGTGAGCGCTTCGCCCGAGTCTCATCTAGTCGCTTTGACGGATCCAAATAGTCTGGGCGCGGAGAAATTTCGTGCTCTCGTCACGCGGTTCGACCACCTGCGCAAGAAACGTGAGCTAAAGTCCTTCCAGGTCACAAGCAGTGTGATTGACGAGGGCAAAACCCTGGTGTCGGGGAATATAGCCGTGACACTGGCCAAGTATTCTGGTTCTAAGACTCTGCTCGTGGAAGGCGATTTGCACAGGCCGAGCTTGGCAAGTTTGTTCGGCTTAAGTGAATTGCGCGGCCTGAATCACTGGTGGTCCGGCGGGCATCAAGAGCTCGGGAAGTTCGTTTACCGATTGAATGGAATGCCACTATGGTTTCTACCCGCTGGAAAACCCTCCGATCAGCCATCGGATATGTTACGTTCTGCACGGTTTGCTAAGGCCTTTGCGCAGCTGGCCAGTCAGTTTGAATGGATCGTCGTGGATTCGACCCCGATGCTGCCGATCGTTGACGTCAACTTGTGGTCAAGATTGCTGGATGGCACGCTCCTAGTTGTCCGGGAGGGTGTGACGCCGGTCAAAGCTTTGAAAAGAGGTCTGCAGGCTCTCGATAATCCGAAGTTGATTGGGGTGGTGGTTAACGAGGCAACTGAATTCGACCAGGTCGGTTACGCAGGTCAGTATTACGGCGGCTCAGACAGCCGCGAAACATCGGCCAAGAAGAGATAATTCCCTCCGACTGAATTTATTCTCTAAATTTCTGATCATGCTGCCGATCGCTGATAACAACATTTGGTCCCGAGTGACCCATAGAATTCATTTTCGTCTCCGCGAAGGAATTGCGTCCACAACCACCTTGAATGATGGCTCGCACGCCCTTGGCAGTTGGAACAGGAAATAACTCTTCCTGTTCTACACCGTGCGATTCCAATCACGAAGAATGACTCTGACCACACCGCTCAGAGCTCAGCTTAGACTCGCCGGTCAGCCCGGAAACTAAAATAGCATTTCAAATTAGGTCGATAGCGAGGTGTGACCAAATGCGGTATCTAGTTACGGGTGGTGCAGGATTTATTGGTTCCAACACTGTTGAAGAATTGGTTCGATGCGGTCACAAGGTTGTTGTTCTCGACAATCTTTCAACCGGCAGAGAATCAAACCTCGCTGGAGTCAGAGACCAAATCGAGTTTATCTACGGGAGCATTTCGGAGCCGGAAAAGGTTCGCGCGGCGTGTAAGGGAGTTGACTACGTTCTGCACCTGGCCGCACGAACCTCAGTGCCGCGCTCGATGAAGGAACCAGTCGAAACGCATTACGTCAACGTCGACGGGACTCTAAATGTTCTCTTGGCTGCGCGCGATGCAAAGGTAAAGCGAGTTGTGTTTTCAGCGTCGTCCTCGGTGTATGGCGAAACGCCCACTCTGCCAAAACGCGAAAGTATGACGCCAGGGCCGATTTCTCCGTACGGGGTTACGAAGCTGATGGGGGAGATCTACGGAAAGTTATTTCACCGCATTTATGGATTAGAGTTCGTAGCACTCCGATACTTCAACATCTTTGGGCCACGGCAGGATCCCGACTCACCATACTCGGGGGTTCTATCGCGTTTTAATGCAGCATTCTTGGAAGGCAGTGAATCCACTATTTATGGCGATGGGCAGCAGTCCCGAGATTTCACCTTCGTCGCGAATGCCGTTCAGGCAAACCTGCTGGCCTGCACTGCACAAAATGTGGCTGGCCTTGTTTTCAACATCGGAACCGGCAATCGGTACACATTGAATCAGACGATTCAGATGCTTTGTCAAGTTACCGGCCGGTCAGGGAACACCAAGTATGCTTCGCCGCGAGAGGGTGACATTCTTCACTCTCAAGCTGATATCTCAGAGGCGCGCGAAAAACTTGGCTATAACCCGCGGGTGGGATTTGAGGAAGGCTTGCGGCGAACTTGGGAATGGTTTTGCGAAACCTACACCACAAAAGAGCTGGCAATGAGAGCCGTTGCCGGTTCCGCCCGTGTCATAGGAGTTGCTCCTTTGTCGGGTGGACTTCCTCACAACCACCAAATCGAGATTAATGAATAATGAGCTTCATTAAGGACAACGGTTTGAGTTAATTGATGACCAGGCAGTATATAAGCGCCCTCGCACAAGTGAAGAACGGCTAAGACCAGATGCGTAATGGCGAATTTGTTCCTTGATCCGACTGCTACATGCTTATTTTCCGACACGAACCCTCTTCCTGGGGGTTTCAGAAGCATGCCTGATCTCTCTTGCCTTCCTTGCAGCGACAGTGGCCCGGTTGGGCGCTGATGGCGCAGGCTTCGTATTCAATTACCAACATGGATCCCTAAAAATCTTGGTTGTGTCGGTGGCAATCGTCATTTGCATGTACTACTTCGACCTTTATGAAACCTCCGTCTTGGCCAATCATCGTGAAGTCATTGTCCGCATAGTCGAGACACTGGGTACCGTGTATTGTCTCTCAGTATTGCTCTACTACCTCTATCCTCCACTGGAATTGGGGAGGGGGATTTTTGTTATAGGTCTTGTATTCACTGCGATGCTGCTTTTGCTGTGGCGGATGTTGTTCTCAAAAATTAATAGCGTTCCGGAGTTGTCCGATCGCGCCCTCATCTTTGGTGAAGGCCCGCTAGCTGAACTCCTCGAATCTGAATTTGAATCTCGTACCGAGCTGGGGATTCGGGTTGTTGGTCGTTTTCTTCCAAGTAACAATGGAAACGGAAATCATCATCGGCGTTCCAAGCCCGCAGAATTTGAGGTCGATCCTACATCAACACAAGTGAGTGATGATCTTTCACGCACCGTCAAACAGCTGCGCGCGACGCGCGTCGTCGTCGCCATGGGTGATAGGCGTGGCAAACTTCCTGTCGATGTCCTGCTTTCTCTCAAGTGCCGAGGATTGCAAGTGCAAGACGGAGTTGAGGTCTATGAGGCGATCACCGGCAAGGTTCCGATCGAATCCATTCGATTGGGTTGGTTACTTTTCTCCCCCGGCTGCCATTCTTCCCGATTTCATCTGGCCTACAAGCGGGCCGCATCGATCGTCGTTTCGATTATTGGCCTATTACTTACGCTCCCCCTGCTTCCGTTCATATTTTTGGCCATCAAGTTGACCTCCGCAGGACCAGTTTTGTACCGCCAGAAGCGTGTTGGACGAGATGGAATTGTCTTCAACTGCTTCAAGTTTCGGACAATGCGCGCAGACGCGGAGGCGGATACCGGAGCGACCTGGGCTTTGGATGATGATCCACGTATTACGCGGATTGGAAAATTTCTCCGTCTTTCGCGCATGGATGAAATTCCCCAATTGTGGAATGTGCTGAGGGGAGACATGAGTCTGGTTGGTCCGCGTCCTGAACGGCCTGAGTTCGTAGACACACTCCGTAAAGAGATTCCTTACTACCATTTGCGGCATACCGTGCGCCCCGGGATTACGGGGTGGGCCCAGGTCCGATACAAGTACGGAAGCTCCGTCGAGAACTCCAGAGAAAAACTCCGTTACGACCTGTTCTACATCAAGAACATGTCCGCAGGACTTGATCTATTGGTCTTCCTTCATACCATCAAAATCATATTACTAGGGCGAGGTGCAAGGTGAGTCTGATCGGTGTTCGATGCGCTTCGCGGTTCAAATTGTACGTATGGCAAAGCCTAGGAACGAAGTGGCATGAACCTGTCGGGAAGACTACCTCTACAGCTCTTACGGAGCGGATGGAATGAGTGGGACGCTGCACCTAATATTCGTGGGCGTATTCTGGTGCGCCTTAGCCCTTGTGGCTTACACATTTATAGGATATCCACTGTGGATTTACTTCTGCAGTCGCCTGCTTTCTCGAACCTGGCGACAGGAGCCAATACTCCCCACTGTTAGCATGATCCTGGCCGTCCACAACGGCTCAACATTGATCCGCCGACAAATCAAGCGCCTGCTTTCACTCGATTATCCTTCGAACCTACTGAACCTAATTGTCGTATCCGATGGGTCCACCGACGGTACGGATGAAATACTAAGGAGTATTCGAGATCCTGCGCTGAAGACCGTCGTTTGGAAGGAACGTCGAGGTAAAGCGGCTGCGGTGAACGTCGGTTTACAGAATGCCAAAGGCGAAGTCGTACTTTTTGTTGATGTACGCCCGCGTCCCGCGCGGAATTCATTGAAATTATTGGTCAGCAACTTCGCTGATTCTCATGTCGGTTGCGTTGCTGGTAATCTGGTCTTGCGCGACGAAAGCCACACGCCGGGCGCGAAGGCTGTGGGCGGCCTCTACTGGCGTTATGAGCAGTGGATTCGCAAGTGCGAATCGCAGGTTGATTCGCCGCTAGGTGTGTACGGCGGATTTTACGCGGTTCGTCGTGAGCTGATACGGCTCCTGCCGGAAGAAACGATCCTCGATGATATGCTGCAGCCACTTAGCGTAATTCGGCAGGGATACAGGTCAGTCATAGACGTTCGTGCACGAGTCTACGACGTCTGGCCCAAGACTTTGCAGGCTGAATTCCATCGTAAGGTGCGTACGCTCGCTGGCAACTTTCAACTCTTGCAACTGGCACCCTGGCTCCTGTCGCGTGAGAACCGCCTTCGATTTGAACTGGTCTCTCATAAGCTTTTGCGCTTGCTTGTGCCGGTGCTGCTGCTCGTGATGCTGGGGTCTAGCGCAGTGCTCGCACTTCGCTCTCGATCCTACGCACTAGCCTTTGCGTTGCAATTAATTCTATACGTGATGGCTTGTGTGGGAGCACGGGGTGGGCCATCCATCCCGACGCGAATTGGTGGGGCTGCCCGTGCGTTCTGCATGATGAATGTGGCTGTCGTTGTGGGTTTCTACAAGTTTGTCTCCAACCGGGGAGCGCTATGGAAGATATGGATCCCAACGGCGCCATTTCCTGCCGTAACAC
>DATNIO010000130.1:0-12643 GCA_035604385.1 Verrucomicrobiia bacterium | reverse complement strand
TGCGCGTCCACGATGTGGCGGAAATGGTCCGCGTCGTGCGCGTCGCGGATCACGTCGTGAACGCAGCGCCTTCCTGAACTAGCCTTGCGTTATGAAAAACGCATTGACGCGCCCGTGAAATCCGGCCGCTGGGCTATAATTCCATTCAGGTTTTTTGCGGATGAATATGGGCCATATCAATAGGATCATCGTGCGCCTGAGCAGAATCACTCCGGGACTATTGGCGATCTTCCTGGCCGCCTGCGTTCCGGCCGCGGCACAATTGTCGTCCACGGAGCCCGATCCGCTCGCGCGGATCCGCGATGCGGCGAAGACGAATGCGCAGGCGTGCTCCGCGACGGGAGAGACGCTGTGCGAGCAAGTCGCGCCGAAAATCATTGCCAACGCGCAGGGTGATTCTCCATTCGGTGAGAATGTCCGCCGCCTGGCCCAGGATATCCATAGCGCGAAGATCGGTTCTCCCGCAGATGCCGTTACTTGGGCATTGGCAGCGTTCCGAGCCGCAGGTCTCGAGGCTCACGCGGAGGAAAATATAGCTCCTGTTCCCGGACAGGAGGGCGCTCCGCCGATGCAGGAAACGGTAGTCGCGGAGTTCCGTGGCCGGGAAAAACCGGAGGAATGGGTTCTGCTCGGGGCGCGGCTTGACCCGCGGAGTCCCGACACGGTCAATATTGCTTGCAATGCCTCCCTAGTGATCGAAGCGGCACGCGATATCCAGCTCACAGGCATCCGCCCGCGCCGCTCGATTCGCTTCGTCCTTCTTATCGGCTCGGACAAGAACATGCTTGGCTCGTGGGCCTATGTTCGCGCGCATCGAAATGAGCTCGATCGCGCCCGCGCCGCCATCTTCTTCCTTGGAAGCGCGCACCGGATGACCGGGTACACACTCAGCGGCAGGCGCGATATCGAAGCCGGCCTGCGCGAAGCCATGAAACCGATCGAGTCCTGGGGAGTTGGCAACAACGCGGTCGGGGCCTCGATCGATACGAGCGATTTCGATTTCCTCCTCGAAGGCGTTCCGACGGCCATCGCCAATGAGGGAGTGCGTTCTTCGAGACTCGTTCCTATTTTCTCCGAAGCGCTCGACCATCTGGACATCCAGGAACTCAAGCGCAATACTGCGATCGCGGCCGTGACTGTGTTTGGCATCGCCGAACGCGCTGAGCCGATCGGCCCGCGCCAATCCCGCGCCGAGATCGAATCGCTGCTGAAAGCCACGGAACTCGACGAACAAATGAAAATCGCAGGCCTACGGCCACTTTGGGAGTCAGGCGAGCGCGGACGTTTACCCTGAGCAAACCGAAGGGCTTGCCCTAGGCGCAGAAAAGTCTTCCTTTCGAGTTATAATATGCCTGTGGCGATTCCCCTCCGTGCTCTGTCCTTGGCGGCTGATCCTCGCACTACGGGTGTGATTCTTGCGATCGATTACGGAAAAAAGAGGCTGGGCCTGGCGCTTTCGGACGAATTTGGCGTGACTTCCCGCCCATACGCCACGTGGACGCGGATCAACCGCCGCCGCGATCTCGCCCGGTTGCGCGAACTGGTTCGCCAGGAGGGAGTTCGCCGCATTGTCGTCGGGCTTCCTTTGCGCCTGAACGGCGCGCCGAGCGAGATGTCGGAAGAAGCGAAGAGTTTTGCGGCGCGCGTCGAGAAAGCTCTTGGCCTTCCCGTGGAAATGATGGATGAGCGGCTGAGTTCGTGGGAAGCGCACGAGACGCTGGCCGCCGCGAGTTCCAGCAATCGCGCGCGGCGCGATTCCTCCGGGCGCTCCGAGAAAAGGAAGAAAACGCCGCTCGACGACATCGCCGCCGCCATCATTCTGCGAGATTATCTGGACCGCGCGCGGACGCGGACCGGATCGCGAGCCTGATATGCGACGGGCCATCCTCTTTTTTCTGATTCTGCTAGTCCTCGCAGCCGGATATCTTTACCTGTCGCTGTACCAGCCGTATCGGGGATTCGCGAGCGACGGAGTCTACGTGGATATTCCGCGCGGCGCGTCGCAACGCACGATCTCGCGCTTGCTTGCCGAAAACGGCGTCGTGCGCAGCCGGATCGCGTTTGAACTTTTGTGCCGCCAGCGAGGGCGCCGCACTCTGGAGGCCGGCGAGTACTTCTTCGACCGTCCCGTGACCTCCTTCGCCGTGTACGACGCGATCGCCAATGGACGCGTGTTCGTAAAAGAATTCGTGATTCCCGAGGGATTTACGATGTTCGATATCGCGGACCTTGCCGCTAGCGAAGGGTTCCTCTCCCGCGACGAATTTCTCGTTTCCGCGCGCGACCCTTCGCCGATTCGCGACCTTGCTCCCGGCGCGCCAAGCCTCGAAGGTTTTCTTTTCCCCGCGACCTATGAGTTCCCGCGCCACATGACGGGAAAAGACATGACAGCAGCTATGGTCAAAAAATTTAAGCAAGAGTGGCTGACTTTGCCTGTTACCGGCGCCCCGCCGCACCAAAGCATTCAAGATACCGTGACGCTTGCTTCGCTTGTGGAACGCGAAACTCCGCGCCCTGAAGAACGGCCCCACGTTGCCGGAGTGTTTGAAAACCGGCTGCGCATCGGGCAGCCGCTGCAATGCGATCCCACGGTCGCGTACGCGCTGGCCCTGGTGGGAGCGTATACGGGCAAACTCGACGGCGGCGATTTACATTTCTCTTCTCCGTACAACACGTATCGAAATAAGGGCCTGCCGCCCGGGCCGATCGCCAATCCGGGGGAAGCCGCCCTGCGCGCGGCCCTCGATCCTCCGCCCACCGACGATCTCTATTTTGTCGCGAATACCGAAGGCGGACACTTCTTTAGCAAGACCCTTGAGGAGCATAATCGTAACGTCGCGCGTTACCGGCGCCTGCTCGAAGAGTCGGAGAATCCATCAACCGGCGGCCCACCCACAGCCCCAGCCCCGGCCATGACCAAATCCAGGCCTGTGAGGTCGTCGCCATGACACATGCGGATCATCCAACCAAGAAGGAACTGATCCTGGAGATCGCGCGCGAGCTTTCCGTGCCGCGATTCACCCCAGCCGAGGTCGAGCAAATCCGGCGGCAACTCGTGGCGCGTCTCGGCGCGGGAGGAAAAACTTCCGCGGATTACATCGCGGGCGTACTCGAAACCGCGGGCATGCGCATCGTGTGGTCCACCAAGGCGGACACCGAAGGCCAGTACGAGGAGGAATTCCAGGACCTGCTCCATTTTGCGAATCTCGAGGACGCGGAGATGTGCATCATGCGCCTGGACGAGCTCTACCGGAAATTTCAGGAGGAGCAGGAGCGCGCCGCCGTGGAGCGCGTGCTGGAAGTGGCGCGCATGGGCCGGCGCCGCGCGGAAATGATCGCGCGGAATCACAAAGTGGAACCGGAAAAACGCGCCGAGAAGGAAGAAATCATGATGTGGTTCAAGGTGTGGCTCGAAACGCCCGACGCGTTTTTCGACTGGCTCGAAGCGCGCAAGGCATCGCCGGATTTCCAGAGGCGCTTCGCCAAGAGCGCTTCGGCGGACGCGTGAACGCGAGATGGCGGACCTGCAATACGTTTTGGAAGTCGAGCCGCTCGATCTTGGGACGGACGTCAAGGCGGTGGGACTCGACCTCGTGGAGATCGAGAGCCGCGAACCGGCGCGGGGTGCGGACGCGGCGCGCCTGTGGGCCGCTGCGCTTGGCGCCCTGCCGGGAGCGGAACCGTGGGCGCTCGACTTTTTCTCGCATCTCGATCGCGTGCGCGATTACTGTCGAAAGCGCGGCGTCGTGTTTGAGGAAAAAGCCTCGGGCCATTCGCTGGTCATTCCCTCGCCGTCGGGTGATGCGCTCGTCGGATTAGTCGAACGATTCGCGGGAGAAACTTTTGGCGCTCGCGCGGGCGCGCTGCTGGCTTCAGGCGATCCCGCCGTTGAAAGCGAATTGGCCGAGCGCGGCGTGGACGCTTATCACAACGCGTTTCGGAATTATTTATTCTGCGCGGTCTGCGATTTCGAGAACGGCTTCCTCACCTTGCTAACCGAAAAATTGTGGACCAGCGAAGTCCTGCGGCGAATCAAGCCCGCCACCGCAACCCTGCCGGTTGAAGTCGCCCGCCCGCAGTGACCAAAAACCTTAATCGATAGCTCGAACTCTGCAAAGTCGCGGAGCGGTTCTAGTAGCACAGACTTCAGTCTGTCAGAGCTTGGCAGCCGTGTGAAAACCCGTAACCGCGCGAACGTCAACGGCGCGCAGGCTACATCCTGGGTTCTCGCGCGGAAACCCACAGACTGAAGTCTGTGCTACTAAGAGCCCGCCACAGATGGCGTTTATGTGAATTCAAGCGAAGGGTCAAGGCAAGTAGAACCGCGGCACGCGCTTTCCCAGCGCGCAGAGCAGGTCCGCGCTGGCGGTGTTCGCAATCTTTGCGACGTCGGGCACGGATTGCGTCGTGCCGCCGTCGGTGCCGTAAATTGTGGCGATATCGCCCACGCGGGCCGATGCGATTCCCGTGACGTCGGCGGTGGTGAGATCCATCGAAACCGTGCCGATGATGGGAGCGATCTCGCCGCGAACGATGACGCGGCCTTTATTGGAGAGCACGCGCACGAGGCCATCCGCGTATCCCGCGGCGAGCACGGCGACGCGAGAGGGAGTCGACGCCGTCCACCGCGCGTTGTATCCGACACGCGATCCCGGCGGCAAGTCCTTGATCGAAACGATCCGCGCGCGGAACGAAAGCACCGGGCGAATGGGAAGTTTCGCTTCCATTTCCGGATTCAGTTCGGACGGCTCGAAGAACTGATGATAGCCGTAGAGGACCGCGCCGGGACGCACCATGTCGCGCCAGGTGGAAGGACGGCTGACGATCGCGGCGCTGTTGGCCATGTGCACGATCCCGGGATCGAGTCCCAGCGAGCGCATGCAGGCCAGCGCCGCTTCAAATGTTTTTTCCTGCTCGATGGTTTGTTCGGTCGTAAAAACTTCCGACGAGGCGATGTGCGTGAACGTGCCCGCCAGGCGCACGTGCCGGCAATCCGCCAGCGCGCGCGCGAACGCCGGAATTTCCGTTGGCGGAATTCCCAGGCGGTTCATGCCGGTGTCGATCTTGAGATGAAAATCGAAGGGACGCTTGCGCGGCTTGCGCTGTTGCGCGGCCGCCTTTTCCAGCAGCCGCAACTGGTCGGCGCTCATGATCGCCGGCGTGAGGTGGTTGTCGAGAATTCGCTTTTCCTCGCCCGCCCAGAAGCCGGTGAGAATCAGGACCGGTTCGCGAATGCCGCTCTCGCGCAGTTCGGCGCCTTCCGCGGAGCAAGTGACGCCGAACCAGTCGGCGCGGACCTTGGAGAGGGCGCGGGCGACGGGAACGATGCCGTGGCCGTAGGCATTGCTCTTGATGACGGCGAGAATTTTCCGGCGCGGGCCGCGTGCGCCCGCGGGATTGACGTGCTGGCGGATCGCGCGCAGATTGTGCGTCAGCGCCCCCAGACTTACTTCGGCCCAGATGGGGCGTCCATCAAATTTTACGGTTCGTGGCATTGGAATCTTCAAGAGTAACCGATCTGGGCGCGGAAGAAAAATTACTCCCGAGCATCTGCGCGCCGCTTAGTAACTAGTAGGACAGGCTTCAGCCTGTCGGGTGTCCGTTTCCGCTCCCAACCCTAAGGCGACAGGCTGAAGCCTGTCCTACTCGGAGCCAATCAAATTCCCAATCAAGAAGTAGCAAGCGCAGGGCCGCGAAGCGGGATGTCGAGCCGAATTGGCAGGGAGGAGCTAAGTAATAGAATAAACTAGACTTACAAGGATTAAATCGAAATATGTGAGCTTGATGCCAGCGAGCACAGATGCCAGAGCGACACACCTGTGGGCGGTAGAGGACAGCTACTCGGGTTCCGTCCAGGCGTCGGGCGCTCGTTGTTCAAAGCGCGTGAAGGAGCCTTGAAACACAAACCGGATCGTATCGGTCGGGCCGTTTCTTTGCTTGGCGATGATCAGGTCGGTTTCTCCGCGTTCTTCCATGCTGACTTCGCTCGACTTCTTGAAGAAGTTCGGGCGGTGGATGAACATGACGACGTCGGCGTCCTGCTCGATCGCGCCCGATTCGCGCAGGTCCGCGAGGCGAGGCTCGCGGTCTTCGCGTTCGGGCGCGCGCGTGAGCTGGGAGAGAACCACCATGGGAACCTTGAGTTCCTTGGCCATGGCTTTGAGGCCGCGCGTGATGCTGGAGATTTCTTCGTTGCGGTTGCCGAACCGCCCGCGCGCGGAAACGAGTTGCAGGTAGTCCACGATCACCAGCGAGAGGCCTTTGTCGCGCTTTAGCCGGCGCAGCTTCGCGCCCATTTCCACGACCGTGGCGGAACCTGCGTCGTCGATCCATAGCGGCGCTTCGGACAGGTGGCTGAGCGATCGGGGAATTCTGCTTTTATCTTCCTGATTCAAGTGACCGGTCCGGAACTTGTGCGAGTCAATTTTGGCGTCGGCAGAAAGCAAACGGAGCAGGAGAGATTCTTTGGACATTTCCAGGCTGAAAATCGCGACGGGCTTGTTTCCGCGCACGCCAATGTTTTCCGCGAGGTTCAGTGCGAACGCCGTTTTGCCCATCGAGGGCCGCGCCGCCAAAATAATCAGTTCGGAAGGCTGCAGGCCCGACGTCAGGTTATCGAGCAAGTCGTAACCGGTGGAGAGGCCCGTGATGCGGTGGCCTCCTTCGTAAATTCGGGAGATGCGGTCGTGGCTTTCGGTGACCACATCGTGCAATCCGATGAGGCCCAGGCGCACGCGATCCTCGGCCAGTTGAAAGATCAAAGACTCGGCGCGGTCCAGGATCGCATCGGCGTCGTCCTCGGCTTCGAGGGCCTGCTGCTGAATCGCGCTCGTCGCGTGGATGAGGCCGCGCAGCAACGCTTTCTCTTTCACGATGCGGGCGTAGTGCTCGACGTTGGTGATGTGCGGCACGCCGTCCATCAACTGCGAGACGTACGCCGCGCCGCCGACCGATTCCAGTTCGCCGCTGCGCTGCAACTGTTCGGTCAGCGTCACGAGATCGATCGCCTGCTGCGATTCCCCGAGCGCGATCATCTGCTGAAAAATGCGCCGGTGATGATCGTGGAAAAAATCTTCCGGCTTGAGCTTCTCGATGGCGGCATTGATGGCGTTGTTGTCGAGAAGGATCGCCCCGAGGATGCTGCGCTCCGCCTCGACGTTGTGGGGCATGGGACGTTCCAGCGATGTGCTTGCGGTGGCCATTATTGATTCGCCTTAGTTTCGCCTCTACAGGGGGTTTGTGTCAACCGCATTGCAAACCATGAATCCTTGCGCAAATCTTATTTCAAATGCCCATGGATCATGGACGTTTCCGTCAAGCGTCACAACGAATAAGCCTTGCGGAGAGCTGTGGATAAAATAAAACTTGTGGATATGCTGGAAAACCATTCGAAGACTGGAGAAAAATTGGCCAACCTGCGGCTATGCAAAAAGACATAACTGGCGGGCAGAAAGAACAAGTCGCTATTGCGTTTCTATAACCTGGTCCGGCTAAGAGGCGACCTGGTCGAGCTCTCCCACGTGGGAATAATCCAAATTTCGGTGAAGAGCTTGTGCTTGCGGTCGTGGCCGTGGTCCTCCGCGAGCATTTCGCGCAGCTTCTTTGGGAGCTCGTCCGTCTGGCTGGCGGCATCCGCGTGGTGCTGGCATGCCTGGTGGTAGCCAATGCCGAAACGAGCGCCGCAGCAATCGCAGAGCTCGAACGTTTCAATCGTGTAGGTCGGATACTTTGCAATTTCTTTGTCGAGAATAGCCACCGGACTGTTCAGATCGTTTGTCATTTCATCCTCCGCTGAGGTTGAGGATTGCCTGGCTCAACTAAAGGTCGCTAGGCGCAGCACGTCATGGGGCAGAGCCGGAACCAGAGTCGGCGACAGGACTAATTTTATCGCGGAAAGGGTAAACCCGCCCTGTGGAATTCGTGTGAACCTGTGAATAACTTTTCGAAAATTCTTGACAATTTCTAATGTGCGAATGGGGTGAAGAAGTACTAGGGCAGGCTTCAGCCCGTCGGGTCTTGGTTAGAGGGTCAGCAGCAAAAGGCGACAGTCCCGCCGCGGCGGGTCTGTCCTACGCTTCTTTTTCGACGGCCACCTTGAATTCCGCGGTGACTCCGTGAACGAGCTTCACGGTGACAGGCCTTTCGCCGACGATCTTGATCGGCTCGTCGAGCTGGATGCGGCGTTTGTCGATCTCGAAGCCTTGCGCCTTCAGGGCATCCGCCAGATCGGCGGACGTCACGGAGCCGAACAACTGATCGTTTTCGCCGGCCTTGCGGGCAAATTTCACGGTCACCTGGTTGAGCAGGGCGGCTTGCTGCTGGGCCGCGTCTTTTTCGGTGGCCGTGCGCTTGGAGAGAGTGATGCGAATTTTTTCCAGGCGCTTGATGTTGGCGGGGGAAGCTTCGAGCGCGAGCTTCTGCGGCAGCAAATAGTTGCGCGCGTAGCCGGCGGCGACTTCCACGACTTCACCGCGGGTTCCGAGTTTTTCGACGTCTTCCTGCAGAATAATTTGCATGGCGTTCCTTTTCTTGTCGTTTGCGTCCGGGAGCAGGGCGCGAAATCTACAAATTCAGAATGCAAAATCTTTAACACAGAGGGCACAGAGAAAAACTGAGAAAACAATTCCGACGGATGCCGAATTCCACCAGTACTTTGAAAGTGCTGTTTCTTCTTCTTTCCTGCTCTGTTTCTTTCTCTGTGCCCTCTGTGCCCTCTGTGTTCTCTGTGTTAAAAAGTTTTTTCCGTCTCTACAGTTCCGTCGCGAAAGGCAAGAGCGCGATGTTGCGCGCGCGCTTGATCGCTTCGCCGAGCCAGCGCTGGTGGCGCGAGCAGGTGCCGGTCATGCGGCGGGGCAGGATTTTGCCGCGCTCCTGCACGAACGGCTGGAGCATCTCGACTTTCTTGTAGTCGATGAAGTCGACGTGCTCGACGCAAAAACGGCACACTTTCTTCTTGCGGAAATACTGGCGCTTTCCGCCGCGGCGCGGGCCGCCGGGTCCGCCGCCCGGTCCTCCTGGACCGCCTGGGCCGCCGCCTTCGCGGCGCTGTCCTCCTCCGCCTCCTCCATGGCCTTCGGAGCGGCGAGGAGGTCCGCCCGTGTGTCCCCCCTCCGCGCGTGGAGCGGGGCTGGGACTAGGGTTCGGTGTTTCTGGTGGCGCTGGTGGTGCCGGTTGATCGGACATCGTGTTTCCTTTCCCTGTAGAAATCGATTCGCAGGCCGTTCGTTATTCGGCGGCGGCTGCGGGAACTTGTTGCTGCTGTTGCGGCGGCGCCGCAGGCGCCTGCTTGCGCGGGCGGCGGCTGGCGCGGCGCTCGCGATGCTTGCCGAGTTTCTGCTGGCGCTTCAATTCTTCGTCGAGGCGGATGGTCTGATACTTGATCACGGCGTCGGAAACTTTCAGCCGCCGCTCGAGTTCCTTGATCAGATCGCCCTGCGTGCTTTTCACGACCATGTACACGAAAAAGCCTTCGCGGTGTTTCGCCACGCGGTAGGCGAGGCGCCGCGTTCCCCATTTCTCGGTTTTCTCGATCTTGCCGCCGTGCTCTCCGGTGGAATGCTCGAGTGTGGCCACAATCTTGTTGACCTCTTCCTCCGGCGTGGCTGGCCGGCAGATGAAGATCAGGTCGTATACGCGTTCGTCCATGTTTTTTGACTCCGTTTCTCAAACTATCTTCCAACTTCTAAAGCGAACCGCCATTTCGATCTTTGTATAAACCCCGTCGCGCGGGGCTCGTGTAGCGCCAACCTTTAGGTTGGCATCTTCGGCTCGAGCAGGTGCCCGCCTGAAGGCGGGCGCTACATACCGCAAAAGCGGCTTACTCTTCCGTTTCTTCCTCGTCCTGCGGCGAAACGCGGCGATTGAAGCGGTTCATCGCGCTTTGCGTTCCTTCCGCCAAAATCACTTTCACGGCTTCGGCGCCCTGCTCGATTTCTTCGGCGACCAGATCCTCTTCGTCGCGCCGGATCTGGCGAAGCACGTACTCTTTCAGATCGCCGCGCAATTCCTCGGGCTTCACGCCGAGACGCACGCGAACAAATTCCGTCGTCCCGATGGCGCCAATCACGGATTTCAGCCCGTTATGGCCGCCGGCCGTGCCGCGCTCCCGGACACGCAGCATTCCCCAGGGGAGTGCAATGTCGTCACAAATGACGATCATTTCGGACGGTTCGCACTCGGCGCGGCTTACCAGTTCCCGCACCGCCAGGCCGCTCAGATTCATCATCGTCTGCGGCTTCGCGAGAACCACTTCCCGCCCCGCGATCTGGCCCAGGCCCACGAGCGATTTTGCTTCCGGCCGTGTGACGCGAATGCCGGCATCTTCCGCCAGCGCGTCGACCACCAGAAAGCCCAGGTTGTGCGGCGTCCAGGCGTATTCGATGCCGGGATTGCCCAAGCCCACGATCAGGCGCATCCGGCCCGCCGCAACGTGCGCTCCGAACCGTCAGTGGCTAAAGCCTTTCTCATTTCAGGCGCGTGACGGCACGGTTGAAACCGTGCCCTACAAAGATTCTTGCGTCGCCGCACAAGCTCTGACGCAGCCCTGCCCCACTCTGCCACTTTACTTCTTCTTTTCCTTCTCGGCTGGCGCGGCCTCTTCGCCTTCCTCGCCCTCTTCGGTTTCCTTCTTGCCCTTCTTGATGAGCTCGGGCTCGGCCGGCGCTGCCGTGGCTTCGGCGGCAACGGCTTCGGCGGGCTTCTCTTCCTCGACGCGCAGGGCGACGACGTGCGCGAGCACGCGCTGCGGATCGGTCATCAATTTCATTTTTTGCGGATCGAGCGGAATGTCCGAGGCGCGAAGCTGCATGCCCATCATCAGAGGCGAGACATCCATCCGGAATTCAGTCGGAATATCGGCCGGCAAGCACTCGATTTCGACTTCGCGGGTCACCATTTCGAAGATACCGCCCTGGAGCTTGACGCCTTGCGGCTCGCCGAAGGTGTGCACGGGAACCTTCACGCGCATGAGCACGTCCATGGCGACGCGCAAAAGGTCCACGTGAAGGAGCGTGCCCTTGACCGGATCGACTTGATATTCCTTTACGATGGCGGAATGCTCGCCGTCCTGGGTCTTTACCGTGAGAATGGTGTTGTGTCCGGTGGCCGAGCGCAGGATCGCCGACACGTGCTTCGTATTCACCTGGAGCGCCTGCGGTCCTCCCTTGCCGCCATAGAGGACAGCGGGAACGGTGCCGGCTATGCGGAGACGCCGCGCCGCGTTTTTGCCCCTGGTTTCCCGGGGCGCTGCTTCCACGATGATCTGTTCCATAAATCCTTCCCCATTTCATGGCCAAAGTTCCTTTGGAATTCAGGAAATCGTTTGGCGGTGTTGAAAACTTTAACTTCCACGTCTTGACGATGTTGCTCGCTTGCCGTTGTAGCTCGCCTCTTCAGAGGCGAGGGTTTTTCGCCGTGTGGCCGAAAATCCCCGCCTCTGAAGAGGCGGGCTACAGCGAACACACCGCGCGCGGCGCAGGCCTTTAGAAAAACAGTTCGCTGATCGAGGTTTCCTCATGAATCGAATGAATGCCGCGAGCAAGCAGCTCTGCGACGCTGAGGACCTTGATCTTGGAAACCTTTTTCGCGCTCTCGGTCAGGGGCACGGAATCGGTGACGATGACTTCGTCGATTTTTGACGCGCAAATGCGCTCGACAGCCGGTCCGGAAAGCACCGGGTGGGTGCAGCCCGCGTACACTTTCGTCGCGCCTTCCTTCAGCAAGGCTTCGGCGGTTTTCACCAGCGTGCCCGCCGTATCGATGATGTCGTCGATGATCAGCGTGGCGCGGCCGCGCACGTCTCCGATCAGATGCATCACTTCGCTGACGTCAATATCCACGCGGCGCTTATCCACGATCGCCAGCGGCGAATCGAGTTTCTTGGCGAAGGCGCGCGCCCGCTCCACGCCTCCCGCATCGGGCGATACGACAGTAAGGTTTCCGATTTTTTTCTTCTCGAAGTACTCGACCAGCACGGGCATGGCATACAGATGGTCCACCGGCACGTTGAAATAGCCCTGGATTTGCGGCGCGTGCAAATCGAGCGTCAGCGCCCGGTTCGCGCCGGCGGTCTCCATCAAATCGGCGACCAGCTTCGCGGAAATCGGAACGCGGGGCTTGTCCTTGCGGTCCTGGCGCGCGTAACAGTAGTACGGCACGACCGCGGTGATCCGCCAGGCCGACGCGCGCTTGAACGCATCCATCATCATGAGAAGTTCCATCAAATGAAAATCCGCGGGGTTCGTGCAGGGCTGCACGACGAAAACGTCCGCGCCCCGCACATTTTCCAAAACCTGAAAATACACCTCGCCGTCGCTGAATTTGCCGAGCTTGGCCTCGCCCAGCTTTACGCCCAGGTGGCGGCAAATATCTTCCGCCAAGCGCGGGTTCGCGCTGCCGCTGAAAATCTTGAATTTGTCGTCGGTCAAGTTTGATGATCCTTACGAGTGCTCGAACCCTTCAGACAAAATCGCGCCCACCCATTTTTCGGCGGTACTCTGCCCTCGAAAGAGTCGTGCAGAGAAAAACCTGATCTTTCGGAAACGCTCGGGCAGCCCGGCGCGCCTTCGCTGGGTGTTGATAGACTCCAAACACCGCCGAACCGCTACCCGCCAGCGAGGCCTCTGCGGCTCCTTGCTGAAGCAAT
>DATNIO010000129.1:0-15286 GCA_035604385.1 Verrucomicrobiia bacterium | reverse complement strand
GTCCCAGGCCGATCACGGAGGGAGGGCCGGTGCGCGCGGCGACAATTTTATTTGGGTCTGAGGCGGAAAGAATCGCCAGGGAATAGACGCCCGAGAGCTGGCGCACGGTCTTACGCACGGCGTCCTCCAGCGGGCCGCCTTTTTTCATGTACCTTTCAACGAGGTGGGCAATAATTTCGGTGTCGGTCTCGGTGACGAACTTGTGGCCCTCTTTTTCGAGCTCGCGCTTCAGATCCACGTAATTCTCGACGATTCCGTTGTGGACGACGACGATATTTCCCGTGCAGTCCCGGTGCGGGTGGGCGTTTTCTTCGGTGGGACGGCCATGCGTGGCCCAGCGCGTGTGCCCGATGCCGTACGAGCCCTCCATCGGGGATTGGCGGATCGCTTCTTCCAGATTGTGCAACTTGCCGGGCGCGCGGCGGATTTGCACTTTTCCGTCCGACCCGACTACGGCGATGCCGGCGGAGTCATACCCGCGATATTCGAGACGGCGCAGCCCATCCAGAATTAAGGGTACAACTTTCTTGGATCCAATGTATCCGACGATTCCACACACAGGTTCATCTCCGGATTTTTAGCTAGGCGACAGAAAAGGAGGCCCGCATAAAAAAGAGTAACACAAGGGAAGTGCGGATTCGGACGAGTGAGATGGGGTGTTTCCTGAAGCGAACAGCTATCGCTTTTACCAGAAAACACGCTTATTCCACGATTTCGTAGCGAAATTCCTCTATTACGGGGTTCGCCAGGATTTCCCTGGCCATGCGCTCAACCTGCTTTTCGGCGGCTTCGCGGGCCACGCCGTTCAAATCGAGGACGAAAAATTTGCCTTGGCGAACGTCGCGGACTTCGCTAAATCCCAGAGAAGAAAGGGCATGCTGAATGGCCTGGCCCTGCGGATCGAGGACTGTGCGCTTCGGCATGACCCACACATGTGCTTTCATCGCCGGCATTATACCAAGCCCAGGGCCGCAACGCCGGAATGAAATTTGTCGAGCATGGCGCGCTTTTCCACGGAGCCCAGGAAGGAATGTTGGAAGCTGGCCTCGGCGAGGCGGACGAGTTCGCCGGGAGTGAGCCCCATGCGGTGCGCGTGGCGGTATTCGTCGCTCACCGTCGTTTCAAACATGGCCGGGTCGTCGCTCGAAAGGGTCACGGGAAGGCCGCGCCGGAAGAACGACGGAAGCGGGTGCTGATCGTATCCGGCTGAGGGGCGGCCAATCTGCCTCGCCAGCGCGCCGGTGCGCAGATTGCTCGTCGGACATACTTCGAGGGGAATATTTCGCGCGGCGATGAAGTCCATGGTGCGCTCATCGCGCATCACGCCGATGCCGTGTCCGATGCGTTCCGCGCCCAGCAATTCCACGGATTCGCGAACGATTTCCGGCCCGCCGATTTCCCCGGCGTGGATCAGCCGGTGCATGCCCTGGCCGGCCACGAAATCATAAATGGGCCGCAGGTCGATCGTGGGGAGGCCCAGTTCATCGCCGCCAATTCCGTAGGCGATGATGTCCGGCGAGCGTAATGCAACTGCCAGCCGCGCGACCTCCATCGCCGGCGCGGCGCCCCACTGGCGGACGGCATCCCAGATATATTTCAGCTTCACCCCGGGGACCGTGGCAGCGGCGTCGCGCAGCGCGACAAAATTGTCGGCGGGATCCTGATTGCGGCGAAACATTACGCCGATCGAAAGCGTGACCTCGGCGTAGAGGACGTTCTGGCGCTGCAAGGATTCGGCGAATCGCCGGGCGATCAAGGCGTAGTCTTCAGGGCCCCGCAAGAACGAAGTGATCCAGATGAAATTTTCGATAAATTGGTCGAACGTGCCGGGGGCGTAACGCGGGGCGGTCTCTTCAGGAGTGAGAGTGACGCCGTGGCGCGCGGCGAGTTCCAGCACGGTGGAAGGCGCGATAGAGCCTTCCAGGTGGACATGCAGCTCAGCCTTAGGGAGAGAAGTGAACACGGAGTCGGGCAGCGAAACGTTTGGCATCGCGGAAGCATTGTACCGGAAGTTGAAACAATCCTCGAATGCGCGCGACAGTTAACCAACGAAATTGCGCCCGGAACACTTTTGCCAACTTCCGCTTGCGCCGCAAGTGCCCTCGGCTATGATGGCTTTTCATTTTCATTCGAGCATGAAACGAGCGGCGAATTTCCCTTGGCGACAAAATCCAGTTTAGCTGGCGCACAACATGCCGGACGCGGCCGGTTGATCACCACGCTGGGTGTCGGCTTTGGGATTGCCGTAGCCATCGGCAACACGATTGGCGCGGGAATCGTGCGCGCCCCGGGTGTGATCGCGACGCTCCTGCCCTCGACCCGGCTGTACTTCGCCGCGTGGGCCGCGGGCGGAATCTACATGTCGCTGGGCGCGCTGCAGTTTGCCGAGCTGGGCGCGCTGTTGCCGCAAAGCGGCGGGCAATACAATTTTGCCCGGGCCGCGCTGGGCGATTATGCCGGATTTATCGTCGGCTGGAGCGACTGGATTTCCACGGCCGGCAGTTTTGCGGCAGTCTCGATCGTCTTCGGTGAATACACGGGCGATTTGATTCCGGCGGCGCATGGCCATGTCCGCCCGATTTCCGCCGGGGTGATTTTATTGTTCGCTCTGCTGCAATGGAAGAGCATGAAGGTAGGCAGCGGCGTACAGGATCTGACGACGCTGTTGAAGGCCGCCCTGTTTCTGGCTGTGGTCGCGGTTTGCTTCTTGCACCGGGCGACGCCAGTGACCGCTGTGGCTTCGCGCGCCGCAGTGCCTGTAGGTTGGCCGCTGTTTGTCGCTTTCATCGTCGCGCTGCAGACGGTGATCTACACCTATGACGGCTGGTACGGCGTGGTGTACTTCGGCGGAGAAGTTCACAACCCGGGTCGGGACATTCCACGGGCGATTTTCGGCACAGTGTTTTCCGTCCTCGCGATCTATTTTCTGGTGAACGCGGCGATCGTGCACTTGGTGTCGGTTCGCGAATTTGCCGGGAGCGATTTTGCGATGGGGATTGCCGCGCGCCGCGTGCTGGGACTCGCTGGCGACAACTTCATTCGCATCGTGGTCGTGGTGGGCCTCTTGAGCAGCGTCAACGCGATGGAAATGGCGACGTCGCGTGCGCTCTACGCCATGAGCCGCGACGGCCTCTTCTTTCCGCTGTTTGCGCGCGTGAACGCCGGCGGGATTCCGGGCCCTTCGCTGTGGCTATCCACGGTGGTGGGCCTGTGCTTTGCGATGTTCAGCTTCGAGCGGGTCGCGGCGATACTCGCGTCATTTTTCGTGGCCGACTACGCGTTGTCGTTCGTGTCGCTGTTCGTCCTGCGCCGCCGCATGCCCGCGAGCACGCGGCCGCATCGCGCCTGGGGCTATCCGTGGACGACGTCGCTAGCTTTGGCGGCCTCGATCGTGTTCCTGGTGGGCGCGCTCGCGAGCGATCGCGAGAACACGCCGCTGACCTTCCTCGTGCTGGCCGCGAGCTATCCGGTTTACCGCTCGCTCAAGTGGGCATCGCGGCGCAGCGCCGCGCGCGCGGCGCTATCTTAGACAAGTAATAAGTACTGCGGAGGAATTCCCGGACCTTCGGTGAGATTAATTTCAACTGTTCTTGGAAATTTGCCGAGCGCAGTGGGCCACATTCCGATAAGGCGGAAACTGCCCCTACTAGCGATAACCTCGACTCTTAGGAGTTGGCCGTCGGCTGCAACAGCGAAATCAGCACACTAATTGACCTTCAACGTCACGATCGCACTGTGGGCGGTAGCACCGTTCCCGACCGCTGTCACCGTAATTTCATAAGTACCCGCCGGCGTGCCGTTGGGGTTTGGCATGGGTTCGGAATTGCCGCTACTGCTGCCGGCGCAACCGTACCAACTCGCGGATGCAATAAGCAAAACCGCGAGCTGCGCTCTCTTCTGCAGCACTGCCTTCTTTTGGTTGCGCGTACCGATCAGGCCAAAGATTCCGATGATGCTGAATCCCATGGCAGCCCAACCTTGAAGGGAGTTTCTGGCAGAGCCGCGGGCAGGGGGCATAGCCGACAGGGTGCGAGACGTCGTAGTGATTTTCAGTGTGGTTGTCGCGCTACTAGCACCCGGGATGACAGAACCGGGATTGAATAGGCAAGACGCGCCTTTCGGCAAATTCGTACAGCCAAAACTGCCTACCGGGAAATCGTAGGGCGATGGACTGGGAGCGACGGTAACAGCAAAAACGGCTGAAGAGCCGGCGTCGACTGGCGGCGCCGAGCTAATGCTCAACGTGAAGTCCGGGTTCACAACGGGACTTGAACTCGGCAGCACGCTCGTATTCCGAGGATCATGCCGAACGAGGGGCCAGTCGTTCAACGCCGGGTTGTAAGGCGCCCCAGTGCTCAAAATGGTAACGATGCCTCCAGATACGTCTGGGCACGCGGCCCCCTCCGAGACACCGTAAGCTACCGCGATATCCGTGATGCCGTCCTGATTGAAGTCACCGATGGAGGGAGCCGGGTAAAATTGCGTGAAGCAGCCGTATCCCGCGGTCAACTGCCAAGACCTGGAAATGGTGCCATCTCTTCGAATAGCGAGCAGTTGTTCGTTTCCGAACTGACTGCTGGCGAAAAACGGATCGGCAGTAATGTTAAGGAGATTCAGGACCGTGACGATCTCCGGGAATCCATCGCCATCCACGTCACCGATCGTAAGAGCGTTGTAGCCGAACGCTGACCCCGGCCCCGTCCCTGCGTTCAGCGGCCACGCGCTGGAAAAAGAAGTTCCGTCCCCCTTGAGGACATAGAGGAAGCCGGCATGCGCGTATACAATTTCTTTGGCTCCATCGCGGTTGAGATCCCCGATGGCGAGATAGGACTGACTCGAAATGCCTGAATTCGCGTATGTCAGCGGCCAGCCGGAGCGCTCGGTTCCGTCCGGCTGGAAGACATGCAAAAAAGTCTGCGTTTCGGTGTTTGCGCTGACGATCGTTTCCAGTTTTCCATTATTGTCCAAATCAGCCGCAACCATTGCGCTAAGAGTTCCAGCAAGAGCAGGAACATTCCAGGTCAACGGCGAGCCGTCATTACCAAACAGAGCTAACGTAAAAGTGGTCGGCGAAAGATCTTTCATTGCCACAATTTCCTTCTTGCCGTCGCCGTTGACGTCCCCGACCAAAACTGGATTTCGATCCAGGTTCCCGTCGCCGGGGTTATTGGAGGCCAATTGAATTGGGAAGTTGCTGTTAACCTCCGTGCCGTCGAGCTGCCATGCGGAGAGGTACGCAACTTGCGTGTTGTAATCGAATCCGTAACCCAGAGTTTTCCAGGTGTTATTGCCGGCCAGGTCCTCCACGACCGTCTGGCTTCCCACATACCAGATGTTCGGATTCGTGTTCAAAATGCTCAAAGTGCCGTTCTCGTTGAAGAAGTCCAGATCACTGAAATCGATCACCATGGCTTGCTCTGCGGTCCCGCCGTCGAAATTGGCAACGCTTGGCTGCATGAAGCCTCCGGCGCCAGGCTGCTGAGACTGCTGGGGCGTCCCGTTTAGGCTGAATGTCCACAGCTCACTGACGCCGGCGGGGGAGGGCCCTTTCGGAGCTTCCAGCAGAAGACGGAATGTGCCATCGGCGTTACGCGCGGGCACCACGCCCGCTCCGAGGGCTGGTCCCTGGGAAAGAAACTGAGGCCAATTGGTAGAGAGCAGATCGGGTTCAAGATAAACCATTGTCAAGGCCTGCTGCGGCGCCAGATTCGAACTATTGAGGGTTAGGCGAACTGTGTAGTAACCGCTTGTGGCGATCGAAGAAGTATCCCAATTCGCCAGCAAACCGTTCGACACGGGTGATAGGCCCCCGCCTGCCATCGTTATTCCTGTTGATTGCCAGCCTGAGTCGGGATCCAGGCCCGCCGCCCATTCGACCTGATAATTGACGAAGTTTCCGCTGGCGGCCGTGCCTGTTATTGAAATAATCGCCCCATTTTTGAAGGTCGTCGAGGAGGTGGGAGAAGGGGGCGGCGCAGGGGTCGCAATCAAGGCCGAAGCTGCCTGGGCATCAGTAGGCCTCGCAAACAGAAACGGGGCGGCAGCCCCGAAGAAAACGAGACAGAAAGAGACAAGATACCCTCTGTTCATGTGCCCCTCGTTGTTCGCCGATAACTAGAAGATAACTCGTGAGATTGTACCAGATAACATGGCAACCCATATTCGTAAGGTGGGACGCCCCATAAAATCCCGTGCAGAATCTCGGGGAGTGCGAGTCAGCCAAATTGTTCCACTCAGGTCCCGCTAAACGGAGCCAGCTCAACCGGTCGATGCAGGGGACGAGTGGCCGGTAATTGGGCCGGAAGAAGTTTGTGCGGCTGCACTATCTTTCGCAGTTTGAAAAGGGACGCTTCCTCTTGCCTTTCAATGCGGGGGACCATCGCGAAAAAACAAAAGGGAAAATTACGCCCAACTCAAATTGGCGTACAACTCCATGAGTTTTTTCGTGCCGTGGTCGGAGAACCGGACGGTGAACTTGCGTTCCGGCTCTTCGCCTTCCACGGCGATGATGGTGCCGGCGCCGTAGGTGGCGTGGCGCACGCGTTGGCCGATGAGCGGATTTGCATTTTGCTTGCCGAGGCGCGGGGAGGCGCTTGAACGCGCGCGGCTGGGGGCCTCGCTCACGGTACGCGACGGGGCGGCAATGCGTTTCACGCGGCGTGAAAATTCTTCTTCGCTGTAGGAGTACTCGGGGTCCGGCTCGTAGCGGCGCGTCTCGCCGGCCTCGGCGAGGGAACCGGCGGCCGTGTCGATCAGTTCCGCTGGAATTTCCTGAAGAAAACGGGACGGCATGGAGCCGGAGAGGCGCTCGGAGCCGTACATGCGGCGATAGACGGCGCGCGTCAGCGTGAGCGTTTGCTTGGCGCGCGTCATTCCTACGTAGCACAGGCGGCGCTCTTCCTCGAGCTCTTCATTGTCGTTTTGAGACCTGCTGTGCGGGAAGATGCCTTCTTCCATTCCCGTCAGAAACACGTGATCGAATTCGAGGCCTTTGGCGCTGTGCATCGTCATGAGCGTGATCAGCGCGTCTTCGTCAAAGTTGTCGGCATCGCTGACCAGGGCGGCATGGTCGAGAAAATCGGTGAGCGTTTCGCCGCGCTCGGCGCCCTCCGCCATGGCGTTGACGAGTTCGCGCAGGTTGTCGGCGCGCGCGGTGTCCTCGCTGGAATCGCGCTGCAGGAGCATATCGAGATATCCGCTGCGCGTCAGGATGGATTGTAGGAAATCCGCGGGTGAAGAAGTGGAAACTTCCTGCTGCAGGCTTTCAATCAATGCGTGGAAGTCCCTGAGCGGGGCGAGGGAACGTCCCGAAGCCGAGGGATCGAGCATTTTGCCGATGGCCGCCCACAGGGAAATATCTTGCTGGCGCGCAACAGCGGAGAGCGAGTCGATGGATGTTTTTCCGATGCCGCGCGGCGGCGTATTGATCACTCGGAGCAGGGCGATATCGTCGTCCGGAAAAATTGCGAGGCGCGCGTAGGCCAGGGCGTCCTTCACCTCGGCGCGCTGGTAAAACGAGAAGCCGCCCAGCATGCGATAACGCATGCCGCGTGAACGCATCGCTTCTTCAAAAGAGCGCGACTGCGCGTTCGTGCGGTAGAGCACGGCGATGTGTACAGCCGGGTCTTCCCCGTGCAGGATGCGGATCGCGTCGGCAATGTACTCGGCCTCGGCTTTCGAGTCGCGCCCTTCAAAAAACGCCAAGTTATTTCCCGAGAAACGCGTCGCCTTGAGATTCTTGCCGAGGCGCCGGCGGTTGTTCGAGACGACGCCCGCGGCGGCGTCGAGAATTTTCTGCGTCGAGCGGTAATTCTCTTCCAGGCGAACGACGCGCGCGCCCGGATAATCCTCGTCAAAGCGGAGAATGTTGCCAATATCGGCGCCGCGCCAGCGGTAGATCGACTGATCCTCGTCGCCGACGACGCACAGGTTGCGCGACTCGTTTACCAGCAGCCGCAGCAGGTCATACTGCACGCGGTTGGTATCTTGGTATTCGTCGACGTGAATGTAGCGGAAACGCGTCTGCCAGGCCGAGCGCGCTTCCGGAAATTCCCGCAGAACCTGAACGGCGCGCAGGAGAAGATCGTCAAAATCGAGAGCGCCGGCCTTGCGGAGAATGTTTTCGTACTCCGCGTACACTTTTGAGGCGGTAATTCCCAGCGGGTCGTTGTGCTTGGCGGCCTCCGTGGCGATCTGCGCGGGAGTCTGCGCATGATTTTTCGCGAAGCTGATGCGCTCCAGAAGGCCGCGGACTTTCTCGCCCGGATCCTTGATGTTCAGATGTTCGAGCGCAAGCTTCACGGCAGCGATTTGGTCGTCGGCGTCAAAAATTTTGAAATCGCGAGGCAGTCCGAGGCGTTTCGCCTCGCGGCGCAGGAGCCATGCGGAAAACGCGTGAAACGTTCCGATCCACGGATCGTCGAATGCCTTCCCCTGACGGACGAGCAAATCGCGGACGCGCTCTTTCATCTGCGTCGCGGCTTTGTTAGTGAACGTCACGGCCAGGATCGCGCTGCCGGGCACGCCCTTCTCGATCAAGTGCGCGATCCGGTAGGTAATGGCGCGCGTCTTGCCCGTGCCCGCCCCAGCAAGAATCAGGACGGGACCATCAATAGTGGTTGCGGCTTCAAGCTGCCCGGAATTCAGTTCGTCAAGGAGTGTCATGTTGGGAGGCGGGCCCGTTTGGGAAGTTACATTCTATCCGACGGGGTGGTGTTCGGCAAATTCGCCTTCGCGTGAGTAGTAACTCATTTTCTGAGAGGTTCTAGCGTGCCGAGGCGATCGTTTTGGTGGCGCCGGCGCTACTTCTGGTCCGCGAGCCGGTCGAGCAGGTTACCTTGAAGGAGCATCCGCGAGGTCGATTTCAAAAAAGAAGAGAGCCTTGTTGTCCGTCATGAAAGCAAGATCCGGGATGTAAAGATGCGTGTTGCGGATCGCGCCAAAGTCGTGGTTCAGATCGAAGAAGAGGAATCCGTGAGTGGTGGCATGAGGCGGCAGAACATCGGTGCCGAGGGCAACCGATCGAAGCGTGGTGGTCATCTCAACCCAATCCTTGCTATGGCCGGAACTGGACGAGGCGCCTGGGAACGGGAATGGACGGCGCGCGCGAATATTGGAGTTTGCTGTCAGAAGCGTGCGATCGGCGACGTCTTCAGGGGAAAGAGGGCCCAAACGCTGGCGATCCAGGCCGGGTTGAGAAATCACCAGTTGGATCGTTCCGGGGTTGAGCCGGATCGGGACGTTATTGTCGTTCTTGAAATAGACATCGATGGCGATGATGCCGGCGGCGTAGAAGGAATCCTTGCCGAAGACTTCTTTCTTGTAGCGCTCAGCTCTCAGATAGGGGTCGGCGGCGATGGTCAAGTCCTGATGCGAGTCGCGGGCCGGCAGCGACATAGGGTCCGGAGGCGCGCTTTGTCCTAACGCGCCGAGAGGGAAGAGCATCACGATTGTAAGGATTGCGCGAAGCATGATCTGGGTGGCTATGATGCGTCTTCCCTGGGAAAGGTTCACTCCACTATTGGTATGCCAACGCCAGCGGTGCGCCTATAATATCCGGTTTGTAGCGGCGATTGGGATAGTTCTGGATTTTTCCCGGACAGGAGACGGCTCGCCGAGGGCCTCTTGGGATGTTTGCGCTCTATAGTCTGCTGACGGCCGCGGGGATGCTCCTGCTTTCGCCGTATTTCCTCCTGCGCGGGTTGATCCAGGGGAAATACCTCAGCAACATAACGGAACGTCTCGGATGGAGATTTCCGCCTGAGTTGCGCCATGAAAACTCGCCTGGCTCGGCGGAAAAATCGATCTGGATTCATGCGGTATCCGTTGGTGAAGTTCTTGCCGTCCTTCCACTTGCCGAGCAGTTGAAAAAAAGATTTCCGCAACGCCGCCTCGTCGTTTCCACCACAACGATCACGGGCCAGAAGATTGCGCGCGAGCGGATGCCATTTGCCAACGCGATATTCTATTTTCCGCTGGACTGGCGCGGCCCTGTCAGGCGGGCTCTTGCTGCCGCGCGTCCGGGCGCGGTGATCATCGTGGAGACCGAGATCTGGCCAAATTTTCTGCGCGAGTGCCGCCGTGCTGAGGTACCCGTGATTTTCGTGAACGGGCGGCTGTCGGAGCGCTCGTTCCGCGGCTATGGCCGTGCGCTTTCGTATTCCGTGGGTGCTCTTGCGGGATTCCTGAAGAAAGTGTTGAGCGATGCAACGCTTTTTCTGATGCAAAGCGACGAGGACGCGGCGCGCCTGATCGCTTTGGGCGCACCGCGCGAGAGAGTCCTTGTCGCCGGCAATCTCAAATACGACCTTGCCGAGGCGAGCGAAAGCCCTCTTTCTGCGTGGCTGGAGGCCGAACTCGCAAAGAGTGATCGACGTCCGGTCGTCGTTGCCGGCAGCGTGCTCGCCAAGGAAGAGGTTCCTGTCTTGCGGGCGTTTGCGGACGTCGAGCGCGAATTTCCCCGCGCGCTCTTGATTCTCGCGCCGAGAAAGCCGGAGCAATTCGACAATGCGGCGACAATCATCGCCGAGTCGGGACGAAAATTGCTGCGCCGCCGGGACCTCACCCTCAACGGAGCCGGAAGCGCCGCATTATCGGAACCGGGCAATGTGTTCCTTCTCGACAGTCTCGGCGAACTTGGCGAATTGTATCGCCTTGCCGACGCCGTATTCGTAGGAGGCTCGCTTGTTCCCGGCGGCGGGCACAATATCCTCGAGCCGGCTGCATTCAGTAAAGTTCCGATTTACGGTCCGTCGATGGAAAACTTCCGCGAAATGTCGGGGAAATTTCTCGCGGCAGGCGCTGCGATCCAGGTGAAGAGTTCGGAAGAACTGGGCGCCGCTTGGTCGGGTTTGCTTCGAGAGCCGGAACGTGCCGCGCGCATTGGAACCTGCGCGCGGGATCTGGTGGACCGGAATCGCGGCGCGACGCGGCGTGTCCTGGAGCACATCGAGCGTGTGGTTCGTTCAGACCGGGGCGTAAGGTGAAGCGCTCTTCGGGATGGCTGCGCCTGCTGTGGCCTTTGTCGCTTGTCTACTCTCTGATTGCGCGTGCGAAAGCCTGGGGCTACGCGCGGGGCATTTTCCGAAAGCGCAAATTGCCGGGGACCGTTATCGGCGTGGGAAATCTGACGGTCGGGGGCACTGGCAAAACGCCGATGGTGCTGGCGATTGCGGAGCGACTCGCTCAGGAAGGGAAGCAGGCGGCGATTCTGACGCGCGGGTATCGAGGGACTACGGACGGCGGCGCGAGCGGTGTTCCGCAGAGCGATGAAGTTGCGCTGCTGCGCGAGCGGCTTGCTGGAAAAGTCCAACTTGGCGTCGGGGCGGACCGGTACAAGAACGGCATGGTTCTGGCGCGGCACGGAATCGATTGGTTTGTGCTGGACGACGGGTTCCAGCACTTGAAGCTTTCGCGCGATGCCGATGTCGTTCTCATCGACGCGATGGATCCATTTGGCGGAGGAATGGTACTGCCCGCGGGCCGATTGCGCGAGCCGCTCTCGGCGCTGCGGCGCGCGGACATCGTTGTCATCACGCGAAGCGTGCAGGCGCCTTCGCCCGCCATTGAAGCAATCATTCGCCGGTACACGGGCAGCCCCATCTTCTATGCTTCCACACGATTGGAAAGCGTGTTACGCGTTCCGAGACTCGACGTGGCCCTGCCGCAGCAGGATTGGACGAAGGCGCGATTTCTCGCGTTCTGCGGAATTGGGAATCCCGCCGCATTTTTCGAGGACTTGCGCACGTGGGGATTTCAGGTGGTTCAGCAACGCAGCTTTTCAGATCATCATGTGTATACGGCGAGGGAGGCGGCGCAGCTAGAGCAGGATGCATCAAGGTCCGGTGCCGATGCGCTGCTGTGCACGGAAAAAGATGTGTGGAATCTCCGAAACGTTCCGTTCACGGCGCTTCCCGTGTATTGTTGCCGGATTTCATTTGCCCTTCCTGAGAGCTTTTGGAGCGCTGTTACGGACGCGGTCGGGCGCGGGAAAGCGGGCGAGGGGCGATGAAAATTCTCGTTCGCGCGCCGAATTGGGCTGGCGATGCAGTGATGGCGATCCCGGCGTTGGAAATGATCCGCCGCGCGCGCGCGGGCGACGAAATCTGCATTTTGGCGCGGCCCGCGGTTGCTGACCTGTTTTCAGGACAACCGTTTGCGGACCGGATTCTGCAATACGATTTTCGCGGCCGGCACGAGGGATGGCTCGGACGTGAAAAGCTTATCGCTGAATTGCAAAAAGAAAAGTTCGACATTGCCGTCCTCCTGCAAAATGCGTTTGAAGCCGCGTGGCTGGCGTGGCGCGCGGGAATTCCCGAACGCATCGGATATGCCCGGGACGGGCGCGGTCCGCTCCTGACGAAAGCGATTCCAGTGCCGCAAGTTGGCGAGATCCCCAAACACGAATCGCACTACTATCTCGAATTGCTGCGCCGCGCCGCAGGGATTGAGGCCTCGCCGGCAATCCCGCCGATTCGTCTGTCTGTCTCCCATGCGGCGCGCGCAGCGGCCGAATTCGCGTTGCGCCGCGCGGGCGCTTTGGAAAACGCATGGCGCTGCGCAATTGCTCCGGGCGCTTCTTACGGCGCTGCAAAATGCTGGGCACCAGAGCGCTTTGCTCTCCTTGCCGATCGTCTGATTTCGGAATGTGGCGCCGATGTGATATTTTTTGGCACGGCAGGTGAAAAGGAAATTGCAGCTCGCATTTGCTCGAATATGAAGTCGCGCGCGATTTCTCTGGTCGGTGAGACATCCATGCGCGATCTGGCGGCGCTGTTTGCGTCCTGCTCGGTATTTATCGGCAACGATTCCGGAGCCATGCACGTGGCCGCCGCTGCGGGCCTTCCGGTCATCGGAATATTTGGATCGACGGATCCGGAGGGCACGGCTCCCGTGACGGAACGATTCACATTGATTCGCGAAGCCGTTTCCTGCAGTCCGTGTTTTTTGCGCCGCTGTCCGGTGGATCATCGTTGCATGACAAGGATTACAGTGGATTCCGTGTTCAGCGCCGCGATGCACGTCAAAAACTCGCCGAAGAATTTTCCTGTTCGGAGCGCCAAGAATGTCTGAGACGCGACTTTTGCGCCGAGCCGTGTTTCTGGACCGCGACGGAACGATCGGCGAGGAAATGGGCTACGTCAATCACATCGACCGCTTTCAAATCTTTCCCTATGCAGCCGAAGCGATCCGCCAATTGAATCAGGCGGATATTCCGGTAATCGTCGTGACGAACCAGTCCGGCATTGCGCGAAATATTTTTCCGGAATCGCTGGTGCACGAAGTCCACAAAAAGATGGTTGCGCAGCTTGCGGCGGGCGGAGCCTGGATCGACGCGATCTACTTCTGCCCGCACAAATCGGAAGACGTCTGCGAATGCCGCAAACCGAATCCCGGGTTGCTCGAGCAGGCGGCGCGCGAACATGCGCTGGATTTGCCCGCGTCGTGGGTCGTTGGCGACCGTTACGCGGACCTCGAAATGGGCCACGCGGCCGGAGCGCGCGGAATCCTGGTGATGACCGGATACGGCCGCGGGGAATACGAGCTGCATCGCACCTCCTGGCCCAGGCAGCCCGACGCGCTGGCCGAGAATCTAAGGGATGCGGTGCGCCAGATTCTTCGCCCTGGCGGCGTTACGCCGCGCCGCGATGAATAAGCGCAAGGAACGTTTCCTGGTTGTGCGGCTGACCGCGCTAGGCGACATCCTGCACACGGTTCCCGCAGTGGCGGCGTTGCGGTTGGCCCACCCAGGCGCAAAAATCGATTGGGTTGTGGAACGGAAATGGGCGCCGGTGCTGGAGGGAAGTCCAGCGATCAATGAAGTGATTCCGTTTGATCGCCGCTCGGTGTGGGGCGCGATTGAATGCGTTCAGCGCCTGCGCGAGAATCGGTACACATGCGCCATCGATTTTCAGGGTCTCTATAAGTCATCCATACTTGCCGGGTTTTCCGGCGCCAGTCGTCGCATTGGTTTCGATCGCGCCTGGGCGCGCGAAGAGGGCGCGGCGATGTTCTATACCGAACGCGTGATCCCAACCGGGCGCCACGTCGCCGAGTTGAATTATTCGCTCGCGGAGCAGGCCGGAGCATCGCGACCGGCAACGCCGGAATATCCGCTGCGCGTCCCGGCGGGTGGCGCGGCATCGATTCGAGCGCGCCTACATGATCTTGGAATCGGCGGAGAGTACATGGTGGTCGGCCCTGGCGGAAGCTGGCGCGCGAAATGCTGGCCGGCGGAGCGGTATGCTGAATTTTGCCGCGAGTTTGAAAAGAAAAACGAGATGCGCGTGGTTGTGGTCTACGGTCCAGGCGAAAAATCGCTAGCGGAGGAAGTAGCGCGCGCGGCAACCCCCGCTCGCCCCACTGTCATTGCGACCACGATTGAGGAATTGATGGGACTTTTGGCGCATGCGCGGTGTTTGGTCGCGGCGGATTCAGGTCCGCTGCATTTGGCGGCGGCGCTCGGCACGCCGGTTGTGGGTCTGTTTGGCCCCACCGATCCCGAGCGCAATGGTCCTTATGTGCCCGGTGCGGTAATCGTTCACAAGGCGCGGCCGGAGGAGATCAGCTACAAGCGGCGTTCAAATTACTCGGCGGCGATGCTGCGAATCACCGTCGAAGACGTGCTGGCCGCGACCGATGCGCTTCTGAAGGCTCCTGCTTGAGTTCCACAACAAATTTTTGGATTCAGTGGCGTGTCCGCATGGGATATCCGGTCGGCATCGCGGCGTTCTGGTTTGCCAGGCCCCAAATGAAATGGCTGCTCTGCGGAGTGAGCATCGCATTTTGCGGGCTCGTTCTGCGCGGATATGCCGCGGGACACCTCCGCAAACACAAGCAATTGGCGACCTCGGGACCTTACGCATTTACTCGGAACCCGTTGTATCTGGGTAGCGTGCTTCTCGCCGCAGGATTTTCAGTGGCGAGCCATTCGTGGATTTCCACGCTGTTGCTCGCTGCCTATCTTGCGATTTTTTATCCTGTCGTAATTCGGCGGGAGCAGGGCGAACTCAAGACGCTCTATGGCGCCGCATTTGTGGAATACGCATCGCAAGTCCCCGCGTTCTGGCCGCGGCTTTCCCCCGCAACGGCGTCGACGGAACGATTCTCGTGGCCGATCTACCGGCAGAACCGGGAATACGAAGCGGCCATCGGCCTCGCAGTTGCGATGGCCATTCTGTGGACGATCATGCTGTGGCGTGGCGGCTCGTAGTAGCACAGCCACTCTTGGCTGTGTGGTTTTTCCGGCACTTAACAATGGCGCACAGCCAAGAGTGGCTGTGCTACT
>DATNIO010000128.1:0-3781 GCA_035604385.1 Verrucomicrobiia bacterium | reverse complement strand
ACGACGATGCCGCAAATTCAAATCATGATCGTTGACGATTCCCTGGTCGTGAGGAAAGTGCTTACCAATGTGCTTTCAAGCGATCCTGACCTTGCTATCGCCGGATGGGCCAGCAATGGCCGTTTGGCGCTGGCCAAGCTCCAAACGCTGCGCCCGGACATTATTCTGTTGGATATCGAAATGCCTGAAATGAATGGCCTGGAAACCATTCCGGGGATACGCAAAATTCTTCCAAGTGTACCGATCATTATGTTCAGCACGCTCACGGAACGTGGGGCGGAAGCAACCCTCGATGCCCTCGCGCTGGGCGCCTCGGACTACGTGGCGAAACCGAGCAATCAGAATATGGCGGCCACTTCGGAGGCCATCCAGCGAGACCTGGTTCCCAAGATCAAAGCGTTATGCCACTTTCCCGTGCGCGTTCAGAATACGGTGACCGGCGTCTCACGTCCCGCTGCCCCGACTCCTCGGCCCGAGATTCGATTCCATTCCGTTCCTATACGTTCAGCCCAACTCAAAATTGTGGCCATCGGGGTTTCGACGGGCGGTCCCGATGCGCTCGCCAAACTCTTGCCTTCTTTCCCCGCGAATTTTCCCTTGCCCGTGGTCATTGCCCAGCACATGCCGGCTATCTTCACGATGCTCCTGGCCAAGCGCCTTGCAACCAAATGCGCGTTGCCGGTGCGGGAGTGCCAGCCCGGTGATTTGCTGGGCCCCTCTTGCGTTTGGATCGCGCCCGGCGACTATCATATGTTCGTGCAGCAAGACGAGAACCGCATGCGCTTGGGCACGCACCAAGGGCCTCGTGAGAATTTCTGCCGTCCTTCGGTGGATGTGCTGTTCCGATCGGTCGCCTCCGTTTACGGCGCAAGTTCCCTCGGAGTGATTCTGACCGGCATGGGACAGGACGGATTGAAAGGGTGCGAAGCGCTATCCGCGGCCGGCGCCTCCGTGATCGTCCAGGACGAAGCGAGCAGCGTCGTCTGGGGCATGCCGGGCTTTGTGGCGCGCGCTGGACTGGCTGAAAAAATCCTGCCGCTCGATCAAATCTGCGGAGAGATCCTGAGGCGTGTCGCTGCCCAGCCTTCGCTTCAACTCATCCACTAGCCCGGATTCTTAACCCGTAATTTAGAATACTGCAATCGCGGCATGCAATGAGTTTGGCGTGCAATGGATTGTGGCGCCGGCGTCCCGCCGGCGTTCTTGCAATGTGGCCAGATTTGAAAAATCGCCGAAGCAGTTTTAGACGGCGCCACCGCGTGTCAATCAGTTCCCCCCCCCGATCACAGGAAATCAGATGAGTTGAATGCATCTCACCGCAGAGCGAGTAAAATAAATGCGAGGCGGGTTCAATGGGGTGGGGGATTTGCAAATGAGGGTTGCTTCTGTACTGGCCACGATGAGTCTCGCAATTCTGGTTTTATCTTTGCCTCCGGCTCGCGGCCAGAAGAAAGACCCTGCCCAATCTCTGTTTGAATCCGCGAACCACGAGCGCTCGGCGCATGGGCTCGCTCTTTTGAAATGGAGCGCCACCTTGGCCAGAGCGGCGCAGCAGCATGCGCTGCGCATGGCGGCGCAGAATACGCTTTCCCACCAGCTTCCCGGCGAGCCGGGAATGGCCGGGCGCGCTTCCCAAGCCGGCGCGCGCTTCAGTTCCCTAGCGGAAAATTTGGCCGAGGGACCGAGCGCAGGGAGCATCCACCAGCAGTGGATGAATTCGCCCCCGCATCGCGCAAACCTGCTCGAGCCGCAGCTCGATTCGGTGGGGATTGCGGTGGCCGAACGCAACGGCGTCTTGTTCGCGGTAGAGGATTTTTCACTGGAGGCGCCAAAGCTATCCGTGGAAGAGCAAGAGGGAATCGTCACCGCGAAACTCCGGTCGCGCGGGCTGCGGCTTTTGAGTTATACGAGCGACGCGCGCCGCTCCTGCGTTCTGGACAACGGCTATGCCGGAAGTCACGTCCCTTCCTTCGTACTGCACTACGCGACGCCCGACCTCGAAACGCTCCCTGACCTGCTCGAGCAGAGAATCCAATCCGGCAAATACCATTCCGCAGTTGTGGGCGCATGCCCCAGCGACGCCAAGGCCGGATTTTCTAACTATCGAATCGCGGTTCTGCTTTTTGAATAGCGGGAATCGCGCAGTCCGGGAACAAGGTCTCAATCCGGCTTCTTGTCGGAGTCGGAATCCTCCGTCGTTCCAACTTTCTGGGACCAGGCGCAAACCGCAGTTGTTTCCGCGGGAGAAACGTAACCGTCCTCGTGCATGAGGCGGTAATCGGCCGGCGGCATGTTTCCTTCCCGGACGAGTTTGCAGATCAGTCCTAAATGTTCCTTTCCCTCTTGCTCGTTAATTTGCGCTTCCCAGTTCTGAAAATTGACGTGGCCCCTTGCCGTGTTCACGTCGTGCGCGACGTACCAGGAAACCGGCGCGACGTAGCTGTACCACGGCCAAACCGTCGCGCTGGAGTGGCAGTTGTAGCAGGACCGTTTCAGAACCGATTGAACTTCCGGCGGCACATCCACATGCGCTTGGAGACTCCGCGAAGCGACCACGGGAGGGTTCGTCCGGCTCGGTTGAATGATTTGAATGAGGATCAAGAACGCAATCGAGCCAACAACAATCCATCTAGCCGGAACACGTTTCATAGAAAAGTTTCTCCCAAAGTTTTTGAAATCAAATTTGCCTCTATAAATTACCGGCACATGTTCGGCATGTTGGCCATGGGATGGCAGGTTCCGGGGCCGCGCTCATCCGTGAACTGCGTGACCGTAAAATTAAACAACTCTGGTTTGGCATCCGACCCCATGCCGGACAGATTCAGGAGCAGAGTAAATGTTACAGGAAATTTTACTCCATTGCCCAAGTCAGCTTCTAGCGTTTCCTTTTCCTTTCTAGATGCAAGATCGCTCTGGGGCATCAATTTAAGGATCTCGTAGGATACAAGGGAAACGCCTTCAACCCACCTTCACTCACTGGTCGCAGGCTCTACTGGCGCTGGATTTTTGGGCAGAAGGGCAAGGGAGGAAGACTGCGGAGAAGGAGCGGGCGGGGTTCCAGATTGACAGTTACGCTTGCGGGATCGTCATCAGGCGTTTCGGCCGTGCGTTCTCTTCTTGGAGAACGTCCCGGCTGAAACGCCCTGACCTCTGTTTCATGACGCTTAGTTCTTGGCAGGAGCGACGGAGGTCGCTTCTACTGTGCCCATCAGCGCGTACGAGGCGGTCGGTTCGTCTGTGTTCAGACGCCCAGCGACTGTCACGTCTTGACCGGACATTTTTGCCAGCACATTCTTGTCCCCTGTCAGGCGGAAGATCTTATTTCCGGAGACAATGGTGTATTGGCCGCCCATGAAGTTGGCGCAATATTGGATGGTCTGGGCGACGCTCATCCCTTTGCGCGGAGTTACCGTGCCACCGCCGAATCTCGAACAGCTCACTCTTCCGGTGATGGTCACACTGTCTGAATTAGACCTGGTGGATGACTGGGCCGCTGGCGCCGCCAACGCCGCGAACGGGCTGGCGAGAACAGCGAAAAGCCCTGCGTAAATCGCTACCTTTTTCATTGTGACTCCTTTGTTGTCGTTTCCCCTTATGAAAATCCGACGAACGTATCTACTTCGATGAATTCGATCCTGCCGTCGGGTTTGAACCATAAACAAACCATTTCGGCGATGATCGAATGTCTCGTCGTAAATGCGTTCATCGTTCACGTAAACGAATGTAAACAAACTGGAGTCAACGAGGCATAAACAATCCGTACGAATCGGGTAAACAGATA
>DATNIO010000127.1:0-29745 GCA_035604385.1 Verrucomicrobiia bacterium | reverse complement strand
CCAATCTCCCGATTGGCGAATTGCACAACGCCATTCAGGAGAATGGCGTTCCCGGGCCTGGGGTCAATCGTAGGAAAGAGCCTCGATGGCGTCCTTGCGGCTGGCGAGCCAAGCGGGGTAACTCGCTCCCAGAAGCCCGCCCGCCAGCGCAATCAGCGCGGACCGCACGATCCAATCGGGCGTAATCAGGATTGACAGCGTCGGAAACGAAGAAAGAAACACGGCCCGCCCGGTGTAGCTCATCGCAATCCCCACGCCGATGCCGATCACGCAGATGAGGGCCGATTCGCCGAGCAGCGCCCGAATGATGTATCCCTTGGACGCGCCGATGGATTTCAAAACGCCGATATCCCGCGTCCGCTCGATCACGGTCGTGTACATCGAGAGCAGGATCACGAGGAAGCCGATCGACACGGCGAGTGCGATCATGCTTTCAATAAAGGCGTCGAGACCCGGCAGATTCGACGCGGTCATCAAGGACAAGAAATCCTTCAGAGGCCGAATTTCGTATCCCGGAAAGACGGGCCGCATCTCGTCCATCACGGCCTGCGTGTGGTCCGAGCGGGTGCACTTGAGGAAGAAAATCGAGGCCTTGTCGCGCGAGCCGGAAAGGTCCTGCAAGGTCGAGAGGGGCACGAACAGGCGCGCGCCCTTGCCGTGTTCCACGATTCCGGCGACGTGAAAATCGTGGTCCAGCAGGCGGAAGGTGCTGTCCACTGTGGCGTGTTTGGCCTTCGCTGCCCAGTCATCGACCAGGATATCGTCCGGCCCCTGCATGTCGTGACCTTCAATGAAAACGAATCCGCCCGAAACGTCGCGGAACGACTTCGGATCGATTCCGTAAATGATGTCCACCCCGCCCGAGGAACTGAATTGCAGCAGAACCGGGGCAACCGCCTGCACGTACCTGAGTTCGCGCAATTTGTCGGCGATCTTGATCGGCATGGGGGCACCGCTGAACGCGAGAAAGACGGAAGCGGAGGGCGGCTGCAACATGATGTCCGCGCCGATGCCTTCGATGCGCTTGGCGGTTTCCTGCAGCAGGCCGCTGGTGAGCCCGACGATCAGGATGACGAGCGCCACTTCCACTCCCACGGCGATGACGCTCACGATCGTGCGAATCGGGCGGTGCAAAACGTTGTTCACCACCAACTGGCGGATCATCTTTGAGACCCCGGTTGCGATCCTAGTTGTGAAGGGGGTTGCGCTGCCGAAGGATCGTCGCCCACGCGGACGAGGTCGGTGCCCGTGGGCTGCGCCAGTTCAAACCGGTCCGGGGAAATCGGTTCGTTCAGAGTGAGCTTCAGAATCTTGATCTCCAGTTTGTAATCGTCCTGGGGGCGCCAGATATGGATGTCGCGCGCGAAATTCGCTTGTCCCGTGGCGGTGGCGCCTTCGGCCGGGGGCACTGGTTCCCAGTCCGAATACTGGATGTCGGAATCGAGTTTCCCTCCCGCTCCAAACAGTTGGACGCGAGAAACTTTCAAGTCGGTGCGGCTGTACCAGACTTTCCTCGCGATTTCGAATTTTCCGTTCTCCGCTTGCCGCAGCAGGGTCAGGATGTAGTAGCGGCTCACGCTGAAATCAAACTGCTCGAAAAGAACATTCGCGCCGGCTGAAAATTCCGGCCAGAACAAGGCTTCGACGATATGTTGAGGGCGCAGATTTTCCAGGGGCTTTTTCGACGCACGGACGAGGGCCGTTGGCCCGACCAGAAACGAGTTCTTCGAGGGTATATAAATCCGGAATTCCTTGCCGTCGCTGACCATGTCGAAAATATTTTTGGCGACGACAGGCGCCTGCCCGATCACGCGCACCGTCGCGGGACGCTGCGCCAGGATGAATCCGGGAACGTCATGGTATTCCTCGATGACGCCGCTGTAGGTCGTACCGGTGCTGGGAATCAGATCCACCGTCGCCTGCAGGCTTTGCACGGACCGCACCTGGTTGTTGTAGCTGGCCAAGAGATTCTCTTCGCTGGATTCCAGCTGAGGGCGGATTTCTTCCTTCTTGACCTCGGTCCTTCTCTTGATGGTGATACACCCTGCCGCCTGCACGGTCAAAATTGCAAGCAGCAGAACCCAGATTCGCGGATTTTTCCTCAGTGTTTCCTGCTCCCCCAGCACGAACATTCAATCTAACAACCGCTCCGAATGGTGTCAATTTGAAACGCCGGGTTGGTAGGACAGCCACTCTTGGCTGTCCCGCGCAGTCTCGGCGGGGCAAGAGCGGACAGCCAAGAGTGGCTGTCCTACTGGAATCGCAAACTCACCACCAACCGCCGTCGGCCCTTTTCGCCACATCCGGGATGGGTTAGAGTTCCAGCAGGCGGGACTTTGTCGCCGCATGGCCGCCAGGGAGTCCGGGGAGATTTGAGGCCAGAATTGCTACTTCCTCCTCTCTTGTGCCGGCCATCCGCAACGAAGAAAGGGGTTGGATCTCGATTCCATGAGTTCGATCGCGGAAATGCACGTGGTTTCGCGGATCGCGGGTGATCGCGACGACGTGGAACTCTCCGTGGTCATGCCCTGCTTGAATGAAGCGGCAACCGTCGGGATCTGCGTCAAAAAGGCGATCGATGCCCTGGAGCGGCACGAAATCCGGGGCGAAGTGATCGTCGCCGACAACGGCAGCACCGACGGATCGCAGCAGATTGCCCATGACTCTGGCGCGCGCGTCGTCCCCGTGGAGAGGCGCGGCTACGGCAGCGCCTTGCAGAGCGGTATCGCTGCGGCGCGCGGTGAGTTTGTCCTGATGGGCGATGCCGATGACACCTACGATTTCTCGCAACTGGACGAATTTGTGGCGAAACTCCGCGAAGGCTATGACCTCGTGATGGGCAATCGTTTCCGGGGGAAAATTCTGCCGGGCGCGATGCCGGCTTTGCACCGCTACCTGGGGAATCCTGTTCTGACGGGATTGGGGCGGCTGTTCTTCAAAAGCCCCGTGGGGGATTTTCATTGCGGCCTCCGCGCTTTCCGCAAGGATGAGATCGAGCAGCTCGAGCTGCGGACGCTGGGCATGGAATTTGCGAGTGAAATGATCGTGAAGGCCACAGCCTTCGGTTTGCGCGTCACGGAGATTCCCACGACGCTTGCTCCCGACCGCAGGGGCCGCGCGCCGCACCTCCGCACGTGGCGCGATGGATGGCGGCATCTGCGTTTTCTTTTGTTGTACAGCCCGCGCTGGCTGTTTCTCTACCCGGGGATTGCCCTGTTCGCTCTCGGAATCGCGATAAGCGCGGCACTGCTGCCGGGGCCGCGAAAGATCGGGAACGTTGTGTTTGATATTCACACGCTGCTGTTCGCGGCGATGGCTATTCTGATCGGGTTTCAGTCCGTCGTCTTTGCGACGTTCACCAAGATATTTGCGATCTCCGAAGGCCTGCTGCCGGAAGACCCTCGCCTCACGCGGTTGTTCCGCTACATTACGCTGGAAGTCGGCCTCGTTGCGGGAGTTCTGCTGATCCTCGCCGGAGCCGGTGCGTGGGTGCTGGGCCTGGAGTACTGGCGCATCCGCCAGTTCGGCCCGCTCGATCCGGAAAAAACGCTGCGCATCGTGATTCCGGGCGTGGTGTGTTTTACGCTGGGATTCCAGGTGGTCCTCTCCAGTTTCTTTCTCAGCGTTCTTGGGATGTCCCGCCGATGAATGACGCGGAAGACCTCTTCGATCAGTACGCGGCCGCGTACGAGCAGGCGTTGTCGAATGCCATTGCGCCCTCCGGGGAAAGCCGTGAATATTTTGCCGAGGGCCGGGTGGCCTGGCTCAAGCGCTGCCTCGATGAACGAAAGCAGGATGTCGGCTTGCTGCTGGATTTTGGCTGCGGCGACGGCGCGACGACGCCCCTGCTTCTCCAGGCGTTGAATGCGAAGTCCGCTGTCGGCGTGGACGTCTCCGCCAAGTCTCTTGAGATCGCGCGAAAGCGCCACGCGAGCGAACGAACCCGCTACGAGTCCATCGGCGAATTTCAACCGTCCGGCCAAATGGATCTGGCGTATTGCAACGGGGTGTTCCACCACATCCTGCCGGCCCAGCGCGCGGCGGCGCTGGCGATGGTTCATCGAGCCTTGCGCGAGGGAGGCTTTTTTTCCTTCTGGGAGAACAATCCGTGGAGTCTCGCGACGCGCTACGTCATGTCGCGTTGCGCGTTCGATCGCGACGCCGTCCCGCTGTCTCCGCCGGAAGCGAGAGCGCTGTTGCGGGACGGCGGCTTTGAGATCCTGCGCACCGATTTTCGGTTCATTTTTCCGCGAGCGTTGCGGGCATTCCGCAAGATCGAAGATTTTGTCTATCGCGCGCCCCTGGGCACGCAATATCAGGTCCTCTGCCGCAAAACCCTCTGAGCCTTATTTGTTGCGGAAATCCTGGTTGGTGGAACGCAGGGCTTTCGTGGCGCCGGCGTCTCGCCGGCGAATTTTCTGATCTCCGCCCGTTGCATAAACGCCGGCGAGACGCCGGCGCCACATCAAATCGCACGTGTTAACCAAACGGACTTTTATTGAGAATTTCCGGCCATGGCTTGCCCCGCTCGCAGGATTTGATCGCGCAGCCGTTCACGAGGGATGCCCAGCTTGCTGCTGCAATACCATCCCAGGAAGAATCGCGCGGCCAGCGCAAAACAGAACAGGAAAATCGAGGCGACCAGCATGGCGAAGGATTCACGCTCGACGAGCAACGTCCAATTGATCGCTTCTTCCCAGGGCGGCCAGATGAAATTAAAAATTCCGCGCAGGTACCGCCCGATCCAGGGAATCCGCCTGAGACGAACGTGCACGGTGCTCTCATAGGTGTAGGCCGCCGGATAGTTGGGAATCGATTGCGTTGCGGCGCGGAAAACAACGGGGTCTTTCAGCTCCGTGCGGGTGGCAAGATGTCCGTCCGGAAGCCGCATGATGAAATGGTAGGAGGGGTCAACCACGACCCATCGATCGCCAATCAAAACTTCCACAACAACGTGCTTGCTGAGCCCGTATCGATCCAGCAAGAGAAGCCGCCGCGCGTGCAGGTCGCTGATCTGCGCAAGGTTCACGAACGCGTTCGTCGCCGTGCCGCACACTTGCAGAAGCTGTTGAATGTTGAGCGTTTCTTCCGGATTGCGCCCGGGCAGATCGGCCGGGTCCGCCGCGCTACGCCGCACGGGGCCATGAGCCATCCATTGCAATATCGCTTCGACTTTTTGCTCCGTGTCGTCGGAAGCAGGGATAATTGCGTCGGAAAACCCCTTCAAATAGCTGCGCGTCGAGAATTCCCATCCCGCGCCGTAAAGAACCGCCACAAGGGACACGGCCAGGAGCACGTTGACGGCAAACCAGCAAGCCCGGATGATTGGATGCTTCTTCATGCTTCGCGCCGCTCGGAGATCAGTTCCCGGTACAGAGTTTCCATTTGAGCGAGCGGTTCATCCCAACTGAGCGAGTTCGCTACGCCCTGGCAACCTTCGCGCAAGCGCGCCACAAGCACCTGGTCGTCCAGCAGCCGGGCAAGTCCCGCTTCCAGCGCGGCGCAATCATGGGGCACGACGAGACCCGCGCGCTGGTCCACCATCGGCGCTATCCCGCAGCGATCGGTGACCAGAACAGGAGTTCCACACGCGACCGCTTCCGCGGCCGTATTGCCGAAATTCTCGTTTTGTGACGGCAGAACAAACACGTCCGCGTCCCTGTAGGCCGCCCATTTGGCATCCCCGTAAAGCGGGCCTGTGAATAAAACGCTGCCGTTCAACCCCATTTGCGCGGCGATTGCTTCCAGACGCTGGCGGAAACCATCCCCTTCATCCGGCCCCGCCATAACCAACACGGACCCCCGAGATCCATTTCCGCGGCGGGTCCAGTGAGAAAATGCCTCCAGCATCAATTCCGGACTCTTCTTTGATACCAGACGCCCTAGAAATAGAACAAGTTTCACGTCACTGGGGATGTGCCACTTGTTCCGGAACGACCCAACGGGCGGAAACTGCCCGGGGATCTCGATCCCGTTTCGCCGGACCACTATTTTGGAGTCTCCGATCCCGCCTTCCAGGAACTCCTGGCGCTCTTGCTCCGACGTCGCGATCACGCGGCTGGCTCCCTGGAGCATGCGGCCGCCGAGGGTGTCGTGATAGAGCCGCTTGATCCAGATACTGCGTACAATTGGCAGGAACATGCCCATTGGTTCCACAATATATGGGCGGGCAATCCTGCGGCAGGCGCTGGCGACGCGCGGTCCGACCAGGTCGTAGAGGCCATAAATGTGCATAAGATCGTAGCTGCCAAGCCGTTCGCGACAGAATGCGGCGACCCCGGGGTTCCAGGTCAAGGATCGATACCGGGCGCGCGTTCGAAGATAAATCGCTTCGACGCCGCTTTCCGTGGCCTCGAATCCCCACCGTCCCGCAGCTGCGCCCGTTATTTTCTGCTTCGCCGAGTCGAGCCCCAGGTCTGCGGTTAGGACCGTCACCGCGTGGCCGGAGGATGCCAAACCGCGGGCGAGCGCCCTTACTTTGACCGTGGGACCTCCCTTATCAAGAAAGGGGTAGTAGGATTGGGTCACATGCAAGAGGCGCATAGAAACTTCAGTTTCAGATGGTCTGGTAGCGCCCATCCGCCTCGGCGGACGGGCGCTATACAACCCGGCCCTGGGTTGGAACACGGATCATATAGCCAGGGAAAAGACTCAAAAAGGTTTTCCCCTGCCGCGAATTATACTCCCGCGAGCCGCTTCCCGATGGGAAGCTCGTCAATTCATTGTTATCAGGCAAGAACATTGGCCAGGATCTCGTTCAAGTGCGATTGAAATTGCGCGAATGAAAATGTTTTCTCGATGCGGTCTCTTCCGCGCGCGCCCATTTCCCTGGCCCGGCCCGGATCGTTGAAAAGAGATTCGAGCGCTTGCACGAGACGCTCGACATCCCCGTGCGGCACGAGCAAGCCCGTTACGCCGTCCTCCACAATGTCCGGAATGCCCCCGTGGGCCCCGCCAATCACCGGCTTGGCATGGGCCATGGCTTCGAGAAACACGAGGCCAAAACCTTCTCCCCGGCTGGGCAGGGTGAAGACATCACAGTTTGCGTAGCAGGTGAAGAGTTGCTCAGGCGTCAGGCCGTAGAGAAAGTGCGCGTGTTCCGAAACACCGAGATCGCGGGCGAGCTGTTCCAGTCTTGGCCGGTCGTCTCCGTCGCCGACAAGAACGAGCGATATGTCCGGCGCGGCTTTCAGGACACGCGGCAGTGCGGCAATTAAATTATCCGCGCCTTTATATTTTTCGGCGGGATCCCATCGGCCGACCGTCAAGATGATTCGGCCAATCCGTGGAAAGCCCGGGGGAGGCGAAAGCGGAACTGCGGCCGCAAACCGCGCCTCAAATTCGGGGTCGAGACCCCAGGGGAGCCGCTGTACTTTGCCGGGAGGAATGCGTTGCTCGGAAACGAGATGCTGGACGGTGTCCGCGCTCGGCCCGATGACCAAATCCGCGCGGCGAATCGCGGCGCCGCGCGGCCAGCCGAGCGGTTGCCACACCTCGACGCCATGGGTGAATACAATCGACCGGAATTTTCCGCCGCGCGTTTTCATGGCCCACTGGATGGGAGCTAAATGCGGGTGAAGCGCAATCACCAGGGCCGGTTTGCGGCTCGCCGCGCGCAGCGCCGCCAACGCGAATTGAATCTTGCTCCCCGCATAGCCGGAAACGGAGAATTCCAGGGAACCAATGCGAACGGTGTGCAATCCCTGCGGGTCGTTGAGACTCAGGAAACGGAACGCCATGCCGCGGTCGGAAGCAAATTTCGCGGTCACAGCGGCAACGTGACGGCCGGCGCGCTGAACGCCGCCTGCCGGGAGCACGTCCGTGAATAATCCCACGATGGAGTTCATTCGCGTAACGCGACCGGCCTCATTGGGCGCCGCGCTCCCCATTCGAGAACATCGGGAGAGTCTACATCACGCTGGGGAGCTGTGACATTGGATGTGGTAATGGAATGCACCGTGTCGCCGCCTTGAGCACATGTTCCCCCTGTCGGTTGCTATTGCGACGAAGCGTTGCAGTTCAGTTTCATTCTTGCTCTCCTTTGCCTTCACGCATTTCTGTTTCGATAGAACTGGACAATAGCGAACATGTCCCCGGTTAATCCTGGGCTCTTGTGCGCGTGCTCTCTTGCAGGATTTTGCTGATCTTATTGTTTTTTTGCCTAAGCGGTGGCGGCCTTCATCTTCGTCGCAGCCTGTTCTATAAGATCCGCGACAGCTTTTGGCTGCGACACGTAGATGGCGTGACTTCCCTTTACCTCAACGACCGTAGCACCCGCGCGCTTGGACATAGCACGCTGGGCGTCAGGTGGAATCATCTTGTCCTCGGTGGTGACCAGGTACCAGGTCGGCTTGGTCCTCCACGCGGGTTCGCTGATCGCGCCGCTAATGGCCCCCGTACCCCACGGAACTTGGGAGTCAGCCATAAACGCGGCTTTTTCTGGGTCCACGTCGGCGGCGAAAGAGGCTGGAAACTTCGCCTTGTCGAGGAACAAAAAGCCGTCTTGCGGGGGCAGTATCGGGGGTACGGGCGCGCCGGGCAGCGGATCTTTAATAAGCGACCCTACGGACTCGCCCTTGTCTGGAGCGAAGGCGGCGATGTATACGAGGGCTGAAACTTTTGGATGGTTTCCGGCTTCGGTGATTACCGCTCCCCCGTAGGAATGGCCAACGAGAATTGTAGGTCCGTCTTGCGCTGCAAGCGTTCGCTTGGTAACTGCTACGTCGTCCTCCAACGATATTGTCGGATTCTGGACGATGCTGACGGTGTAGCCGTCTTGCTTCAGGATCTTGTAGACGCCCTCCCAGCCAGCGCCGTCTACAAAGCCACCGTGGACGAGAACGATGTTCTTCATGGCTCGATACCTCCTTCTTTCAATGATGCGAGTAACCTCGGCGGGACCCGCTTGGGACCGTGCGACGGGCCCCCAGCTTGGCCCGAATGTGGCAGAGTGTAACGAGGGATCATCGAACCTGTCAACACAACGCCAGGATCCGTACTTCGCGGATGGTCGACTACCAGGAAACTGGCCCACTGCTGACAACGTTGCTCCCTATGCGGCCTTGTGATTTGCTGTTACGCTAACCCGTCCATTTTTCAACCCAAGGGGGATCGTCGCGTGGCTGGAAATCCGAAGCGCATTTTGCTGACGGGCGGAGCCGGGTTCATCGGCTCGCATGTGGCGGAGGCTTTGCTCCGCAACCATGCTCAGCTGAGTATCGTGGACAATCTTGACGAGTTCTATTCCCCCGCGTGGAAAAAAGCGAACCTCAAATCGATCCGGAAAATCGGGCCGTTCGATTTTTTCGAGCAGGACATTTGTGCGATGGACCGCCTGCGGGAAACTTTCGCCGGCGTCCGGCCGGACATCATCATTCATCTTGCGGCGCGGGCCGGTGTTCGCCCGTCGATCGAGCAGCCGCGGCTCTACGAGCAGGTGAACGTGGCGGGCACGGTCAATTTGCTCGAGCTTTGCAGGGAATTCCACGTCTCGCGGCTGATCTTTGGCTCTTCGAGTTCCGTGTACGGCGCCAGCAGCCGGGCGCCATTTTCCGAAGAGCAATCCGGCCTGCGCCCGATTTCGCCGTATGCCGCCACCAAACTGGCCGGGGAATTGTTTTGCTATACGTACGCGCATCTCTACAAACTGCCGGTGATGGCCCTCCGGTTCTTCACCGTGTACGGACCGCGACAGCGGCCCGACCTCGCCATTCACAAATTCGTCGCTCGCATCGAGGCGGGAAAACCGATCCCCTTTTTTGGCGACGGAGAAACTGGGCGGGATTACACATACGTGGATGACATTGTCGCAGGCGTCCTCGGCGCGCTCGATTACAACTTCTCTTCGACGGACGGAGCGCCTTTTGAAATCTGCAATCTCGGCAACTCTCATCCGGTAAAACTTTCGGAACTGGTTGGCATGCTCGAACGCGCGATCGGAAAGAAAGCGATTGTCCAGCGGGAAGCGCCGCAACAGGGCGACGTGCCACTGACGTGGGCCGACATTTCAAAAGCCGGAAAGCTGCTCGGGTACCGGCCGCAAACCAAGCTGGAGGAAGGTCTCAAGAAATTTGTGGCGTGGTATCGCGCCGCCGATCCGAGCCAGCGCGCGTGAAACTGGCGGATTTGAAAATGAAATTGCTATTTTACCGGGACTAATGCGGCGCCCGCAGGCACCCACTTGCCGTTGAGCTTTACGAACATCCGAAGAACCGTGGCCTCGTCCGTAACTACAATTTTGCCGCTAGCGTCAGCGGCTTTGAAAACCGTGTGATCCGTGGCGAGGGCGACATTCCCGTAGACGGCCATTAATTTGAAATCCTGCGGATTGGGTCCCGCATCGCCGGGGGAAACCGGATGCGCCGTGGCGGTCGCGGTCTGTCTCTTCACCATCTCCTGCTTGTCCGTCACTTCTCCCTGGCGGCTGATCTCGAAGAATGTATCGGGCCAAATACTATTCTTGAAATCGACGCAATCCTGAGCATGGTTCTTGTGATATTTATGCGCGCATACCCACTGGTCGTTTATGTCCGCTAGTTGCTTTTCCAAGTCTGTCCAGCCCTTGTCGCCTTTCTTCATGGAATCCTGGGCGAAAGCTAAGGAGGAAACGGCCATCAGAGCTAATACCAGCGGAACGCGAATCCAATTCATTGCGAGTCTCCTCCCCAAAGGAACGATATGGAAAGCCGTGCGAACTTCGGCGGCTTCTACTTTTTCAAACTCTTCGGCCACAGGACGCCCTGGTCTTCCTTCGTGACCGGACCCAGGCCTTTGTAAACGAACTTCTGCACGCGTTGCCCGCGATAGGTTTCCGTCACGTAGATGTTGCCTTTGGAATCCGTGGCGATGCTGTGCGGACCGTAGAATTCGCCGGGCTGCCGTCCACCCTCTCCGAAAGTGGTTAGAACTTCGAGGGTGTCGCGCAAGAGGATGTGGACGCGGTCGTTCTCTCCATCGGCCAGGTAGATGTACTTTTGTTGCGGGTCCTTGGAGAACGCGATGTCCCACGCCGAACCCGAGCCCAGCGTGCGCTTGGCGATGAATCCTTCCTTTATGAACGTTCCGTCCGGCTTGAACACCTGGATGCGGTCGTTCACGCGGTCGCAGACATACACCAGGCGATCGACGGACATATCCGCGCAATGCACGGGGTTACGGAATTGCTGGGCCGGCGGCGCATCCGGATCGTATTTTCCGAGGTCGGTGTCGTCGGGCTTGTGCCCGTAGGCGCCCCAGTGGCGCTTGTACTGGCCGGTATCCGCGTCATACACGATCACGCGATGGTTGCCGTAACCGTCGGCGACGTAGACCTCGTTGGTCTGTTTGTCGATAAAAGTCTTGGCCGGCAACCTCAGGTTCTCCACGTCGTTGCTGCCCTTGCTGTGTGCGGGCTTGCCGATTTGCATCAGGAATTGCCCGTCCTGCGTAAATTTCAAAACCTGATTGTCGAGGTAGGAATTGGTCGCGGACGCAGCCGATTCGTCAGGCGCGCCGCCCGCCGCGGGGCGCGCAGTGGGCCCCCGCCCGTTGCCGCCGATCCAGACGTTGCCTTTGTAATCGATCGTAATTCCATGGTTCGAATCCGGCCAGTCGTAGCCGTTTCCCTTCCCGCCCCAGTGGCGGAGCAGGTTGCCGTCCTGGTCAAACTCCAGGACGGGCGGCGCCGGAGCGCAACACATGGCGACAGGGGGGTTCGACGTGGCGTGGAGTTCCCCTGGCTCAAGCGAGCCCTGGCGATGAATGATCCAGACGTTGTCCTGCGCATCGACGGAAACGCCGATGGTCATTCCCATGAGCCAATGGTTCGGCAACGGCTTCGGCCACAGCGGGTCGACTTCAAACATCGGCGCTTGCACCGTGGCGGCTTCGACTGCTGCCCGCTTTTGGAGCACGGTGATTCCCACTCCCAGTGCGATCAAGAGCGCCAGAAAGGTCGCGCCGACATAAATATTTCGCCGCATAAGTTTGCTCCTTTGATCCTGACGAAAGTCCTGCGTCGTGTTGCCGAAGCTACAGCGAGCCACGCCCATGAGTCAACACTATTGGGAGACAATCGGAACTAATCCCGCCCCCGCCACTCTCCATTTGCCCTTTTCCTTTACAAACATGCGGAGCACTCCCATTTCTCTAACGACTACGATTTTGCCGTTCGCATCTACTCCCTTAATTACCGTGTGGTCGGTTGCCAGCGCAACATTTCCGTAAACAGCCATCAATTTGAAGTGATCCGGGAAGGCGCCGGTACCCGGCTGGCGATCGGTCTTGGCCATCAAGTCCATCATTTCCTGCTTATTGACCACGCGGCCGCCGGGCAAGACGTCGAAGAAGTCATCTGTCCAAAGCTCTCCCATGCTGTCGGGGCCGGTCATTTTCTTATCAAATTCGGCCTTCATCCATTTCAGCTCGAGCGCAAAGAGTTCTTTTTCCAACGCGGCATTGCCGGCGCTTGTTGGGCTCTTCTCCTGAGCTTGGAGAGGCAGCGGCATGCAGGCCGCAACGCACAGAATCAGCACCCAAACATTTCTCATACCGCTGGTTCTCCTTGTCGAACTCGATTCCATTTCTATTACCCGACACATACCGCGAATCCGGTTCCGTGCCGTCATTGATCCGCTAGATAGAAGTACCCGACCCTATCGTTTGAGGGGCTACCGTACCACAAGCGTCCCTGGTCATCCGGGAAGAATTCGCGGAGCGTATTTTCCGAATGCGGGTAAGGATATTCGAGCACTTTTCCCGTCTTTGGGTCGAGGCATCCCAGTTCATCCATGTAGTACGATGCGTACCAAATCTTGCCGTTCCTGTCGATGCCAAGCGCATAGGGGCTCGGCCGCGCGCCGGGCAACTGGTATTCCTTGAACGTTTCGGTTTTGGGATCGAAGTGGGCGACTTTCCCTGAAAAATATTCGCCAAACCATACGCTGCCGTCGGAGGCGACTTGAATTCTTCGCGGCTCGCCCTTGGTTGGCGGAGCCCAGCTTTTTTGCTCTCCCTTGCTGTTCACCCTGTACAGTTTTCCATCATCGCGGAGCCCGCCGGCCCAGACGTTATCGTCCTTATCGATCGTTATCCCATAAAAGGAACCGTCGTCGGCATGGAACGCAGTGAATTTATTTGTTTCGGGGTCAAACCGGTTAAGCGGATTTCCCGTGCTCCAGATCATTCCTTTTGAATCGACGCGAATCGTATGCGTGGTTCCCACCGAGGGAGACTCGTACTCGGTGACCTGTTTCGTCCTGGGATCCAGCCTCCCAATTTTGTTTTTGAATTGCTCGGAAAACCACACAGTTCCGTCTGGCGCGGGAACCGCCGAATGAATTCGGAGAACATCGGGACTTGATACTGGAAAATCTTCCAGCTTGCCGGTCTTCGGGTCCAGCCTCGCAATTTTATTCACGGGTCCGTTATAGGGTATCCAAACGTTTCCTTTTTTGTCGGGAACCGCGCTCCAAGGAAACTTCCCGCCCACTTCGTATTCGACGTAGACGATATTCATGGCGTCGTCGACGAACGATTGCACGACCTTGTCGTACCCAGGCACATCCGCCGGCGAATTCGGAAGCTTCGAATCTTCTCCAAATACACTGTTCAGGTACGACGCGATATCCGCGGCTTCCTGATCGTTGATTCGCACCCGCATGGTGGTCCGCATGTATTCGACGCGATCACGCCAGCCGGATTCGTCGCGAACCGTGGAAGCGATCCGAGTCTGAATCCCGTGGCAGGCCGCGCAGGTAGCGGTGGGCTGTCCGGGTTGCGGGGTAAACAGGGCGCCCTTGCCTTTTCCCGCAGGCAACAACTGATCGGCCTGATAGAGCGAGAGGTCGGTCCAATGCACTTTCCCTTTCTGCAGGACAAATTCGAACGAGACGGCTTGATCGGGCGTCAGGTTGACGCCGGTGCGCGGCTGAGCTTGGTAGCCGACGGCACGGATTCGCAGTTCGTACTCGCCGGGAGGCAAGTTCGGGATCCGGTACTGACCTCCTCTGCGGGACAAGACGCTGACTGTAATCCGTGTACTTGTATTTCTCGCCTGGACAAACGCGCCCTCGAACGGCGCGCCATCGGGGCCCTTGACCGTACCCGTCACGTCCGCTCCATAAGCGAGCGTGGCCATGCAGAGTACCGCAATCAAGGACGCGGCAAATCTTCCGAGTCGCTGCATAGTCGATGCCCTCCCATCCGGTCTCCCGGATAATCCCAGGACCGCCATCAAGCGGGCAGCCACATTCGATCACAGCAAGTTGCGAAGGAGAGTCCCATCCGGTGCGCCATTTTTCTCAGATTGGCGGAGTCTATCAGCGAGTCCAGCCGGGCGCAAGACTGTGCCGTGTGCCTTACCATGCTGCAGAAAAAGGACCCCACTCCTTTTGTCATTCCGAGCGAAGCGAGGAATCTCTCTTCGATTTTACCGACGAAAAGAAAGAGAGATTCCTCGCTTCGCTCGGAATGACAAAATAAACTACTTTTTCTGCAACCTGTTACGGCGCCGGAAGAATTCTTGAGGCTTTCAGCTGGGGATTAGTTTCTACTTTGCGTTTTCTTTTATCGGCGAAGAGTTTCTTTTGCCGCTTCGGCGATCCAGCGCGCTTGCAAAAATAGCGCGCATCTCGACTCCGTTGCGGTCCCAGGTATATTCGCTGGCGGTCACTGCGGCGCGCGCGGCGATGCTCTCCCTCTGTTCGGGGTGCTCGTAGAGCCATCGAATGCGTTCGGCGAGGCCTGCAACATCGTTTGGATTCTGCAAAATCAATCCATCGACGCCATCGGTCATGATCTCCGCGGTGCCATTGGTCGCGGTGGTGATCACGGGCAAGCCGCAAGCCATGGCTTCGGCGGGAGGCTGCGCAAACGTGTCTTCGAGCGACGGGCCAACGTACACATCCGCGGCGCCGTAATACCATTGCACGTCCGCGCGCGAAGGACAGAACTTTACCTTTCCTTCCAGGCCCAGTTCGCGAATCCGGCTCTGGTAGGGCGCCGAATCGTCCTTGCCCGCAACGACGAGGACCAGCGGCAAATCCTTCAGTTGCGCGAGCGCCTCAATCAAGGCTACGAGGCCTTTCTTCTTCCAATCGTTGCCGACGAGCACAAGGGCAAACGTATCTTCTCCGAGGCCGAGTTCCCTGCGGACTTCGGGCCGGTTGCGAAGCCTTAATTCGCGATTGAAAATCTTGTGGTCGAGTCCGATGTACACGACCGGCAAGGGGCCATCGATGCCGTAATGACGCTTCAAATCGTCCGCCGTCTTTTTCGCGATCAGAATCAAGCCGGTCTTAGGATTCGTATACATGCGGCGTTCGAGAAAAATAATCAGCCGATAGTAAAGCCACCGGTGAATCAGCCGGGGCCAGAAACGAAGCGGATTGCTCCGGAATCGCAATTCATGTTCCGACATGCGGACAAATTCGGCGAACACGATGTGAATGGAAATCAGATCCGCGTCCCAGCAATTCGTTCCCGCCGTGTAAACCAGGTCGGGCCGGAGCCCGCGCACGTGCGCATCCCACCAGCGCCACAAGTGATTGGCGGCGAGCCACCAAAGAAAATTCAAGAGGTGAGGCCCGGGGATTCGCGGAATCCTATGCCATCGCATGCGGGTGAGGTCCACGCCTTCGACGCGCTGGCTGTAAATATGGATTTCGTATTCCTGGGGCAGGCGCGTGATCCATTCGGCGATGCGCCGCTCGGTTCCGTGGCGTTTATCGATGAAGGGAGAAACAATCGCAATCCGGACGGGTGGCATTCGTTGGCAGCGCTCCCTACGGGCTGACCTGCATGAGTTCGCACCAGCGCTGGAGAACAAAAAGATTCCAGACGCGCGACCATCCCACGGCGCCCTCCGACCGCTCATAGTGATCCCAAAGACGATTCACGGCTTCGGGCTCCAGGATGCCGGTGCGGCGAAGCCGGTCCGGAGCGAACGCTTCCTTCAACACATTGCGCAAGTCATGCGACAGCCAGCGTTGAAATGGAAACGTGAAGGTGCGCTTTCGCCGGGCCGCCAAATCCGCAAGAAGAGCGGGAGGCAGGAAAACCTTCACGGCATCGAGCAGGAGCCGCTTCTGCTGCATGCGAATGCTCGACGGCACGGGAAGCAGAAACTCCACCACGCGATGATCGAGAAATACCGGCCGGACTTCGATGCTGTGAGCCATGCTCATGGCGTCCAGGTCGCGGAGCAGGCGCGGCTCCAGATGCGTGTGAATGTCCATGAAGGCGAGGCGCTCGCGTAGATCTTCGTTCTCGACCTGCTTGGACCAGTACGTCAAATGGTCCCGCGCTTCCGCGTGGTGTCCATTGCGGGAAAATGAGGGGGACATTAACTCGCCGACATCCCGGTCCAGGAAAAGCACCTTCACGGCAAGCTGCGCGGCCACGAACGGATCGTCGGCGCCAATCAAGTAGGAAAGTTTCCTCCAGCGAAATGGAAAAGCGTTCTGATCGAGCAGGCGGCCGAACGGGAATGCGGGGAACGGCCTAGCCCACCGCGCAACCTTATTGAATCGTTCGAACCAGGCGAGGGATTCGTACCCGCCGAACAACTCATCTCCCCCTTGGCCCGATAGCGCGACTTTAAATCCGGCTTCCGCGCCCAGTTTCGAAATCCAGTAGGAGTTCAATCCGTCCACGGATGGCTCGTCGAGAGCCCAAACGGCGTGGTCGAGGTCGGCTTCCACGCGGCGCGCTTCAAGGGTCACGACCGCAAGCGGGATGCCGAGCGCTTCGGCCGTGCGGCGCGTCAGCTTGCTTTCGTCGAATTCGGCCTCGCCGAATCCGACGGTCATCGCCGAGAGATTCTGCGCTCCGGCGGCACGGGCCAGCGCGCCGAGGCAGGCTGAATCCGTGCCGCCACTCAAAAAAATCAGTACCGGAACATCCGAGACGAGATGGTTTCGCATCGCGTCGAGCAGCACCTCTGAAAGATCCGCGGCCAGATGATCCTTCGAGAAGGGCTGCGAAGAATGGGGGGAAAGCGACCAGTATGGCTCCGTTCGCCACCGCCCGTCCTTCCAAACTCCAATGTGGCCGGGCGCGAGCGGAGTTACTCCGCGAAGGGCGGACCACGGCGGAGGAATATGCCCGAGCTGAAGAAACGCGCGCAGGCCCGCGGGGTCCAGCTTACGGGGCACGAGGCCTGATGCAAGCAGCGTCTTGAGTTCGGAAGCGAATACGAGCTGGTCGCCGGACTCGTACAGGTAAAGGGGTTTGATGCCCAGACGGTCGCGCCCGAGAACCAGTTTGCGCTCGCGGTCATCCCAGATTGCAAAGGCAAACATGCCGCGAAGTTTTTCGACGAAACGCTCGCCATATTCCAGGTAGAGATGAAGGACAACCTCCGTGTCCGAGGTGGTGCGGAAGGAATGGCCGCGTTGTTCAAGTTCGGCGCGCAATTCGCGGGCGTTATAGGTTTCGCCGTTGTAGGTGATCCAGGTCTGACCATCCGGGCTGGACATGGGCATGCGCCCGCGCTCGCTCAGGTCGATGATGGAGAGGCGCGCGTTCACCAGGAGGCACGATGCAAATTCCTGGACGCCCTGGCTGTCAGGGCCGCGATGTTTCATGGAGGCGGCCATGCGGTCCGCGGCCGGGCGCAAAGCTTCGGATGGGCTCACCGTCGCGATTCCAGCAATTCCGCACATAAAATCCATCAGCCCACGATCGGCTGCCGCGAATCCTCCAAGGCTGTTACTTTATCGTTTCTGGATGAACACTTCTATCCTTACGTGAATGAGGTTGCGCGCGAGAATAGCGCGAGCGGCAAGTGTGCTAGGATTGCGGTACAAAACGGAAGGAAACCGATCGTGGGCGCAATGCAAACTTTCAAGAAGCTTGGCCCGATGCTGTTTCTCCTCTGGCTGCTCCTCATTAACATTTTGTATTACGTGCAGTTCAGGGAACTGGCTGTATCCCGGTTCCCCTGGTTGGCTCACCTATGGCGCTAGCAGTCTCGGCTGGGTGTGCCGCTCTTGTCCTTATCATTTTTCTGATCACCGTTGCGCTCGGAAACCACGTCCTTGAAATTGCGGGGCTGAAGGCTGACGAACCGCTCGATACAATTCTGTTTTCCTCCGGCGCCGGGTTCGCAATCCTGCAATTGCTCCTCGGGATTTTGGGATTTGCGGCTGGGCTTACGGTTCGGACTGTGCTGGGATTGCTCGTCCTCTTGGCGATTGCGGGCTGGGGCGGATGGAAATCCGTGTTTCGCCTTTGCCGGGAATCCGCGAAAGACCTCTCCGGCGTTTTCGAGTCAGGCGCCGCAAAAGCCCTGGGGCTCTGCATTTTTTTCTTTCTGAGTTTGGAAGCGCTTCTTTCGACGGCCCCGCTCACCGGCTCCGATGCCATGCACTATCATTTCACTGCTCCCCTGCTTCAAATCGGCAGGCCGGAACAGCCAATCTTCTGGCTCGCCCATTCATTTTTTATCGGCCTCGGGCATGAATTGATCGCGCTGGGGCTGGTGCTTGGAGGCGACAAGCTGGCGCTCCTTCTGATTTTCTTCGGAGGGTTTCTGACGGCGGCGGCGTTGTTCCAGATGGCGCGCGAGTGGATGCCGCCGGAGTGGGCTCTTGCCGCAACGCTCACGTTTCTCATGACGCCGATGGTGTTCTGGCAAATCAGCACGGCAGGCTCGCCCGATATCTGGATGGGCTTCTACGCCGTCCTGGCTGCGCTCGCCGTGGGGCAAGCGGAAGGGGCGTCTGTGCGTCGCTGGCTTATCCTCGCCAGTGTTTACGCGGGGGCGGGCGCAAGCATCAAGTACACGGGATGGATTCTACCGGCAGTGATACTTCTATGCGTATTGTGGATGACCAGATCCTTGTTGTGGACCGCACTGTGCTCGGTTGTCGCGCTGGCCGCTGGCGTGTTTCCGCTGCTGCGAAATTTCTTGTGGACGGGCGACCCATTTTTCCCTTTCTTGAGCCGCTGGATGGGAAGAGTTCCAGTGAACGAATTTGGATTGGAATCCATTCGGGCGGACGTACACTCGCATGTATTTTCCACGCAACCGTTTCATATCTTGTATTTCCTGGCTGCAATGACGGTAAGAGGCGCGGACTATGGATTGGGACATTATTTTGGCCCCATCCTCCTGGCCTTTCTGCCGCTGCTATTCTTTTGTAATTGGAGATCGCGGCTCGTCTGGGTAGCGACCGCTCTCTGTGTCAGCATGCTCCTCGCCAACGCGCTCACGACGCAAATGGCCAGATTCCTGCTCCCCGCGTATCCTCTCGCGCTCGCGCTGGCTCTTTTCGGAGCGGCCGTGGCATCCCGTGAAAGAGGCGCCTTCATTCGCTTCGGATGCGCGGCAACGCTTGCCCTGTTTGGTTTGTTCTGCGCCGCTTCCGACACGCTCTATGCAAAGGATTTTTTGCCCGTCTCGTTGGGGCTCGAAAGCAACGCGGCATTTCTCAACCGGATGGCGCCCGACTATCAAGCCGCCACGTTTGTGAATTCCGCTCTGGCCCAGCGAGAGGGCAAAGTCCTCGTCTTTTTCCGCCACTCTTACTATTTGCGAGTTCCTTTTGAGAATGGATATCCCGGCGAATCCTGGGGGATGAACCCGGCGGTCCTGACGAACCCACAAATGCTCTTCGCGTTTCTGAAAGAGCAGGGCATCGCCTGGGTCGTGAAATCACCGGAGTATCCCAAGCCGCTGGCGAAAGTCTTTGAGGAATGCGAAAAGGAAGGGCTGCTTGTTCCGGAAGCGCGAACCGAAACTGAAACTCTAACCGGCAACTCGCGCATCTTCAATATACGTTTGAAGGTCCCGGTCGTCCTCCTGCGAGTAGCAAATTGACCGGCCCGCTCCCTTCCAATCGCATGACAGTTCCACGATCGAGGTCAGGCGGTGTGACCGCTGACCTCCAGCGGCAAACCGGCGGCATCCACACTCTTTGCGGAACGAAGATACAACAGCGAAAGCAAGTACAGCACGGCCGCGAGAATGACCAACGATCGGATTCCCGTCCACATGGACATTGACTCCAGCATTCCGCCCACCAGAGCCCCCAAAAGGTTCGAACCAAGAGCCCGGCCGCTGAATTTGTATTCCGCAAAGCTGCGAATGAACACGATGGAAGCAAACGCCACCGGTGAGCAGAGGACCAGAGTGGCGACGACCACCTTGACCCAAAACGACTCGAAAAAGAGCGCTTCGAGCGGCAAGAAGTACGACACGAGCATGCAGACTCCGATTCCTGCGTAGGCAAAACGCACCGGGATCGACGGCCAGGATTCGACGAGAAAATTGACGGCCACGATGAGAACCAGAATCGCCCCGATCACGATGGAATTGACCAGCCACGTCGTCCCAAACAGCATTGCCATGCGGCTCACGATCTGCGCCTCGAGGAGCAGAAATCCCGCTCCCAGGTAGAAGAAGTGCCAGTTGATCGCCTGTCCCGCCGCGCCCGTCTTGCGGATTAGAAGCCGGGTCAACGCCACGAGGAGAACTGCCATGATTACGATAATCAGCGGGATGCCAGGTTCGTGTTGATAGAAGAACGGCCAGTCGTCCGTGGTGAGGTGAGCGGATTCCATCTCCACCCCACTGTGCGATTTGATATAGGCCGCGAGCTCCGGGGAGGATAGGGCCTGATCCAGACGGTTCCTGGATCCCACAACAAAGAAACTTCCCCCAGTGCTGTATTTCGAGGCGTCCGCGTAGAAATCGATGGGCGCTTGGCCGAAAACCGTCTGGAGCAGACCGTGTAACCGTCCCGCTATCCACGCGGTGTGCGCCTGGAATTTCAAAACCAAGATGCCGTCATCCTTCAGCAACCGGCGCGCGGCTTCCAGCGCCTCGGTGGTGTAGACGTAGTTGTCGATTCTGACTGAAGAATAGTTGGAAATATTCGTGTGCGAATCGAGAAGTGAATAAACAATCAGATCAAAATGCTCCTTGCTGTTCTCGACGTAGCTGCGCGCGTCGTTGACGACGGGAGTAACGCGCGGGGAGGAATACGGCCGCTCGAAATGAGATTCCCGCCCGAGATGCTGGATCAGCGGGTCGATTTCGACGGCGACCACGTGCCCCGCCCCGTTGCGGAGCGCGGCCGCGACGTCGTTGCCCATTCCGGCGCCCAGAACCAGCACGTCCGGCGGATTCGAGTAAAAGTGATACGGAAGGTTGTAGGCATCCCATTCGACTGGCACCTGAGAGAAAAACTGCGGATGAGCCGCTACAAATTCCGGCGAAAGATTGACGACCTGCTGAAACCAGGTGTGGTTGGTGTCGAGCTGATAGGCGATCACTTCGCCGTTTTCCACGCGATTGGAAAGTTCTAGGTATTGATACGGCGACCAGTACTTATGGCCGATCCCTCGGGGTTGCAGTAAAAAAAGCGCGAGGCAGAGCCCAAAGGCCACGATCGAAGCCCAGCGGAGAGGGGCAATCTTGCCGACGAGCAGAACCAAAATCACTCCCGCGATGGCAAACCAAACCACGGGCGGCTGCCAGTACTGGCAAAGCAGCGTGAAGAGCAGGATGCCGCCGAGGCTCGCCAGGATATTCACAGAGTACGCAAAAATCCCGCGCGGGGCCCTTTCCAGGTAGCCACCCACCATCTGTCCGATCGGGACAAATAGCATGGCATTCAAGATGAATAGCGGTACCGTGATGGCGACGGCGGCTCCCAGTGCGAGCAATGCCAGACCGGAGAATGGCACGGCGGGAATCCCCATGGAATTGACTTCCGACGCCACGCCCAAATAAGAGGGCAGCGCACTGATCAGATCGCGCAGAGGTTGCCAGGGAAATTGAATCAGAAAGACGAGCGTGAGCAACGGAGCGGCCAAGGCAATGAGGTTTATGCGCTTCCGGCAAAGAAAGCAGCCCAGGCCGAACCCAAGGAAACAGGATACCAGCATGTAATTCTTGAGAAAGGCAAAGATGCGCACCTCGGAGGACATCCAGCGGATCATCAGCAGTTCCAGGAAGAGGCCGAGAATACTGGCAAGGATCAGCCCCGTATAACTGAAACCTCCCAGGGCATCCAGGGAGAAATCAAACGCAGAGGTCCAACGTTGGAGCGTCCGCCTCCAGCCGCTGGCGGGCTCTTCCCGATAGAAACTGAAGGTATAGAGACAAGCGATCAGGCCAATAAAAAGGGTCAGACAGAAGGCGATTTGGAAGTCAAGCCGTCCAAGATTTTCTCTCAAGGATTCTCCCCGGGAAATCGAATCGAAAAATCATGCCGAGCAGCTGGAACTGCAATTTCCGAATTCAACTTTTTATTGCGCAGAACCATATTCCAGCGGCCTTCTGGTGTCAACGCCAGGCCAATCCTAGGCCAATCATAGAAATCGGCTGGATGAGGAAGTAGAGTCACCATCGAATTGAGGAATGAAACCGGGAGGAACGATGCTTGTTAGCTCGGCCAAGTTCTCCCTATCCCCCACCCCGGTCTTTACGCTCCTGCACTTCCCCTGGAAGCAAATTGCCAGCGCGAGAGGGCGCGGATATGCTTGGGCATAGGGACGGGCTGGGGCATCAGCGCGAGTTTGGGCAGGCGAAACAAAACACCAAGGAGCAGCCACAAGTAGGCATTATTCACAAAATTCTGATACAAGGCCATCGTCAAGTGCATGAACAAGACGAGAGCGATCACGGCGTACCACCAAATCGCGAAGCCTAATGGAAAATAGACGGTTTCGCGAAGCTTCCGCACAACCTTCCATCCCTGCCAAAGAAGAACCGAAGCCCATAGGAGCCAGAGGATCGGACCGAATATGCCCATCTCCACGATGAGGGTTCCGAAGCCGCTTTCGACACTGATGTTGGGGAGCTGCTCACCCAGGAAACGAGAGACGTATTGCATCCCCAATGAGGACATGCCAGTGCCATGACCGGTGAGCAAATTCCCCTCTTGAAAGGCCTCCGTGAGATTTTGCATAGGATAATCCCAGCCGCGATTGGAAAGATCGGATCCACCAGATCCTTGAAAAAGCGTCTCCGAAACAAAGGCCCAGCTCCCGCCAATGGCCGTAGGAAACACTTCGAACATGAGAATCAGGCCGAGTCCGCCGATGAGGAAGCCGCGGCGAAGCGCCTTCACCAATCGATGCCCTTGCCCCCACCGCCAGGGGGCGCCCCAGAGAAACGCGGCTGTCATCACAAAAGCGCTGGCCACCACGAAAACAAAGGGGGTACGAGTCCCCGTGATCATGACCGCGACGGTAACGATTCCGATGCCCCAAAAGCCGTACTTGACGCCGGGCTTGCGGCTGAGCAGAAAGTATCCCTGGGTTCCCAACGCGAGGATCCAGAGCAGGACCAGATAAAATGAGAAGCGGCCGGCGCTGACGAAGACAGAGCTTGGCGCGAAAGCCGCCTGGTGTGTAATCGGAGAGTATCTTACTACGTGAGATAACTCATAGAGATCGGCCTGCGACTCTTCAGGCGTGAGGAAGCTTACTCCCAACACGGACTGGGCGATTCCCAAACCCGAAATCACGCATCCCGCAATCAAACTCACCTTGAGGAGGCGGTCCAGATCCGCGGGACGCTTCAGCATCGCGTAACCGAGAAACATCAGAGGGACATAGTAGAAATAGAGTTTCAGCCCCAAAAATCCATACATGACGTTCGGCGAGAAGGTATTGAAGACCTGGACGAATGCCAGCGCAAAAAAAAGCGCGAACGGAACGAGGAAGGGAACCCTCAAAATATCCACTTCCTTCCGGCGTTTCGCGAAATAGAACGAAAAATAGGCAATGGCAACCAGGAAATCCTTGGCAAAATATACAGTCATGCTGTTGCCAAGATACTTGCGGGCGAGGTCTTCAAACAGGAGCCAAACCAGGAATACAAGAACGCCGCTGCGCCAGTCATTGAGGATGTGAACGACGAGCGCAACCACGACCAGACTCATGCCGAACATGATCAAATTCTTATCGGAGCCCGCGACAATCCAGGCCGCCAATTCCCAAATAATGGCCAGGACGACCAGCCCCATGAGGGCGGCCTTGACCTGCCGATTGCCGCTAAGCGAACCTGTGGTCGTAAATTGCATTCAATTCGGTCCCGCGCTAGTATGCCACCCCACCTTTACGCTGTAAATTCTAAACGCAACCCGGTTGTTGCCGTAGTGGTTGACTTGCAAGTTAAGGATGGGTTTCGCTTTCCACCGGGACCCTCGGCCGGAGCAGGCGGCTCCTCACAGTGGCCGTGCGCGCTTCCGTACACTCGGCCACACCGTAAGCATAGGCCAGTATCAGCAGCCCGATTCCCAGCGCATACAACAAGTGCCGCGGATCGGGTTGCCAGTTTCCCTGAGGATCGAGCAAACCACGCAAAAGGAGCAACGCCGGGAAATGAGTCAGATAGAGCGTATAGGAAAACCCGGCCAGCTTCTTGGCCACATTTCTGTAAGCCGGAGAAGCATCCTCCCGCGACCCAAGGAGCAATGTGTAGAGCCAGAGCGCAAAACAAAACGCGACCGCGTAGTCGGTCAGCAAGTCAGACGAAAGGCGGTGCGTTCGGCACCATGCAAGAGCGCCGACGAAGATCAGACCCGCTGACCAAGGCACTGCCGGAGAAAGCGATTTGAATCTCATCGCCGGCTGGAGTCGTCCCACCAAGGCTCCTGCCAGCCAGATCAGAAAATAAAGACTGATTTGGGGACCGGTAAACCATAGAAGAAGCAGAGCGACGCCCGCGTAAAGAATGCGAATGCGGGTTCCCACCCATGCCGCCGTCGCAAGGATCAGAGCGGGGAATATGATGTAGTACCAGAATTCGTAACTCAGGCTCCAAAGCGGACCGTTGGAACCGAACACGGGTGAAACAATACTTTGCAGAAAAAAAAGATTTCCAAAAAACACGGGAACGGTGGAACGCAGGGCGACGCTCGGGACATTAAACTTATACAGAGCATCGAAGTAGAGTGGGGCCGCTTGGGGAATTCTCATTCCGATTCGGTCCCACAGAGCACCCAGAACAAGCGCCGGGAACAAAACCAATTGAAGCCTCGTGAGCCTGCTCACTAGATAAGTACGCCAAGACCACCGCGCCTCGCTCACGGATTCCATCACGCTCGTACCGATGAAATACCCGCTCAGAACAAAGAAAACCATGACCGCCTGGTGCCCGTAGCCGGTGACCGCATAAAGCGCTCTGGAAAAGAAAGATTTGTTGGCAAGAAATGGGTAGTCCACGAAAAACAGGCCTCGCAAGTGATACACCAGGACGGCGACGGCCGAGACACCCCGGATCAGGTCCAGATGGACGGACGTGCGCTTCGCCAGTCGGGGCGCTTTAGGCAATCGTGCCTTTCCAAAATAATTCTGAGGATCGAATTCAGTCGGCCGCGCTGTTCTTTGCCGATTGGACTGCGCGAACGATGCTGTCCGCGTACTCCCGCGGCGACCATGTTTCCATGCGGCGCCGCGCGGCAGCGCCCAGGCGCGCCCTCTTTTCCTCATCCGGCAAAATCTGCCGGAGAATCGCGGCCAATGCCTCTACATCACCGGCAGGAAACACATAGCCGTTTTCGTCCGGACGCACCAGATCGAATTTCGCGCCCACGCGGTCGCTGACCGCAACGGGCAAACCGCAGAGCATGGCTTCGTTGACGACCAATCCGAAGGGCTCGAACAATGATGGCAGGACGAACAAGTCCGAGGCGCAATAGGCGGACGGGAGTTGCGATTGATTCAGAAAACCAAGAAATCGGATGCGGTCCGCAAGGCCTGACTCTGTTGCCCGGCGTTCGAGAGCGCTCCGTTCCGGCCCGTCGCCGGCAAAGACGAGATAAGAATTCGGAACATTCGCCCGGGCAAACGCTTCGAGCAGATCCATGGGACCTTTCCAGCGCTGAAGCTTGGCGCAGAATAGCGCTACTGTCCCATCGGCCGGAATCTTCCAGGCGGCGCGCGCCGCGCTGCGGTCTACTTTCGCCGCTCGCTCGGTCCACCAATCGTTGTCGACTGCTGTCGGAACGAGGAAAATGTGGTCGCTCGAAAAGCCGAGGGACTTTAAATATTCCACGCCTCCGGAGGACGAAACCAGGATCGCGCTTGCCAGCGAAAAAATTCGCCGCACCAGCCACTTCTTGAATCGAAGCTTCCAGGGCGATTGCGTTCTCCAGCTTCGCAGGCTGTGCGAATCCGTTATGAAAAGGATGGGAGTGCCATTCCATTTTGCCGCTGCGATGGCAATCCAGGCGGTGAAATAAAAATAGCCGGGGAGAATGGCGGCATCAAAGCGACTCTTGCGAATGAGCCCCCACACGCCGGGATTGAACAATCCGAAGAAGCGTCCCAACCCCGGAACGGGCGAGCGATTCGGCAAGTGAACCCACGGATAGCCCTCCAGTACGGACGTGTCCCAGGCAACTTCCACGCCGAATTCCGGGTCGATCTCGGGTTTCGCGCCTTGCAGGGTGCAATACGCGATTTGGAGATCGAGGCGCGGATCCTGCGCCATTCGGCGGAAGAGTGGAGAAGAGTACTGAATCACGTGAGACGCCAGGATGAGAATGCGCCGCCGCCGTCCTACAGCGACGCCCTCGGCGTTTGGGGCTTCGGACGACCCCCGCGCCATGGTGCCGGAACTCATCCCGGAGAAACGCAAACTTTTTCCGGCTTCGATGTCCTCCGGCGCGTTCATGGCTTTCTTCCTCTTGCGTTGATCCCATTGAATCCGGTTCCGATGTAGACATTCACGAGGCCCGCGTCGGAAAACCACTGGCGCACGGTGTCAAGCGTTTGCGGATGGTCGTGCACGGGAGAGAACATATCGAGGGCGCTCAGGATTTTCACCTGAACCAGCTCTTTGTCCGTGAAAATTAATCTTGGCGCGTGCGATACCGGGCCGATAGGAATGAGATTGCCAATCGGTTTTCCGACGAGCGGCACTTTGTAGAGCGCCTTTTTCAGGTAAAACGCCGGGGGAATCACCAGCGAGAGAAATCTGTGAACGCCTTTGGGACCCATCCAGGTGAGAAAGGGACGGGCCCAATATTTCAACGGGGGCAAGATCCCCGTATGCTTTTGATAGACGTCGATCACGATCTCGCCGCCCGGCCGCAGGAAGGGCACCAGGCTCATAAACGCGGCGCACACGTCGGGACAGTGTTGCAGGACTCCCATGCAGAACACTTTGTCGAACGATTCTTTCCGGAAAGGAATTTCGTAAATGCTGGCCTGCACGATGTGGACGCGGCCGGAATCGCCGTTATTGCGAAAATTGGCTTCCACGGCGTTGCTCAAGTCAAAGGAAAATAGTTCAGCGCCGGTTTCGAGCGCGATCTGGGTGAAGCGGCCCATGCCGCAGCCTGCCTCGAGGATCACCTGGCCGTCCATCTTTTGCGGCCATTGCGTCGTGGCGAAAAAGCGCTCGCGGCTCAGGTCGTTGCCCATGTGGCCGTCGAGCTGGGTCTTATCGAAGTAGTTCCACTGGTATCCAAAGCTGTGGGCATATCCCTCGCTGGGAACAAACCTCGCAATCGAGCGCACGATGGGAAAGACACGTCCGCAGGACGTGCAGATCAACTTTCCCTCGGTGACGATTCCATTATTTTCAGCAGGAGAAGCGGATTCCGCACGGAGGGGCGCGCCACACGCGATGCATCTCAGCCATTCCACTGATTCCAAATTCATCCCGGGGCGCAGCTCCTTGACTCCCATTCGTTCCTCACCACACGCTTCGAGTGGCGCAGGCTTAACCCTGTGGGTTTTGGTCCTTGCTTGGACTAAAACCCACAGGCTGAAGCCTGTGCTACTGGAACCATCACAAACATTTTCATCGTAACTTTATCCTGAACTAGTCAAGAGTTCCAACCTTACCTGGATGGATTGTCCCGGCAAGCACGCGGCTCCGGCCAATGTAAAAAATCGGCACGAATGGTGAACCTTATCGAGGGTAATTGTGGCCAGTGTATACTGCCCGCGGCGCGATACAGACCGTTAACGCAAAGGGGAAAGGATGAGAGCGATTGCTGTACCGGGCATAAACATCCAAATACCCGTGGTGGGATTTGGCTGCAGCCGCCTGGCGAGCGTTGGCGAGAAGAAAGCGCTTCAGTTGCTCGGGACAGCGTTCGACGCGGGAGTGCGCCACTTTGACGTTGCCCGCTACTATGGCTACGGAGAAGCTGAAGGGTTGCTGGGTACTTTCGTGAAATCCCGCCGCGCGGAAGTCACGATTACGACGAAGTTCGGCATCGAGCCACCGCGGCGCACAAGCGTGCTGGGGTTTGCCATGCAAGCGGGGCGGCGGCTCGTGCAGTTCGTGCCCGCCGCGCGCGGATTCCTGCGGCGCCGGGCGCAAGGACTCGTAAAGAGCGGCGCCTTCAGCGTGAGAGACGCCCAGACCAGCCTCGAAACATCTCTTCGCGAACTGGGCACCGATTACATCGATTTCTTCCTGCTGCATGAATATACGGTCTCTGAGAATTCACCCGATGAGTTGGTGGCATTCCTGACGGACACTGTCAAAGCGGGGAAAATTCGCTATTTTGGATTGGCAACGGGAATCGAAACTGTCATGCAGGCCATGGAACACCAGCCGGAACTTTGCACGATCGTGCAATTTGAGAACAGCGTGCTTCATCGGAATGTGGAAAGACTTCCCCGAGGCGGCTCGCATCGGCTCACGATCACGTTTGGATCCCTCAGCCCGGGTTTTCAATCGGTTTCAGGCTTCCTCAAAGCTCATGGCGAAATCGCGGGAAACTGGTCCGCAGAACTCGCCGTGGATTGCTCCAAGGACGAAACAATCTCCGCGCTGATGCTAAACTATTCGGTTCAAGCGGACCCGAATGGGCTCGTGCTGTTTTCATCCAAGAACGCGTCGCGAGTGCACAGGAATGTAAGAGCAGTTCTGGAACCTGATCTTTCTCCCGCGCAAGTTGAATTGTTCGGGCAGCTTGTGGAGCGAGACATGATGCCAACCGCATAGGACTGCATGCGTAGGTCCATTGAAACTCTGCCTTTGAATCTCGGAGGATGGGTCATTTAGCAGGATCTGCCTGTGGCCGGAACGATGGGCGCTCTCTTTGCAGAAGACACGGAGGAATGATGAAAAAGCTTTTGCTGCTGATGAGCGAGTCGCGTAGAAAGCGCCTGGCCTGGGCGATGTTCAGGAACCAGGGAGAGTTTCTAAACGCTCTGGGCGGCAATACGCAATTGCATCAGTGGCTGAAAGCCAATCAGCCCATTCCGTACTTTAGGCACAGGTTTGAACTTTACGCGGACATGCAGTCGAAAGTGTTGGCTGGAGAACCCATCGACTATCTCGAGTTTGGAGTGCGCTATGGGGACTCGCTTTTCAAGTGGAGCGGTCTCAATGCCCACCCCGATAGCCGCTTCTTTGGCTTCGATTCTTTTGAAGGGATTCCCGAGGATTGGGTCAGCGTTACGGGAGAGTCAAAAAAGGGTGCGATGTCCGTCGGAGGAGTCGTTCCTCAAACATCCGACCCTCGCATCCGCTTTGTGAAAGGTTGGTTCAACGAAACCTTGCGCCCGTTCTTGCAGGATTTCACTCCTCGCTCCAGACTGGTGATTCATAACGACGGCGATTTGTTTTCTTCCACACTCTACACCCTGGCCACGCTGGACCCTATATTGCGGCCGGGTTCGATCCTGATTTTTGACGAGTTCGCCAATCCATTGCATGAGTGGCGAGCGTTCCAGGACTACTGCTCCGCTTTTGGCCGCTCGTGCAAGGTGTTGGGAGCGGCGGGGGACTATTACACACAAGTGGCGATGGAGCTTTTGTAGCGCCGGCGTCCCGCCGGC
>DATNIO010000126.1:0-13154 GCA_035604385.1 Verrucomicrobiia bacterium | reverse complement strand
CTCCTTCGGCACGGTTTTCGACGACCCACGAAACCAAACGACGGATGCCCGCCGATACGTCGATGCCCAGTATCACCACACGTTCGGATCCTGGGAGACGCTTGGGCGGCTCTCCTACGATTGGTACGGCTATCACGGAATCTACGTTTACGACTATGCAGGCAAAGGAATTCCACCGTTCACCGAAAATTACGACGCCGCCAACGGAACCTGGTGGGATTTCCAGGGAGACGCTTCCAGGGTCTTTTTCAAACGACACAAGGTCACGTTCGGCACGGAATTTAGACAGGATATCCGGCAGCAGCAATTGAATTACGATATCCAGCCGTATCACTTGTACTTTGACAACCATCGGTCCAACCGGGTCGGGGCATTGTATTTTCAAGACAAATATTTCATCCGCAAGAACCTGTCCCTGGTGGCGGGTCTGCGCAGCGACTGGTATGGAATCTATGGAAACACGCTGAGCCCGCGAGCGGGCCTGCACTTCAACCCGACCCCGAACACGGACCTAAAGGCAAATTACAGTTGGGCGTTTCGCGCGCCGAACGATTACGAAGCCTTCTATGCGGGCAACAACAGCAATACCGCCAATCCTGCATTGAAGCCGGAGAAAATTCGGAGTTTGGAAGTGGACGTGGAGCGCCGTTTCGGGAAGACGTATTACGTGTCCGGCGCCGGTTTCTTGAATCAGATTGACGATTTGATTGAACAGAGCATCGATCCCCTTACCGGCAATCCGCTTTATTCCAATTCGACGCAAGTGCAGACGAAGGGAATTGAATACGAGGTGGGCGCCAGATGGCCGGGCGGCCTGGTAGGCTCCATATCGCACTCCATACAACATACTCACGACGTGCTGACCGGCGATGATTTGCCCAATTCACCGAGACAATTGGCCAAGGCAAATTTCAGCGTTCCTCTCCTGCAAAAAAAGCTCTTTGCCAGCGTCGATGCACAGTATACGAGCAGGACAAGAACCGTCGCGCAAACGGAGTTGGGCGGATTCTTCCTCGTGAACCTTACTGTCTTCAGCCGCAAAATTACGGAAAAGGTCGATTTCTCCGGAGGTCTCTACAATCTCCTGGATAAGCGGTACGCCGACTCCGGCGGCCTCGAACATGTGGAAGTCTCGATTCCTCAAGACGGGCGAAGCTTTCGAATAAAGCTGACCTATCGCCCTCATGTGGATTCGAAATAGGGACGGAATAGAAACCGTCCATTTGGCTAAACATGAATCTTCAACGCCGATCACGGAAGAAGCCGCCCGCCCGGACAAGGGGCAGGTTTCTTGCCCGTTTGATGCGTGGACTGCCCATTGTCCCCTTCGTTTTCTGCCTGGTGCACGTCCTTGTTCCCGGGACCGCCGCCGGGCAGGAGGACTCCGTGGATGAATACAAATTGAAGGCAGCTATGCTCTATAACCTGACGCATTTCGTCGAATGGCCAGACTCCGCTTACCCTGACCGGCAGGCGCCCATCTCTCTGTGCATTCTGGGGCAAGATCCATTCGCGATCTCTTTAGCTTCCACTATCCCCAAAGAAACCGATAACGGCAGGCCCATGGTCGTTCGTCACCTTCAGAGTGACATGGAAACCCGGGGCTGCCACATCCTTTACATCAGCTCCTCGGAGAGGAAAACCACGGCGCACATCTTCTCGACCCTGAATGGGTCCTGCATCCTTACGGTGGGAGAAATGACGCAATTCGCTGCGCACGGCGGCATCATTCAATTCTCCCTCGAAGATCAACACGTCCGTTTCGACATCAACATCAATGCGGCCTCCCGGGCGGGGCTCAAGATCAGCTCCAAACTGCTGGCGCTGGCACAAATCGTGAATAACTAAGGCGGTCCACGGGACATGGAGGGGCCTAGATGCGTTCGTACCTGGATTTATCGATCCAGCAGAAGCTTCAAACGATTGTCATGGCCACCTCTGCCGCGGCCCTGCTCGTAGCCTCTGTCGTGTTCGCCGTAATCGACCGGTCCACATTCCTGCGCGCGAAAACGCAGGACCTCAGCGCCGCGGCAAGAATGGTTGGATCGAACAGCACAGCGGCTTTGAGCTTTGGGGACGCGCAATCGGCGGGGGAAATTCTATCCGCCTTGCAGGCCAAACAGAACGTGACCCACGCCTGCATTTATAACAAGGACGGCAATATCTTCGCCAGCTACAGCCGCGACGCGGCGAACAACGATTTCTCTCCTCCCCCAGTGCAAATCCAGTCCAGTGCGATCGTCGGGGAAAATATGGTCCTGTTTCAACCCATCACCCTGAATGGCAAATCCATTGGGACGATTTTCATAGAGGCCGATCTTCTAGACCTCGATGCGCGTCTCAACAGGTTCCTGGAGATTGATCTCCTCGTCTTGCTTGCTTCCCTGGCAGTCGCATTCTTATTGTCTTCCCGGCTTCAGCGCGTGATCTCAGGCCCAATTCGAGAACTGGCGGATACAGCATTGTCGGTCTCCTCCAGAGAAAACTATTCCATCCGTGCAACAAAGCGAGGCGAGGACGAGATAGGACTCCTCTTTGACCAATTCAACAGCATGCTCGATCGCATCCAGCAGAGAGACACCGAGCTACAGGAGGCGCACAATGAATTAGAAAACAGGGTCGTCGAGCGGACTTCGTTTCTCAACGCGCTGATTGAGAACAACCCACTAGCCATCCTGGTGCTGGACTCCGAAAAGAAAGTGCAATTGTGTAACCCTGCCTTCGAAATACTTTTTCAATGCGCCCGGCAGGAAATCATCGGGAAGGCTGTCGTCGAACTGTTTCCGAACGAGAAAACGCTGGCCGAAGCGAGTGTTGATTCCGGAACGATTTCCAATCGGATCTCCGTCAGTCTGACCACGCGCCGAAAGCGAAAAGATGGCAGTTACGTTGATGTGGAGCTTCACCTTGTGCCATTGACGGTTCATGGGAGAGTGCTTGGCTCGTTGGGCATTTATCAGGACGTGACCGAGCGGGGTGTGCTGGAAAAGCAGCTTCGCATGGCCCAGAAGATGGAGGCCGTCGGCCGGCTTTCCGGAGGAATCGCCCACGATTTCAACAATCTCCTCGGGGTTATCCTCGGTTACATCCAGGTCATAAAACGAAATCTGGTTTCCGGGAATTCCATGTACGAGTACGCCGAGGAAATTGAAAAAGCCAGTCAGCGCGCTGTGGCATTAACTCGGCAGCTTCTGGCATTCAGCCGTCAACAGGTTCTGGAACCGGTGATTTTAAACTTGAACACGCTGGTTGCCGATATGCAAAAGATGTTGCCCCGTCTGATCGGAGAAGACATCGATCTGAACTTGATCCTCGACCCGGCTCTCGGCCAGGTCAAAGCGGACCCGGGACAATTGGAACAGGTCGTGATGAATCTGGCTGTCAATGCGCGGGACGCCATGCCGGATGGCGGCAAATTGACCATCCAGACTTCCGACGCCGAAATCGATGTGGCTTTTGCGAGGGAACATCCGGGTTCAGTCCCGGGCAAGTATGTGATGCTGGCCGTCACGGATATTGGCACGGGAATGGACCCGGAAACGCAGGCGCAAATTTTCGAGCCGTTTTACACCACGAAAGGACGAGACAAAGGAACCGGATTGGGTCTAGCCACCGTATATGGCGTGGTGAAACAAAGCAACGGGTACATCACTGTTGATTCCGAGAAAGGAAAAGGATCATCCTTCACGATTTACTTGCCGCGGATCGAACAAGATGTCCTGGTCCCATCCAAAAGCAGTCCTGAACCACTCAATGTCCGCGGATCCGAGACCATCTTGCTGGTCGAAGATGCGGAGGCTCTGCGGAGGCTGGCGCAATTGTTCCTGAAGGAAAACGGGTATCGGGTCGTGACGGCCGCCGATGGATCGGAAGCTCAGCAGCTCGCCGCGCAAATCTCCGGCCCGATTGATCTCCTGCTCACCGACGTAGTGATGCCGGGAATCAACGGGCGCGTTCTGGCGGAGCGCCTGGCTCCCAGCCATCCCCGGATGAAAGTCCTTTACATGTCCGGATACACGGACAGCTTTATCGCCGGCCATGGAGTCCTTGAGCCGGGCACTCACTTGCTGCGTAAACCATTCACGGAGGAAGTCCTGATACGCAAAGTGCGCGAGGTGTTGGATGGGAACGGTGAAACGAAGAAACCGGAAGGCGCGGCAGGCGCCGAATCCCCGGTGGCTGCCGGACCTGACGTCAAATTGAATTGAGTCGATAGGAGAAAATCGCGCCATGCAAAAATTGCTGATCATCGATGATGAGGCGCCGATTCGGCGTCTGCTGCGAATCAATCTCGAAGATCGCTACCAGATCGTCGATACGGGTGACCCGGAACTCGCGCTGGCCGCGGCCCTGCAAAGCAAACCGAACGCGATCCTGCTCGATTTGAGAATGCCCAATTATTCCGGGTTTGAGCTTTGCCGGACGTTCAAATCCATAACTTCCACGCAGTTGATTCCCATCATCATCGTGACCGGGGAAGCCGGCGCCAACACCAAACTATACTGCGAGGAACTCGGCGCCACGGCGTACTTCGAGAAACCGATCGACTTTGCGGCCTTGCGAGACGGCTTGGCGAAGGCATTGCAAGCCGCCCAGCCCGAGCGGCGAAGTGAAGTGCGCATTCGCCTGCGAGTCACGGTGAAGGTGCAAGGACACGATCTGCATGCGAAATTATTCGAGGACCGGTTCGAGGAACTGTGCGCCACCGAGAACGTCAGCCGAAGCACATTCTTCTCTGGCTGCAAGGCTCACTTGAAGGTGGGTTCCGAAGTTGCGGTATCCCTGGTAAGTGGAGGACCGAAATTCATTGGCATGGCGCGCGTGACCAGGTGCGATGACTCCGACGCGAATCACCCGCGGTATGCGTTCCGATTTGTCGAGAAAGAAGTCAACTGGGTTTTGCAGTAATGTTCTGCTGTTCTGGTCGCACGTTGCCGTCGGATCGTTCCCCTGCAAGATTTTCCCCACGGGATCGTGGGCATAGTCCACTAAAAAACCCGCACCCTTCACAAAGAACGTGAAGGATGCGGCACCCGAAAATTCAAACCCGCCTCGACGGGTGCGCCACCCGCCAGTTATCGCCTACTGGGATTCCTTGGAATTCAGGTCAGATTTTAGTTTCGCTTTAGATTCGCCTTTATGTATAATCTCCTTCCCATGCAGACCACCACGATCAAGAAGCTTCTTTGGCTCGCTTTTTACTCCCTGCCCCTCATTGCATTTGCGGCGCACGGTACAGGGTCGCGCGATCGAGGTGCTTCTCCACAAACCGCGCGTGCGCTTGATCCGCCGGTGAAGGTGACCATTTTTAAAAGCCACCGGGCGCAACTCGCGAGTCTTTCCCGCGTTCCGGCCAACCCTCTAAAGCTGCAACCTGGCAGAGCAACGGCCCAGGAAGTGAAGGCCTACGTCCAGACCGAGGCCACGGAATACGGCGTGAATCCGAAACTTGCCCTCTGGATCGTCAAGCACGAGTCCGAGTTCAATCCGCGCGCGAAGGGCGACGGAGAGGCGAGCCGGGGCCTCTGGCAAATTTCCAAGATTTATCATCCCGAGGTATCGGACGCGATGGCGTTCAATGTCGCATCGAGCACGGAATGGAGCCTCGAGCGAATTCGGTCCGGGAAGGCGAACGAATGGTCCACCTACAGATTTTGCAGGACGCTGTACGAGGATTGCCCTTTTTAGCCCGGCGGAGAAAACTAGAGCAGAGGGATTGAAACTAGGCCTTGTCTGGGAGGGCAGTTTCTTGGGAATCCACCTTTTTCAAGGAGCGCTCGATCTTCAGACCTGCCTGGTAGATAGAAAAATGGCTATCATTCGGGCCTTGGTCCTTGCCCACATCAAATTGATAACGTGTGACACCGCCCATGGTCGTCTTTGAAACCAGCTTAAAGGTTGTGGCCATAGCAACACTCTCCTTTATTTTCAGCTAAATGATAACAATTTCCCGCAGCCTTTGCAAGACGTATATTTGTGCTTGTCTGAACAGCCACTTGATATCCTCCTCGTTGTTCAGTTCCCTGAGCAGATTGGCTTGATCGATTTGGCCTTCCAATTCCATAGAGAGAACGCCGATGTTCAGGATCCCAAATAGGAGGTTTGGGTCGTCGGGATTGTAGAGAGGGATTGAAAAAAGGACCTGGTGTGGACGGTGTCCTGGAATTTGAACGTAAGTGCGGCGCTTTGGATCTTGGACCGAATGATCGTAACACCTTACGACGTTATTCTTATAAGCGCGTCCAGCGTTGCCGTCACCTACTTCCAATGAGAATCCAATGAAAGACTCAGAATGTTCGCCGCAACAGGACACAACTCGCAGCTGGGGGCACAATTCGCCATCGCCTTTATCATAAACCATCAGACTGACGTCCAGGTGCTTCACTTCTATGGTGATCCCCTTGCCCACTTTCTCGTAGATGCGCTGAGCGACGAGAGTTGCATAGGCTTCAAGAACCTGTTTGACTTCATTTAGTTGGGGAGGCCAAGGCTGACTATGCATCACGATAGATGCCCATCCCAGGAGAATATTGGCAAACTTCTCCACGCGAAATTTATCGATTGCCTTCGCCAAATTTGTCGGCTCCGAATCGGAAGGAAGGTGCCAGAAAATGCGGTACAAAAACCCTACCGGCGGTTTGTGTATGGTGAGAAAAGCGGTATTCAGGTTCTCCGAGAAATAGAAGGCTGGCTGCAGCACTGCCGTTAGCCAAGCGTGTTTCTGGCGCGGGTTATCCTCCCAGACCTCGAATTCGGGAAGGCGGTCGCGATCGAACTTAAGTTCTCGGGGGAATCGTATGGTCCACGAGAATTCGTCGACGGGGACCCGGATCATTTTTTCTTCCCATTCCCGCTCCAGGGGCCGAGCGGGAAATTTCTTACGAAACTCAGCAAGATTTAACGAGCACGCATTCCAATCATACGATTGCACTGCAAACCGTGCCGGGTCGTGCTCTTTGGGTGTCTTTTCAAAGTGAACTTCGAATTCTATTTCTCGGATAGCTCTCTTTGTAACCTTAATTGAAATACCTGACGAGGTTTTCCTCTGATTTAGCCAAACTGTGGAGATGTGCCCCGTGTCAAGTTTATAGCGGGGCATTTTAATGATACTCAATTCGGTCTTTTGGAGAGCTTGGAGGCCCTCGTAGGAAAGTTCGTTGAATCGGTCGCCTTCCACGTCGATGTCCATTTCCCACCGAATTGCACTGTACTTGTGCCCTGCAGAGAACGCGCGCTGCCAGGCCTGTTCGAACGAGTGAGTCGGGAAGCCTGGCGCCGGCAGTTCGGAAAAATCTCCTCCGGGTAACGCGAAGAATTGACGGACGTAGCGCAGACCGCGACTTTCGACGCAAAGAAGATTGAAATTGTGTCCACGGGGATCGTGGTCGGGAGAATACTTAATGACCGAGCCTGCACCGAGGACTTCCAGCACTCGAGCTTCCTTCCCGCATGTGCCAAGAGAGACCAGCGAATATGGGGCCCGATGCATGTGGCCGTGAAGAACCACGTCTATCTTTCTTTCCGCAAGAAATTGCATAAACCGATGGGCGTCTTTCAAGACCAGAAATCGGTCGCTGCCCTCGAACGGGATTGGGATCGGATGATGATGGACTAAGGCGATTTTCACAGAGCTGTCGATTTGAGCGCGGTCCACGGCGGATAGCGAATTCCATTCTCGTTTCACCCGGTAAAATTCCCACCAGCCGACCTTGCCACGCGCAAAACCAAGCATGAGGGGGTTGGAGTCAAAGCGGAAGAAGGTCACACCCAGATCGGGAAACCGTACAATACGGCGACGCATGTGTTCGCGAAAAGAGAGCCGGAAGGGAAGGCCTGTGAGAGGGCGGAAGCCAAAGTTGCCGAGCAAACGATTGTCATGGTTCCCGGGAATAACGAGCAAATTCTTATCTGGATCAATTTTGCAAGCTTGGCATAGTTCCATGAGCCAATGTTTGGCCCGCGGTATGCGCCAAGGGTTATTGACCAAATCTCCCGTAAATACCAGCACGTCCGGGTGCTCCGCTGCAAGAGCCACTGCCAGCCTGTCGGTTACAGCCTGGTCGCCGCTCTCCCAATGGACGTCGGAGATGTGGGCAATTCTCGCCGTCATTATGGTGTCACAGGTGAGAATATTCTACACTTTTTAACCGCGACGGAAAGTGCTTTTGCAATATATAGCTGTAGTCTTAATACTACAAGTAGGATGCATTCCGCCCGGATGCCCCTACCGCGGGCTTCACGTGTTTTCTTTTGTGTGAACCTTGCCGATGGTTCTTGTGTTTGTCTCTTGCAGTAGAATCACGTGCATGCTCGGCTGATGGTGAGCGCTGCAAGGCTTTCGCCAACGGACCCGGTAACAGACATCACAATCTGGGCAGTCCGCGGCTCCTGAGTTTCTATGACGAAGTCTGCAGAGTTTGGACCGGCAAGTTTGCAGCTTCCCATCCCACGATGCCGCCGGCAATTTCGCCGACGCGATCAAATCCGCCGCGTTGCAACAGGCTGGCGGCGATGGACGACCGGTAGCCGCCCGCGCAGTAAACCAGGAGAGAGCGGTCCTTCGGAATTTTCCCCAGATTTTCCACCAGATGATTGAGCGGGACGCCAAAGCTGCCTGCAATGTGCTTCTGTTCGCGCTCCCGCGGCGTGCGGACATCAATGGCCAGCGGAGGCTCACCAGATGACAAAAGCTCCGCCGCATACGGCGCGCTGACGCGTTCCGTCGTAACGGTCAGGTCCGGCCGCGATTTCAGACTATGCAATCCGTATTTCAGATATCCAACCACATGATCGAAGCCGATGCGCCCCAGGCGAGTCGCAGCTTCGTTTTCCCGGCCGGGGTCCGCGATGATTACGATCGGATGATCCCGATCCAATACCGTCCCAGCCCACGTTGCATACTGGCCGCCGAGACCGATATTGATGCTGCCAGCCAGATGGGCTGCGGCGAATTCGCCGGGATCGCGCGTATCGAGGATCTGCGCGCCTACCTCCTGCAAGGCAAGCAAATCGTCGAGCACCATGGGATTTACGCGCGCCAGCGTTTGATCGAGGGTGGGCCGCTCTTCGCTGTTCAGCACGGCGTCATAGGTGAAGTAGGCCGGCGCTTCCGGCTGGTCGGCTGTCACCACTTGAATGAACGCTTCCTTACTCATGGGCTGCAGCGCGTAATTCGAGCGGCGCTGTTCCCCCAAGGTGGAAAAGGTTTCCTTACTGAGTGCCTTGCCGCAGAGCGAGCCCGCGCCGTGCGCCGGATATACCAGGCTTTGGTCCGGCAGGGCGAGCAGCTTCGTGTGCAGCGAATCAAAGAGCATGCCGCCCAGTTCAATGGCCGACCAACCCAGAGCCGCGCGCAAGTCGGGGCGCCCTACGTCGCCGATGAACAAAGTGTCTCCGGTGAGCACGGCGCGCGGTTGCGTTTTGCTTTCGTTCAGGTCGTAAACCAGGATGGAAATCGACTCGGGAGTATGGCCCGGCGTTTCCAGCACCTTCAGGCGTACGTGTCCGAATTCGAGAATCTCGCCATCGTGCATGGGGGTAAACGGGTACGCCGCTTTGGCCGCGGCGCCGAGATAGATCGTGGGGCCCTCACGGTCGCGCAGTTCCAAATGGCCGGCGACAAAATCGGCGTGGAGATGCGTCAGAAATACGTGCTTGATTTTGAGGGCGTGCTCAGCGGCAAAGGCGATGTATTGATCCGTGTCGCGTTGCGGGTCGACGACGGCGGCGGTGCCCGCCGCCTCGTCTCCGATCATGTAGGAAGCATGCGCCAGGCAGGGCAGATAGAATTGTTTGAAGACCACCTTCGATCACCTTCGCTTTAGGACCGCTGCTTCGGCGGTCCGCGCATTTTACGCTCCTCCTGCTCTCGGCACAACGAACTTGCCGGGAAAATCTCCCAAATTGGGAAAGAAAGGCCGGCCTCCTGCCGTATTACGGGCGGGCCGGTAATGCAATAACCTATCAAGCACAACAAACTACAGTACTACTGCCCCGGAAGACCATTTTCGGCACTATCGCCAAGGGTATCCCCAAGTTGAAGATTCACTTTTCTACAGCAGGAGTTTCACAGTGAAACGCAATTGGATTTCGCGCCTAGGCGACATTAACAAAGAGCTTCTCCTGATCCTATCGATCATTGCTGCCGCAGGAGTCGTCAATTTCTTCATAGCCGGGCAGCGCTTAGTTCTTACCTTTTACAATCTCCCGACGCTCATGGCTGCGTATTATTTCGGCCGGCGTCGCGCGGTGGAGGCAGCCGTGGCCTCCATCCTCTTTGTCGTGTGGATGAACCTGATGAACCCGTCAGCCTTGGGCGGAGCGTTTACGTGGAAGACGCAAGGGCTTTTGGCCTGGTCTGACTTGGCCGTCTGGGGCGGGTTCCTGTTGATTTCAGCCTATGCCACCGGGAGTCTCTACGAGCTTGGCGAGCGGAGGCTGAACGAACTGCGGGAGACGTATTACGGCGTGCTGCAAATCCTGAATCAGTTCATCGGGAATGACAAGTTCACGCAGAATCATTCCTACCGGGTGTCCGTTTACGCGACCACCATTGCCGCTGAAATGCGCTTGCCGGAACAGCAAATCGAGGATGTGCGCGCCGCGGCCTTGTTACACGATATTGGGAAACTCGAAATCAGCCGCGGTATCCTTTACAAAGCCGCGCGGCTGGACGAGGGCGAAACGGAAGAGATGAAGTCCCACGTGGAGAAAGGCATCAAGATCCTCACGCCCGTCGGCGGCTCGCTTCGCCGCGTTTTGCCCATTATCCTCGCGCATCACGACCGGTTTGACGGCACGGGCTACCATCCCACGAAGGGCGAAGAGATTCCCATTGAGGCTCGCATCATCACGGTCGCCGACGCATACGATGCGATGATCAGCGATCGCCCTTACCGAAAAGGGATGTCGCCAATCGAGGGGCGCGACGCGATCCTGAAGAGTACGGGCACAGACTTCGATCCCTCCGTCGTCAAAGCGTTTGAGTCTGCGTTCCGCAAACAAAGAATGGAAGTCCCTGAAGTTCTGGTGTGAGACCCTTAAAAATTTCAATGGGAGGAAGCCGCTTCTCGCGCGGGCAATTGCCCGGAAATGCATTCGCGAGAAGCAGTTCTACAAATACTCGCGCTTATTCCCGGGGCTGGACGCGGACCAGGTAGCCATTGTAATCAACATACCATACGGTTACTGGATGGGTGGAACTGTCAATGTAAGTTCTGCGGTCGTAGGTGAACGGCTCGGGCATCTCATACACCGTCCAGCCATCAGTCTTCTGGTTGTATCTCACCATCTGCCGCCCGTGGAGCACCCCGGCCCAGACTTCGCCGTTCTTGTCCGGCTGGGCTTCGTAAAAATCCGTCAGCGGGCTCGGGGCCAGCGGTGGGACGTGCTCTTCAATGAGGCCCGTCTTGGTGTTCAATTCGATCAAGGCGCCGTCGCCTCCGCCAAACCAGGGATTGTCGTAGGGATCGAAGCCACCACGCTTACCGGTCATCATGTGCACACCCGAGTTCTGCTTGATCCACTCTCCTGTGCTCAGGTCCATCCGCTCTATGGTGTTGCCCCAGGCTGGCAGCCCGCCGCCACCATAGTATTTCCCGTCCGCGGAAATCAGGTTGTCGTAACTGAAGCTTACCTGCAGGGGATAGCGCTGGACCACTTTGCCCGTTTCCGGGTCGATTTTTCGCACATTAAAGTCGCGGCTGTCCCAGACGTAACCATCAGCCGTCATGGAAAAATTGCCAAACCCAGGCGCATTCAAAGGAACAGCGTCTTCAATCTTGACCTGCGTGACTTTTCCGGTTTGTGGATCGAGACGGTTCAGGTTGTGTCCCCAGTTTTCTGAAAACCACGGGATATCGTTCTTGTCGATCCTTACGGCATGCGTGCCGGGCATCGCTTTCGGTGTGAGCGGAATGGTGTATTCCGTCACAATTCCCGTATTCGGATCCAGTTTGCCGACGACATCGGTCTTGTGACTGGTGAACCACATCATCCCTTTCGAGTCGCCTTGGACATCATGCAAGGCCAACAGCGACTGCGGCAGCTCGTATTCGGTAACGATGACCTTCGTGTCGGCTCCTCGCGGGCGCGGGAACACGCGCAACGGTTCATCTTGCGCGTTGGGTCCGCGGACACGCGTCAGAAAGTTCACCAGCGTTTTCACTTCTTCGGCCGAGGTTCCGTCTTGGCGCGTGACCGAATTGTTTCCGCCGCCCGTGGATGAGGTTCCCTTGATGCGGATCACGAGAGAAGTGCCGGAATATTGCGTCATCCGGTCGACGATCAGTCCCCAGCTGTGTTCGTCATAGCGGTTGCGGAAAATCTGCTGCCAGGAATGGCATGCGGAACAATTTTTCTGAAGAGTCGCTTTCTCCTGCGCCGTACCCGGCATATTCCACAACAATTCCGCGCCGCTGAGCTGGCGTTCAATCTCCGACGTGGCCGGGAGGCCATCCGTATCGGAAACTCTTTCCAGAACGATGTCGTCCAGCTTGGAAGCTCCGTCAACGTGGACGGAATTTATGACGTAAGGCTTGAACAAGAGCGGCGTCGGAATCCGCAAAACGTAATCCCCGGTCTGCATCTTGGGAAATTCGTAGTGTCCCTGCGCGTCCGTATACACGGTCGTGCGTACGCCGTTCGGCGCGATCAGCTGCACGCCAACGCCTTCCGGCGAATCTCCGGCCGGAATCTTGACCACTCCCGTGACGCCGCCCGACAAGCCGTTTTGCACCGTCCACTTTTGCGTCGCCGCGCGATACCACGGATTCGGCCCCGGATTCTCCCCCTCAACGCAGCACTTCCCTTCCTTGATGTACGTGATGAGATCGGCCACATCGGCGTCCTTCAACGTGGTGCCAAACGCGGGCATCCCCGGTCCGCCCTCCTTGATTTTCACGGCCACATTTTCATCCGTCACAGGATCGCCGGACATCAATTGCGAATGCTTGAAAAGTTCCTTCAGATAAGGCCCGGTCTTGGCGTACTGGTTGTGGCACATCCAGCATTTGTAGAAATAAATGTTTTCGCCGCGCCCCGCGCCGCTGTCGGCAATCACCTTATAGGTATCGAGCCGCGCCGAGCGCTGATAATTATCCGTGTGCATCACGTTGCCGGAAGCCGCCTGAGCCTGCGCAGGCGCCGCCTGGGAC